>NZ_CP107985.1:2168250-2478000 GCF_036108815.1 Streptomyces sp. NBC_00353 | reverse complement strand
CGAACCCGCCCACCACCGAGCCCACCCCACCCCCCACCCTCACCCTCAAACCGGGCACAGCCTGGTCGGACGCCTGGCAACGCTGCCTCACCATCGCCCCCGAGGCATTCCAGGCCGACCGGGTCCTCAACTTCTGGGCCTCGTCCTGGCAGCAGGACGGCCGCCCCCTCCCCGCCACCAGCCCCGTCGACGGCAGCCCCATCGCGGGCCCGCCCCGCCTGGACGCCCCGACCGCCCAACAGGCGGTCCGGGCCTCCCTCGACCAGCACCGCGCCTGGCGTCACATCCCGCTCGCGGAGCGCAGCGCCCGCGTTTCCGCCACCCTCGACGCGCTCACCGAACACCGGGAACTCCTCGCGCTCCTCCTCGTCTGGGAGATCGGCAAGCCCTGGCGCCTCGCCCAGGCGGACGTGGACCGCGCGATCGACGGTGTCCGCTGGTACGTCGACAACATCGACCGCCTCCTGGCCGACCGCACCCCGCTCCCCGGCCCGGTCTCGAACATCGCCAGCTGGAACTACCCCATGTCCGTGCTGGTCCACGCGATGCTCGTACAGGCCCTGGCCGGCAACGCGGTCATCGCCAAGACCCCGACCGACGGCGGCGTCGCCTGTCTCACCCTGGCCTGCGCCCTCGCCGCCCGCGAGGGCATCCCGCTCACCCTCCTCAGCGGCAGCGGAAGCGAACTCTCCGCGGCTCTCGTCCGCTCGCCCGAGATCGGCTGCGTCTCCTTCGTCGGCGGCCGGGACACCGGGGCCCGTATCGCCACCGAAGTCGCCGACCTCGGTAAGCGGCACATCCTCGAACAGGAGGGGCTCAACACCTGGGGCATCTGGAACTTCACGGACTGGCCGTCCCTGACCGCCGTCATCCCGAAGCTCTTCGACTACGGCAAGCAGCGGTGCACCGCGTACCCCCGCTTCGTCGTCCAGCGCAGCGCGTTCGACGAGTTCCTGTCGGCCTACCTCCCCGCCGTCCGCTCACTCAGCACCGGCCACCCCCTGGCGGTGGCGGACCCGGCAGCCCCGCTTCCCAGCCTGGACTTCGGCCCGCTGATCAACGCGGCGAAGGCCAAGGAACTGGCCGATCAGGTGACGGAGGCCATCGACCGGGGCGCGATCCCCCTCCACCGAGGATCGACGGCCGACACACATTTCCTCCCGGGTCAGGACACCAGCGCGTACCTCCACCCGGTCACGCTCCTCAACCCGCCCCCGTCCTCACCGCTCCACCACGCGGAACCGTTCGGCCCGGTCGACACAATCGTCCTCGTCGACACGGAGGCGGAACTCCTGGCCGCCATGAACGCCTCGAACGGCGCCTTGGTGGCCACGCTCTCGACCGACGACCCGGCAACGTACGAGCGCCTGGCCCCACAGATCCGTGCGTTCAAGACCGGCCACGGCACTCCCCGCTCCCGAGGCGACCGGGACGAACTCTTCGGCGGCTTCGGCGCGTCCTGGCGCGGGGCCTTCGTGGGCGGCGAACTGCTGGTCAGGGCGGTTACGGACGGCCCGGCAGGGGAGCGCCTCCCCGGCAACTTCCCGGACTACCACCTGATGCCGTAACTCCCAGGAGGAACACCCGCCTCACCTGATCCCCTGACGATCGGGAAAGAGCGCGAACTCCCGCTCGGCGACGTCGGGCACCGTGCGCTCCACGGCCTTCACCAGGAGATCACGGTGCCTGACCAGCGCGCCCTTCCGGTCCTCCGGAGCCGGCGCCACCACATCGTCGATCCCGGCCAGCATCCGCCGGGACACCTGCGGACTCCTTGTCGCGCACCACCGGATCTCCTCGAAGGCAAGATCCACCAGATCGGTCCACTCCGGTCCGTCCTGTACAAGCCGCACCGCACCCGCCCCGTCCCGGTGCTGCACCGCTCCGAGCGGCAGGTGCACCATGGCGGCGAGCAACTGCACGATCCGGTCCAGGCACTGCACGGCGGTGGTGGGATCGTTCACCGCCGGGGACAGCGCCCGCAGCGCGATGTCCGAAAGCTGACGCAGTCCGAAGGCCAGATCCTGCTGCGATGTGCGCTCGACTCCCACCGAGATCGTGTACCTCAGCATCCGCCGCGGCGGAGCGGCCCCACCATGAACGGCCAGCACCGGCGTGCCCGGCACCACGAAGTCCCCGATCCGCGGGATCAGCCGCAACACCACCCCCTGCCGCCGAGCAGCCCGGACCAGCCGCGCCACATTCACCTCGCGCAGCACCCCTGCCCGCCCCGAGTGCCCGATCCGAGCGGTCTCCGCCCCGAGCGGCAGCTCTTCCCGCACCCCACCGGGCATCCGCCCGAGCACCTGCAGGGACTCATGGGTGATGCGATCGACGACCGGCCCCACCTGCATGAGCCGCAGCGTCGAGCTCACGTACGCGATGAACAGCAACAGACTGAGGCCCACCATGGCCAGCGTCAGCATGCTCTGCAGAAGCGGTACGGACGTGACCCGCCGCGGGTCGCCCTCGCTCTCGTACGAGGTCAGAACCAGCAGCGAGAACGCGAACGTCGCCAGGAACACCGTCAGCGTCAGCTTGCTGATCCGGCTCCTGACGAAGATCCGCACCACCCGGGGCGTGAGCTGACCGCTCGCCATCTGCACGGCCACCAGCGAAATGCTGAAGACCACACCGATGAAGGTCATCATCGCCGAGCTGACGGTGGTGACGATGGTCCTGGCATCGTCGGCGAACCTGATCAGATCGCCGACTTCCTCGTACGCCTGCTCGTCCTTCAGGTGCGTGACGATCTCCGCATCGAGCGCCGAGACGCCCCACCACAGCGCGAAGGAGCACAGCAGCCCCACCGTCGGAGCGAACCAGAACGTATCGCGCAGATACTCACGCAAGGGGGACAGCGTCCGGGGCCGCCGATAGCCGCGATCACTCATGTCCGCGAAGGTAGCCCGGCCACCCCCACCAGGCCCGTTACGCCGCCCGGCGAACCTCCGGAGCACTGCCCGTACGCGCACGACTGCGGACCGTACGCGACGCTCCCCGGCCCCCTCGGGTGCGCCCACCACACCGCACTGACCACCGAATATGCAGGTGAGAGGCACCCCAAACCCCTGGTATTGTTTTCTTTGTCGCCGCGGGAGACCGGGGCCGATCACCTAGTCCGGGTGGCGGAATGGCAGACGCGCTAGCTTGAGGTGCTAGTGCCCTTTATCGGGCGTGGGGGTTCAAGTCCCCCCTCGGACACCGAAAGGACGTTCACGAGATCGTCTCGAAGCGTTCACGAATTACCGGTTGAGTCATGTGACTCACCGGTTTTTCGTCGTTTCTGGGGCCTTGGGCCTCGTGATCGGCTCGATGAGGGGGTGAGGCGGTGGCGGTCCAGGTACTGTGCCTCTCACCTGCGGAAACAGGACATGCCTGCGCGACGGCTGGTAGCCGTGGCGCAGGCATGTGGGGTTTTCAGGGGGTGGAGCGCGGCGGAGGCGTGTCACTCGCGTGGCGGAGGCTCGACCCGCTCGGTCGGAAGCGGTCGCGCCTGGGGCGGGTCGGAGGGCTCACCGGGTTGGGTTGCGGTGCTCTGCGTGCTGGCTTTGCGGGGCTGGATGCCCTGGTCGCGGAGGAACCGTCGGATGGCTCTGAGGTTCGCCACGAAGATGATGACGGCATTGAGCAGGGTCTGTGCGACGCGTCCGTGCGGCAGGCGGAGCTGGGGATTGTCGATGCTGTCGAGGGCGGACTTCTTGAGGTTGCCGTTGCCGCCCTCGTTCTGACTGCGCAGTCCGGACCAGGCTTCCTGCCACAGAGGGGTGAACAGGGGGTACTTCTGCCGCCACTTGGCCAACACGGTGCCCGGGACGGTGATGCTCTTCCCCCTGCAGATGTCGGGGTAGACGGGGGTGTCCCGCTTGGGCCTGGGGATGGTGGGCAGGGCTGCCGGGGTACGGACAGTGGGGGCGTCGAGGTCGACGACGGTGGACGGGCGTGGCTGGGGCCGGCGGTAGCAGGTGACCGTGGCGTGCGGCCCGAGGGCGGGGCACTGCCGACGCTGGTCCCCTGCGGGCCCGTACTCCTTGATCTTGGTCTGGTAGTCCTTCCGGGACTGGATCAAGTTGAGTGCATGGGCGCGATCCTCGTCCGTGCGGCTGTCGATGTATGTGGCGCCCGCAGTGATGAGCGGGGTGGGCATCAGCGGGCAGTAGAACTCGCCGCCAACCAGCTGCATGCCGCGGAACTCTCCCTGCCGGTCGACCTTGTCGTCGTTGTAGTGCTTCACCGCGTTGAGGCCGAGTTTGAGCAGCTGCAGATGCAGGTTGTGAGGCTTGGCCTGGGTGATGCCCCGGTCGGCGCAGAACAGGTCTTTGACCAGGCCTCGTTCGAAGGCCGGCTGGATGGCGCGCAGGGCGGCCGGGCCGGGTTCGGTGCCCGGGGTGTGAAGGATCATGCCGAGGCAGACCGCCGGGTAGGCGCCAGCGAGGTCACCATGGCCATGGCCCGGGAACGCGGCCATCATGGCGTAGCGGAACTCCCTCTTCTCCGGCGCTTTGGCCTTCTTCCCCTGTCCCGACTTGGTCTTGCGAGTCGCTGGCTTGTTCGCCGTGCCGCGCTGGGTGCCAGTGTTCGTGGAGGCCGCAGCTTTGCCGCTGGGCCCCGACTTCTTCTGCGCTCCTCCCTTCACGTACATCCCGGCGGTGATCTCAAGCGAGGCCCGGTCCTGGTGGTAGTCCGGCTCTTTGCCCCAGACCGGAACCGGTGTGTCGTCGACCGCGATGTGGCCAGGCCACCGAGCGAAGTCGCCGCGCCGGTAGGAGGCCATCACCGGAGCGAGAACCAGATCCTGGGCGATGGCCTCCAGATTGCGCACGGTGTCCTGATTGGCGCGGGCATTCCACTTCCGTCGGATCTTCTTGGCTTCGCTGAGCGACAGCCGCTTGCGGCGGTCGTGTGGTGCCGGGTCGAGGCGCCGGGTCATCGAGGCCCAGGACCGGTAGACGCGCTTCGACGTCGAGTACTGGTGGTGCGCGACGCGGTCGATTTCTTCTCGGGTTGCGCCCTCGCGGATGTGCAGGTCGACGTCGGGAACGTCAAGGAGGGCTTTGGATCCCGGAGACAGGGCGAAGAAGAGCGTCTCCCATGCGTCGTTGATGTTCGCGCTCTTGCCCATGTACTGCGACAGGATCAGACCGATCAGCACTGTGCGGAACGGCAAGCCCTTCGGGCCTGGCCGGTGCTCGTTGGAGGGAAGGCGTTCCAGTACTCCGCTGTGGCGCACGAGGTCGAAGACCTGCCTCACAACGCGGTCGCTGAGGGTACGGCCGGGGGCCTGCGGTGCAGGGCGTAAGGCGAGGCCGGTACGCCGGCAGGGTTTGTCCCCCGGGTTCTTCCTGCTCATGCCGCCGCCCCCCGCAACAGATCGGATGCCTCCGCTTCGGGCACGTCGTGGAGGAAGACGAGGTGTCGCGAGAGGCTGTGCAGGGTCCCGAGTCCCGATGCTTTGAGGATCACCTTCAGCGGAATACCTGCATTCAGCAGTTCGACGAGCCAGGTCGTACGCAGCCGCTGGGTCTGCAGCACTGCACCGTCACAACGGCCGATGATCCGCGGGTACCTGGCCAGCCAGTCCGATGCGATGTGCTTGCTGGTGCGGTCCTGCCAGTCCGGCCGGAAGGCGTACGCGTCTGCCGGGATGTGGGCGGCTTCCGCCAGCAGCAGTTCCTCGTAGGCGTACCGGCATACGACAGTGCGCGGACGGCGCCCGTGCACCTTGACCAGTGCCCGGCCGGTGGGGCCTGCGAGGATGTCCCGCCCCTGAACGTACACAAGATCCTCAACGGCGAGCCCGCAGCCGACGCCGAGGCAGAACAGGAGACAGGCGTTGCGCCGCTGGGCGGGGGTAGGCAGGCTCTGCGCCCAGATCAGCCAGTAGGCGATTTCCGCCGGCGGGTAGGGAGCCACTGGGGCGGCGGTAGCCTTCAGCCGGATCGGCGGATGCTGTCCGAGCTGGTCCAGCAGGAGTGCTTCGGAGGCCCGGCGCAGCTGGCTGCTGCAGGTTCGGCGGCTGTTGGCGGCCATGTCGCGGCAGCCGACGAGGATGAACCGTTCGACGGTGCTCTGGTCAAGGAGTACCGAGGGTTCGAGTGAATGTGATCCGCGCCTGGGCAGCAAGCCGCACGGATACTGCAATGACCGCTGCCTGAGGACGCGGCGTTGCGGGCACGCAATGCCGCTATTGCCCGGCTGCAGCCTCGCCGGGGAGGACGAGCAGCCGCCAGGGAACGCGGAGGCGTTGAAGGCGCGGCTGCATGCGCCCACCCTCCGAGGCGTGCTCGAACAAGCGCAGCAGCACTGCTCCTCGCTTGTCGTCACTGCAGATATGGATGAGACCAATAAGCTGGAGCACCACTTACCGGTCGATGAAAAGTTGCCCGTGAGTTTTGCGTGTCACCGATGTCCGCGAGTCGTCGGGCCTCGGCCACCGGCTGCTGAGAGTCTCCGGCGCCGTCAATCGTGATCACGGGAAGTCCCCGAGATATCGACCGGAGCCGATGAGGGAGATCTCCGTCATCGCTTTGCTTCCAGGAACGGGGCGATGGTTGCCGCTACCGTAGCCGATCGCAGATACGGGGCCGCGCTGTGGAAGTCGAACGGGGCAATGCTGTCCGTCAGGTCGAGATCCACGGTGGGAAAACGTTCTTTGAGGGGGCGGGGGACGGCGACGATGTCGCCGTGGTCGCAGAGGTTGACCCAGCGACGCACGCCTGCAGGTCGTTGCCCGATGCCGTCGGCGGGGGCCGGTGACAGCCGATGGAACACACCGTGGGGTAGCGCGAGCGGCGAACCGAGCGTCAGGAGCAGCTCCACGTCGAGTTCCGGATGCGCGTGCAGTGCTTCGTAGGCGACGACGCTGCCGAGTGAGTGGGCGATCACCACGCGTGCGCCGGTCGAGGCGATGGTGGCGGCGACCTCTTCGCGGGCTGCTATGCGGGCAGGATCTTCGTTGTCTCTGAGATAGAGGGCGACGTCGCGGAAGAACCGGGCGATGAAGGCTCGTGTCAGCCGGCCGTCGAGACTGAGCCGCTCGGCGATCACGGAGACGAGCTGTCGCAGCGGGACGGCCAGACGTCCCTGAGCCGTCACCGACGGCAGTCTCAGGTGCAAGGACTCGTCCAACGACTCCGCCCACCGGGCGATCTCCTGGATCGCTTCCGGGTGTTCGCGTTCAAGTTGCTCCAGGCCGTCCGTACCTTGCGAGACTGGCATGGTCCGGTGGAGGTGGTGGGCGTAGTAGGCGTAGGTGAGAGGAACCCGCTCAGGGGAGGTGCCAAGTCCGGTGGCGACTTCCTTGGCCCAGGTGGCCGAGCGGGCGGTGACGATCTCTTCCGGGGAGTGGCCGGGGGCGTGGTGACCTACGCCGTGTACTGCAACGAAGGCGGTCATCTGGTCTCGGGTCCTAGGTCGGGGGCTGTGTATGGGCGCAGGGGAAGACGTTGGGCGTCCGGGGTCAAGCAGATGATGTCGGGGCCCATTCCGACGAATACAGTGCCGTCTTGGGCCACAGCGATCGCGAATACAGTGTCCGGGAACCAGAAGACGTCGAGCTGCCTACCGTTCGTCATGTCCCAGAGCCGCATCGAGCGGTCGAGGCCCCCGGTGAGGACATGGGGCCGCCCATGGAGGAGGACGGGAGTGATGGCGAAGACCGCACGAGTATGTCCTTCCAGACGGAGCCGTGGGCCGGCAAGTAGGGTGCTTACTCGCGCCTTGCCCCTGCTGTCACCGCTGATTACAAGGTGATCTCCGTCTAGTTCGACGGTGGCGACAGCGAGTACTGGGGCGAGGTGCTGGGTCACAGCCCGTGGGCCCGGTGGGCCCTGAAGGGAGGCCGACCAGACTGCACCCGAGCGGTCCCCCGCCAGGATGTGAGTCGGCGAGGCCGCCAGACAGGTGGCGCCTCTGGGCACCGTGAGAAGCACCCGCTCTCTTTCGGGGACGTTCGAGGAGTCCAATTCCTCCTGACGTGGCCAGCGCGACTCGTAGTCGAGGCGGTCGGCGCTGTAGAGGAGCACATCACCGAGTCGCGAAGCGTAGGCAACGTGCGGGACCCCGGCGATGACCAGCGCGATGACTGCACGCACGCCGGGTGGGTCGGAGATGGCACGATGATCGAGATATTCCTCCTTGAGGCTCGTATCCCAAAGAGCCAGCCCCTCGTTTGCGCACGAGGCGATGATCAGCG
This sequence comes from Streptomyces sp. NBC_00353, assembly GCF_036108815.1. NCBI lineage: Bacteria > Bacillati > Actinomycetota > Actinomycetes > Kitasatosporales > Streptomycetaceae > Streptomyces > Streptomyces sp. NBC_00353. Next base: position 2,469,806 of record NZ_CP107985.1, on the reverse strand, counting down.
GATACTCACCGGCTTCCAGTACTGCGAGACCGGTGGGGTGATCTTGAACTGGATAGTCGAGGTGATAAAGGAGAGAGACCCGCTGCCTGTCTCCCGTCCGCGTGTTCCACAGGGCCAGCGTTCCGTCCGCGCTGCCCGAAACCAGGCGGCCGTCGGGAAGCGTCGCCAAAGCGTGGATCGCGTGTGTATGCCCTGGATGGCGCTGCGAAACCGAGGGGGCGGCCACGTCCCAGACGCGGACGGTACCGCCCTCGCTTGCCGTGAGGAGGGTCGCAGGTTGAGCTTCGGGAACGACCGCCATGCGCGTGATTGCCGTGGAGTGACTGGCGACCTGACGCGCTCTTTCGACCAGTCGTGCGGTACCGTCTCTGCTCGCGCTGAGAATGTGATGGGAACCCGACAGGGACACGGCGGCGAGATCGGTGACGGCATCGGCGTGTCCCCCCTCATCCAGCATTTCGGTGATTTCCGTACCTGTCCACACGGTGCCTTCCACATCGCCAGAGACCGGCTCGGGACCGTAACCCAAGTCGAGGTATCGGTAGCAAGTCATCCTCTCCCTCGTGGTTTGGGGTAGATCCACCTCATCGCCGTGGACGGTCAGAACCTGGACCCAGTCGTCGTAACAGGCGACGACGCAGTCACCCAGACCGTCGACGGTGACACGGGAGAGCCGCCACACCACACCATTGATGGCGGTAAGCACTGTGGAGGACAACGGTGCACCAGTAGCGAGTTCCCAGTAGCGGATGACGCGATCTTCACCGGCGCTCGCTACTGAGAGAACCTCCCCGTGCCGCGCCGTCGTCATCGACCAGATACGACCCTTGTGGGCTTGCCTCGTCCAGAGACAACGTCCGGTGATCAGATCCCATCCTCGGAGAACTCCGTCATCGCAACCCGTTACCCCGAGGAAGGCCCCGTCAACTTCCCCCGCGACTACACCACCAACTGCCGAACCGTGATCACCCAGTTCATGCGTCGTAGTCGCCGAATCCAGATCCCACAGCCTTGCGGTTCCGTCTTCGCTGGCTGTCAGGGCATGAAAGCGTCCTCGGATTCGGATGGTTGCCAGGTCCCAGATCTTGCCCTGGTGTCCGGTCAGGGTCGCCAGGAGCCCGGTTTGCAGGTCGCGTCCGACTGTCCAGCGCATACTCCACGGCGTCTCCCGAGACAGTTCGGCGGCCAACTCCCACTGCTGGTGCCGTGCTGCGTCGACGGCGAGGATGCTGCGTCGCGCATCGGGCGATCCGTCGTGATGAGCTCCGTACGACGTCAGATAGACCGCGCCCCGTGGGCTCTGTTCGCTGTGATAGAGCTCGTCCGCCAGCGGTGCCGGATCCGCGTGGACCAGGAACTCGGCATCTTCGAGCAACTCGCCGAGCTTCCCGGCTAGCACGCTGTGGCGGGCGGCATGGCGCAGGAGGTACGGCTCGGCGGTCGCCCAACGCCCCTTTCGTACGCCGCCCATTCGTACCGTCGTGAGGAGGCGCTCCCAGACCGTCGCCCCGTCCAGGACAGGCCGACGGCGGAGTTCGTCTGCAAGGCCTTGGTGAAAGAGGCGGTACAGCGGCGTGCCGTCGCGGTCGACGTTTCGGCGTGTGTAGAAGCGCAGGACCTGCAGGAGCTCAGAGGAATCCGGCTGACCGTCGACACTCATGTCCGGTGCGATGCCCGCGACCTGGGCGAGCAGCCGTTCCGGCATGCCGGAACCCTCGGCCCACGCCAACGCTGCCATGAGCTCACGCAGCCCGGGTCGGGCGAGGAACTCCAGGTTGAGGTCGAGGATCGCACCGAGAGTACGGGGTACGTCTCTACCGAGGGCCTCGGCCTCGGCCGTGGTGGCCGGTGGTGTCTTCTGCTCTCGGAGGAGACGGAGAAAGAGCCCGGCAACGAGGAACTCACCCCATTCTCGGGTTTGACTCAGGAGGGTGTCCGCCATCGCCCGGCCCAGGCTCTCGGCGGCGGGTAGCGAGCACCATGCGGATACGCCGGTGCCGATGGGCCGGAGTACGCGGCTGACGAAGTTCACCAGGTCTCTTCGCAGTCGTTCGGCCGGGACCTCGTCCAGGTCGAGCAGACCGTCGCGTTCGGCGGCGGCCTCGAGAAGGTGCCGGAGTCCTTCTTCGGGACGGGTCGCGATCAGCACCCTGCACAGGGGTTTCGTATCCGCCCGTCGAGTCGACGCCAAGGGCAGCAACAGGGCGGTGACGAGATCTTCGGGATGCTCTGCCTCGTCCACGGCGTCCACGATCAGATGGGGAGGTTCGGCCCTGGTGCGCAGTTCGGCCACCAGCTGATCCGTGGTCCAGGGCTTGCCACGGGTGGGTGAGTTCAGGTTCCACTGGGCTGCAAGGGAGGAGAGCACCTCTGCGAGGGTCCGTCGCCGTGCGTGTACGACGGCCAGCCCTTCGACCGCCCCGGGCAGGTCGCCACCGGATGGCCTCCAGATCCGCTCTGTGGCTTCCCGGAGTGCAGGGTGTGCGGCGCAGGCGAGGATACCGACCAGGGCGGACTTCCCGACGCCTGCCACTCCCGTGATGACGCGCAGGGGTGAGCCCTCACCCTCCAACCATGTTGAGAGCTCGCGTAGCTCGTCGCTGCGACCGGTGAAAGTCGGCACGCCGTTTTCCCCGAAGGCGCCGCTGGCACCCTGGGCTCGGACCATGAAGTGATGAGAGTCGGCCACCTCGTCCAGGAGTGTCAACACCGCGGGATCGACGCCGTCGCGGCTGCGTAGAGCGTCCGGCTCGTAGCGCGGGTTGGGAAAGAAGCGAAGGTGTGACAGGTCGGCGCCGACTGCGGCCAGTGGAAGCTCGACCGTCTGCTGATAGGAGCCCGCGCTCTGTTTTTCGACGCTGAGGACGACTTCGCGACAGAAGCGATCAAGAGGTACGTATTTATGTGATTCGTCGAGCTTCAGAGCGCCGGATGCGAAGCCGCGGAGCACTTCGTCGACTGCGAGGCTCAGGCGGCCGTTGTAAGCGGACTGCGTGGAGTGACAGGCGGCCAGTACCCAGACGCGTCGCCGCCCTATTTCGACCAGTGACTGCAGATGTCCGGTCGCCACCGTGCCGGAGTGGCACAGATCGAGTATCAGGAGTACCGCCGGCTCGCCCTCGCCGTCCGTCCTCCGGTTCTCGGCCATCTCGACCCAGCGGGCGAGAGTCTCCGTGAACTCGCCATCACCTCCGAGGGCTTGGAGACCTCGAGTGTTCTCTGCGTGCACACCATGGGCGAGCAGGTGGATGACGGTGAAGTCCGCGTCTCCCATGACGGCCCTTGTGAGGGCGTCACCGAGCGCAGCCGCGGTAGAGGAGGGGTCGGGCTCGGGCTCCAAGAGGACGTAGGCGTATTGCTTCCCCAGCACATCGCGTAAACGTTGAGCGTACGGCGCCGCGTATTCGAGCGGCTGCCGCGTCGTCGGCGACTCGTCCGACAGGCTTCCGGCGGGGCCTTCGACGCCGACCACGAGCGCTTGACGGTGCACCACCGATCCCCGTTCGGACACGCCTCTCCCTCAGCCCGGCATTCGCATTAGGAGGGGCCGGACTTCCTCTCGTCGGCTTCTGGCATCAGTTTCGCAGATCGTGATCGGCGACGGCCGCAGTTGACGACCCGTCCTACCGCACCAACACGGGCACCCTGATCCCGGGCGCCGAGACCCACCCGGGCCGGGCACGTGTAGATCGACGGAGCCGTCGGCGTCAGTGCGGTCCATTTGAAGACGCTGTTCGCTCGCGGGTGGGGGCTGTGCTGAGGCCGGCATCCGCTCCTCGCTGGCGATCAAGGCGCCGGAGATCCCCGAGTGGGACCCGAGCCCAAGATGTCGGATGGGGCCGCTGCACGTTGTCGCAGTCAACCGGGCCCGGGAACGGACCGTGCGTTCTCGGGCCGGGTCGTGCTTCGCGATGTGGTGTAGGGGATCGAGCGCTCTGCGCTCCGGAACGGAGCCGATGGCGATCTCGGTTGAGGCGGCATCGCCACCGATGGGCCGCCCGTCGACACCGAACCGGCGCATGATCCCCCGTCGTGCGGTCGTACCGCCGGGCGCCCCCTGCTCACACCGAGCCTCGGTAACGAGGACGGACAGAATGAACCGCTCCGGGGTCGGTACGGATCCCGGAGCGGTCCGGAGACGTGGGGACTCGAAGCCGCAGGAAGCTCGCCTGCGCGCCCGTGAATCAAATGCCCCTCCTGCGCCGAGCCTCGTCGAGCACATGCTCGAGGAACCCGGGTACCTTCTCGCCGCCCAGGACGAGTTGACGGTCCAGCAGGCGGTTGGCCGTCTCACACGACGTCTCGCTGACGAGCGCACAGCCGTGGCACGCCGACAGATTGAGGTGCGACGAGCCTTGGCGGTCGCTCTCGATGCACACCGGGTCGTTCGAGCAGACATCGGCGTCGTTCAAGGCGGCCAACAGCAGCGGGAGGATCTTGTCCGGCCTACCCAGGCGAACGAGTCCGCCGAGCGTCCCCTGTGCATCCCCGGCAGCCGTGTAGATCAGGATGCCGGCGGTGCGGTCCGGTCGGTCGGAGTGGGCGTAGATGCGCTCTTGAAGCGATGCCGACGAATAGCCGCTGGCGAATGCCAGCCTGCGGATGAGCAGGTGGGCAATGGTGTGCAACGCGATGAAGCGCGGCTCGGGTACGTCCAGGCGGTGAGCCCATGTACTCGAGTTCCGCCGGTTCACCAAGATGTCGGCCCGTGAACGGACTTCGGGCAGACTCTCCCATTCGGAGATCCGGTCCTCGTCGAACCGGAGGAAGATTCCCTCGCCGAACAGCTCGATGGCCGGGTATACCGGCTTACGCCTCCGGTCGGGGCCGAGATCGACGGGGATGAAATCGGCATCGGCTTTGTGACGCCGAAAGCCCTTGAGTGCCCTGACCTCGCGGACACGGCGTACTTGGCCGACACCGACGAGTCGGCCGGTGAGGGTCGGTGGCCAATCCGACTCCGCAGACAACTTCCATCCGTCGACGATGAAATCGTCGGCGCTGTGGTCTCTGCCGCCGTCGAGCTTCTTGAGGAAGGCCGCCCACTCGCCGTCCTTCAGGTCGAGGAGCGGGGTCGTCGGAGAGTCGTCACCTCCTGCCGCTAGGGCGAGGACGAGTTCCGCCGAGACCCCGAGTTCGTTTGCGATCCATCCGGCCACCATCTCCGATTGCGGGCCGCCGTTGTCGTCGACCACCTTGTCGAAGTAGAGGTGGCCCCGGATCCGATCCGCCGTCTCCGCGGACTGCGGACGCTCCTCCGGGATGTCGAGCGCCGAGAGGCGCTCGGCGAGGTAGTTGCCCGTGGCGCCGCGCTGAACGGCGGTGAGTCGGTGCTCGCAGACGTTGCCCGGCTTCGACTCTTCCCACGGCTGGGTTCCTTCGCATCGGATGCCGTCACGATGCAGCGACTCTTTGGTGACCAGTTCGGAGAGCGGGCGGGACCGCTTGCACCCGTTGCAGTGGATGCGGAGCGAGGCCAGGCCTTCCCCGTGCTGCGACGAGCGTTCGAATTTCAGTTCCTTGTACGCACGGCAGAATCGCACGGCGTCGGTGACGCCCGCGTCGTTGCCGCGATGCGCCCACTTGAACCAGGGCACGTCCTGGATGTGGCTGCCCTTCTCGCAGACGGCGACGTAGCGCATCGGCACGAGTGCCCCACCGCATTCGCAGTGGTTGCTCCAGCGGCCTTTGTACTTGCCGGTGAGCTGCGAGAGTGTCGTGCACCGCTCGCAGAACCGCCAAGCCGGGAAGCGCCAGTAGAGCAGGTGCGCCGTCTCTCTGGCCGCGCGCCCCGAGTGAGCGGGTGCTTGTCGAAGGACGCCCGGGCCCAGGCGGGCCAGGAGCCGTTCGCAGCTGATCTCGGGAGCGTACTTTCGCTCCCACCACGAGGTGTCGGGCGCCACCAGCGATTGCCCGAGCACATCCACGATGGCCCCCACGCCGAACGGCGTGATCGTCTCCGAGAGACGCAGGTCATGCAGGATTCGTTCCACGGTCGCCCCCTCCTTCCAACGGCTCCCGCACCTGTACGGCGACGTTCGGCTCGACCGAGCGCATCGAGTCGGCGACGAGCCATCCTTCCCTGCGCTGGCCGAACCGCTTCAGCAGGGCCTCGTCGTCTTTCTTCCGGTAGTCGTACAGCAATGGGCTTCCCGCCTCACGTGCCGCTCTTGCGCGGCGGTCCCACTCGTGCAGGAGGTGCCACACCTGTTTCTCGGTCTCCTCGGCTTCGATGTGCTCCGAGCGACTCACCAGGTCGACGAACGCCGCGACGAGCCTGTCGATCGTGCCCCGCATTTGTCCGTCGTCGAGGTCGAGGCGGGAGGCGTGGTCGTTCGATGTCAGAGAAGGCACGGAGTGCCTCAACAGCGCCACCAGGGCGCCTGCCAGCGATCGCGCGCGGGACGCCGCGGACCACGGGGTGACGCTCGTCGGCTCGACGTTGCGATAGAGCGCCTCGTGGTACGCGCGGAAGGTCTCGAAGTGCGACCGGTCGCGCGCCCGGTTCGACCGGAACAACGTCGTGACGATGCCAGCGTTCTCACCACGACCGACCCGGCTGGTGGCCTGGATGTACTCGGCGGTCGTCTTCGGTTGGCCGACCATCAGCATCAGGGCCAGGCGGGGGATGTCGATGCCGACAGACAGCATGTTCGAGGAGAGGACGACGTCGACGGCTTGCTCTGTGAGGTCGGCGCTCCGGCCGAGCTCACGCAGATCGTTGGGCAACTCCTCCGGCCCCCGTCGGCTGGTGAGTTCCAGGACGCGGCCCGCCCGGACGCGCCGCAACGGCAGACCCAGACGGTCCGCACGCGGCTCCAGGCGTCCGTTCACGTCGTCGACGACCAACGTTCCCGTGCGGCCGAGCTCACGCAGACTGTTGTGGTACATCACGGCCGTCCAGTAGGAGTCCCGCGTCGCACCCAGATCGGGATGCCCGGCGAGCACCGCCGGGATTTCGATCAAGGGCGCGGAGGCGGCGATGACTGCGGACACCTGCGAGAGCGCCTGCGGCATCAGGCCGACGTACAGGCGACCTTCGCCGTTCTCGACGGGGCGGGAGAAGAAGGTCCGATCGTCGTCCAAACCAGCCGGCGGGTACAGCGCGACGCTTCGCCCGTACAGCCCCCGGACCTGCTCTTCGGAGGCACGGATCGTGGCCGTCGATGCGATGATCTTGGGGGTCGAGCCCCCTCTGCTCAGCAGCATCTGGATCACGGCGTCGAAGGCGGCGACCGTCGTGCCGAGCGGCCCCGACAGCAGGTGAAGCTCGTCCTGAATGATCATCGACGGCTGCCTGAACGGCGTATCGAGGCCGAGGAGACTGCCCGCCTTCGTGTTGAACTGAAGACGGGCGAACTTGTCCACGGTCGCGAGCAGGATCGTCGGCGGTTCCTCATAGAGGACATCGTCGACGACCTGCACGGGAAGCTCCTCTTTGAATCGGCAGCTCCCGCTGGTGCAGTGGATGACGACGTCGTTGCCGACGGGACGAAAGCCGTAACGACCCGGATCATGGGACCTGGAATCGGGCAGGAGCGGGGCACCGCACCACGGACAGCTCTCGATCTGGAACTGGTTCGCCTCCTCGGGCTGAGCGGCCTTGTGCAGGCGCTCGAGGGCGAACTTGGCCTCCCTCCTCGTCCCGGGCGTGACCTCGTTGCCGACCCACAGCCCGATGGAGAACGGAGACATTCCCTTCGCCCGCCGGTCGTCGTGTCGGAGGAGCTCCATCGCGCAGACGAGCGAGGCCGCCCGCTGGAACTGCTGGGACGTCAGGAGCCGGAGGGTGTATCGGGTGATCACCGCGGTTCCGGCACCCGCCGTGCCATGGGCGATCCGGCGACGGAAGATCTCGACGGCCGCCAGGCCGAGATACGCCTCCGTCTTTCCGCCGCCGGTGGGGAACCAGATCAGATCGACGAGTCTCCGATCGTCGTGCGTCTCGTCGACCGTGGACGCCAGAGAAACCAGCAGGAAGCCGAGCTGGAAGGGGCGCCATTGAGGCTCCTTCACCTGGTCCGGCCCTGTACCGCGCAAGATCGAGGTCTGACGCATCTGCAGCCGCATCGCGGTCATGCCCAGAGCGAAGGCGCGTCTCAGCTTCTCTTCTCCAGGGGCCCGTAGCAGGTCGACTCCGGCTTCCATTCGGCCCAAGGCCTTGCGCGCTCGGTCGGTGATCGATCGCGCGATCCGTGCGTCGACTCCGAAGCCGTCGACGCGGGCTTCTTGCTCCGAGACCCAGTCGGAGAAGGCCTTGACGAACTCGTCCAGCATCGACACGATCTCGCCCGGCCGCGTGTCGATCCGCGACAGATTGGCGAGACGGAGCGCCTTGGCCGCCTCGGATCCGTCGTCGAACCCGATGGGCTCGACCGCGGGAACGACGAATGCCGGTACGGGGTCGAGGAAGACCCGTCTGCATTCACCGTCTTCGCGATCCCAGTCGGCGGCCATGCCGTGGCCGACGGCGTAGACCGTCCTGTCCCGGTAGCGGAGTCGCAGTTCTGCGGACTCGTCGTCCAGATCGAAGGACCTCGAGGTGTCGTACTCCAGGAACCGTCCACCGGGTGCGGGCGTCACGCCGAGCGAGACCTGAAAGAGCATGCGACCGATGTCGAGCCGATCGTCGCCCGTGGATTTCGACCGTACGCGTGCGTGCACCGTCACGAGATGGGCGTCGCCGTAGGGGCGCCATCGCGATCCGATCTCCAGGGAGACGCCAACCGCTACGAGATTGTGGGGGGCGAGCTTCTGGGCGAGCTCCAGATTCTCGAACCGGAACGGGCTGCGTCGCCAACGCGGGGGTCCGTCTCCCGGGACCGGTTGGTAGGTCCCTCCCGAGAAGTCGCATGAGACGGTGGGGCGGTTCGTGACGAAGGAGATGGCGACGGACGAAGGGCGCCAGTCCTCGGCGAGCGGCACACCTGCGTCGCTCTCCTCGACGTCACCCGAGACCACGTCCGCCTCGACTTCGGCCTCCTGAGCGGTCATCTCGGGGCCGGGCGCCGACGATCCGGACGGGAACAGCATCCCGACGGAGTACTGGCGATCCGGCAGGTTGAAGACGACCTCGTCATCGCCGCCGTCCGGACCGACGTAGGCCTCTCGAAGGTGCTTGAGCGCCAGCTCCTGCGCCTTGGTCCGGGTCATCTCGTCACCGACCGCTCTCGGAGTAGTTGTTGGAGGCGTCGTCTGTCGTCCTTGGAAGCGAGGATGTGCAACGAGACGCGAGCGCGTGTCACGGCGACGTAGAAGGCCGCCGTCCCGGCTTCGTCGAAGACGTCGGGCAGGTTGCAGACGACGACGTGCTCCGCTTCCAGGCCCTTCACGTACTTCGGGCTCGTCACGATGAAGCCGCCGGCCGTCGCGGTGGGAGCCGTGATCGACTTCGTGTCGATGATCCAGATGTCGTTTCCGCGGACTCCGCCGGCCGCCAAGCGCCCGGCCACGGCTTCGGCCGCGTCGACGTCGGGGTCCCCGTCGGGCGTGTGCCACTGGACCTTCTCGCCGTGGACGATGCCCGGGTCCCCGACGTCCGCTCCGAGGTATTCCTGAACCATGTGCACGATCGCCCGGGTGTTCCGGACGTTGAGATCCAGGTCGACAGAGAGTGCCTCGGGGGCGATGAGCTCGAAGACGTCCTCGTCGAAACCTCCGTCGACGTGCGCCTGGTTGTTCATGTCGAGGAACATGCGCCAGCGGCCCGCGGCCCGCCCACCGAGGACGACCGCGTCGAGTGCGTCCATGTCCTCGGCGCTCATCAGGTCCTGCGCCTCGTCGACGAACACGGCGTCGTAGGCCTTGTCCGGCCGCAGCCGTTCGAACGGAACGAGGTCGATGTCGCGATCGACCACGTGCGGAGCGAAGAATCCCAGGAGTTCCGGGGAGCGGAACGTGATCAACACGGATCGCCCTTGATCCGCCTCCTGCTTGGCGGCCTCGACCAAGACGAGCGACTTCCCCGTGCCGGCGCCGCCGAACACCATGACCCGGGGATTGCGAGCCAACGAGGCGAGGACCCTCGACTGGCCCGCCGTGGCACGGTTCTGCTCCTCGATGACCGCTCCCCGCTGGGCGTCGATCATCGGCATGCGCGTGAACTCTCCGAACAGGCGGGCCCGCAGGTCCTCGATCCGTGCGAGTTTCCGGCCGGCCGGCGGCGTTCGGGCCGCCTTCGCCACCGTGTCGAGAGCGTCGGCCAATCCCGTGACGCTCATATCGTCCTTCGCCAGCCAGTGGGTCGGCTGCCATTCGATCGCGTGCGGGGGAGTGTCGACGTCGGGTGTGACGACGACGGCCTCGTGCGCGAACCAGCCGATGCCCTCCTCTTGGAGGATGTCTCTCAGCGCGTACATGGCGGACTGGGCCTGCTCCATCGGCGAGCCGGACAGCTTGTGCCAGTCGTTGCGTCGGTCGACGCTGTACCAGACCCCGTCGTGCTTGCCGACGCCTCCGCCCTTGGCCTCGACGACGATCACGACTCTCTTCCACAGAATGACGAAATCGGCCTCGGCCTGCTGCTTGTAGGAGTGGGAGCGCAACCTCACCGAGTGGAACGCGACGGCGTCGGGATCGCCGTCGATCTCCCGCAGAAGACGGGCGATTCTGCGCTCGGCGTCGCTCGTGGCGTTCCGCTCGATGTCCTTTAGGTCGGGAACGAGGATCACGCGCGCTGCTCCTGCCAGAGGTTCTCGTACTCGCGGTACCCGAGCAGCTCGGTGACGTCCCCAAAGTTGTCTGCCATGTCCACGATCAGGCATTCCTCCTTGCCACCGTTGGCGGGGCCGCGCAGGCCGCGGCCGGCCATCTGGATGTACGCGTTCGGGCTGAGGGTCGGGCGGGCGATGTAGAGCGCGCGGACGCCCGGCGCGTCGAAGCCCTGGATCAGCAAGTCGCAGTTTGTGAGGACACGAATCTCGTTGTTCTTGAATTTCGTGATGATGTCGCGACGTTCCTGTCTACCGGTCTTTCCGCTCACCGACGCAGCCTCGATACCGCGGCATCGGAGCGTCGCTGCAAGCACCTGGGCCGAAGTGATGTTGGGAGTGAACACCAGCACCGGCCAGGTGTCATCCAGCCCCATGATGTGGTTGGTGAGGATGGACATGCGGGCCTGGCTCTGGCCGATGCGGTCCAGAACGGTCGAGCTGAGTTTTCGCTGCTGCGTGGCTTCGGCGATCTCCTCCGGGCGGAGGGCGATCTCGATGCCGGGCAGCACCTCGTGCTGAACCCGCGCGAGTACTCTGCGCTGTGCGAGTTCCTTGTAGGCGTTTCCCTCGAATGCTTTGAGTTTGAGGTTGCCGAAACGGCTCGCAAGGGCGGCGTTGGCCGTTTCGGATGTCCCCTTAAACGGCGTCGCGGAAAGGCCGACCAAGGGGCGTTCCCATCCGCGGCCGGCTACCCCCAGCCAAGTCAGGATCCTCGTGTACCGTTCGGAACCGCCCGCACGATGACCCTCGTCGACGATGACCGCCGATGCCTTGCTGAGCCACTCGTATTCGGCATTGCCGAGGATCTCATCGAGCTTGGCGTCCGTTGCCACGATGGCGCTGAACTCGGTGTCCGGCTCATGCACTGTGTTGTTTTCCCATAGACGCCCAATCGCCAAAGGGCGCTCGTCCCCAAGTCCTCGCCATACTGTGGTCCAGGTCTGCACCGCCTGTTCACAGAGTTCCCGTGACTGAGCGATCCACAGGACCGGGCCACAGAGGCGCCACTCCATAAAGAGCCTGAGGATGCTCTCCACGGCAACTCGCGTCTTACCGGCACCGGTCGGAAGTTCCACCATCGCCTTGCGGTGACGACCGCCCGCCTCACAAAGCGTCAGTACGTCACTGAGCTGCCGACTGATCTTCTGCTGGAAGTCGTGTAGAGGGGCGAGCTTCACGGCCCCGGGGACGATGAACTCAGCATCCTGGCGTTCTGAAGGACGCCCGGCGTACTTGGCAGGGAAGCTCATCTTCCGCAGCCACGAGATAGTAGTCGCCCCACCCGCCCATTTCTTCGGGACGTCGGGAAAACCCTCCTTCTGGAACAGATCGGCGAGCACCTCGATCGAGTCCGAGCCGTATACTGTTAGGAAAAGTTCAGCGACGGAAGTATTTTCATCGACCAGTTCCTGGGCCGCAAGCGCCTGCCAAAGCCCCTTGGGCAAGGCGTCGCGCAGGTCGTCCGGGCCGAAATAGACGTCAAGCCGCTCTGCGTCGGTCGACGCCGCCTTGGCCTCCTGCCGAAGTGCTTGGAGCCGATTGTCCAGGCCCGTCTTGAGGACTCCCTCAAGGTCCGCATTCGTGAGGCGCAAGTCGAAGGCCTCGTTGACGAAACCGAGGAGTCGGCGCTCGTCGGCATCGCTGCACGCCACCAGACTCAGTCCGTCGAGGTGCCACTCGAGCGACTGCTCCTCGGCGCCGTTGTCCGTGGTCACACGCTTGACCAACTGGATCGCCCGAGTCACCGTCGCGTTGCCGAGTCTGTCGGCGACGTGTGTGTTACGGAGTCCGGTGAAGACGTCGAGCACCCGCTCGCTCTCCTGGGCTCCTTCGATGACCATCGAGAATGCGAAGCTGTCCTCGAATCGGCGGCAGCCGACGGACTTCACGAGATCATCGACTTGATCATCCGTCACCCTCAAGTAAGGGCGCTGACGAGTTGAGAGGTAATCCTGCTGCTCGTCCGTCGTGGCGAGGTACACCGATGAAGGGGAGCGTGGCTCGACCGCACGCTTGACTCTGGCGGGAATCCTGGGGGGCTGTGCACCCGGATACGCGATGCGGCACGCCGTTCGAATGAAATCCACCAGGACGGTGTCATCTGTGCCCGGAGCGAACAGGTCTGCTTCGAGCGCTTCCTTGAGAACGTGAGCGGGCACCGCGTCGAGCTCGGCCGGGAGTTCCAGGGCGTCGGCGACCTCTCGTGGCCCCTTGTACAGCGGGAGGAGGTTCTCGTATCTGATGAGAGACGGGGCGACGATGTCGGCTGGCCGGTGGAACGACCCTCGATTCGACCGCAGCAGACCGGCATGGTCCACCGCCCACCGGACCGGCGAGCGAACAGCATGAGTCCTGCCCGTGCCGAGATCCTCACAGGTCCAGTCGGAGTCGCCTGCTTGAAGCAGTTTGACCGTCCAGGCTGCGCGCAGCGACTTCGACGCGTCCGAGTCACGCAGGATCAACAGCGTTGAGAACGGGCCCGGGCCCTCACCGGGATAGAACTCCACCCTGTCGATCGGCCGTTCGCCGGGGCCCTGCTCCTCGTTGAGCGCCGCCAGGACCCACTCTCGGTACTGCTCAAGACACGGCTCGTCCTCCAGGGAATACTTCTTCACGGCCTCGCGAACGACCCCGAGCCCGTGGGCGACCGCGGGCAGGCAACGTCGATGATCCAGCGTCCTCTTCGCATGCTCGTCGCCCAAGGGTTCCTCGAGGTCGAAGACCTGGTGAGGCCATGCCCACCCGCTGTCTCGAGTCGGTACCTTGACCGCTGCCGAGTGATCGGCCAGCGCCTTCACCGCAAGGGACACGGGTACTCCAAGGACGGCGTCCCAAAGCTTGGTGAGTTCCTCATCTCCTGACGTGTCTGAGAGAGCCGCAAGGCGCGCGTTGAGGATTGCGAGCGGGTCGAGATCCCGGAAACCGGCTTTCCTTAGACCCTCGTCCACCCCTGGCTGTAGCAGAAAACCGGACGAGACGAAAACAGCTCCTTCGATCTCGACGTCCTCCTCCTGGTGTAGGAAGATGGTCCTCCAGTCCTCAAGCGCGCGCATGCCGTCGGTAGTGGGGATCACTTTCGCCCGATCGACATCGGGCAGACTCCTGTGTCCGAGTACGAACTTGAACGCGTTTGCGGCGGACACATCGTCCACTCCCTCGGCCCACTCGCGCAGCCAGGAGAGAAGCCCCCGCTTTGACAACGCCCCCAGGGCACGCTTCATATCCCTGTCGTCTCGATCCAGAAGACTGCGGGACACCGACGCAGCGAAGACCTGCCGGAGACGTGCCAGCCGCTGCGACGACGTGTAACACCGCCAATGCGGAACGTTGGCATCGGTGTTCGGAGACTCGATCCAGGCTTGATGAACGGTCGGATCGACCTCGATGGCGAAGTCCAGCGGTCGAAGTTCGTCGGCATGCGTCAGGGTGCCCGTGGCGTCGGGAACGAGATCGAGGGACGCAGACATCTGCGGCACATGTGCGCAGAGAAATTCGTCGCCGAACGAAAGCTGTTCCCTTCCCCGCGCCGGCATGTAGTCCAGGTGGGCAGCCGGATCGGCGGGCGTCGCCACCCGCGGCAACATGCCGACGAACATCTCCGACAACGTCCGGAGAATCTCGCGGTTGTAGTCGTTCTTGAGTAGCGTGGTCCTGTCGTCGTTCACGCTCCACGGAGCGTTGAAGAGAGCCGACGCCGAGGTTTGATCCTGGAGCGGGAAGTAGGACCAGAACCGCCCGATGCGCTGTCGGACCTGGTGCTTCGGAATCGCGACGGTGACCTTGACCTGTGCGCGGGAGACGGCCTCGCCGACCTGCTTTCGAGCCCTCGGAGTCGGCTCGTGCATCTGATCTTCGACGATCCACTCTTCGCCGTTGCCGCTCGGGTCCTCGATCCTGAACACGCCCCCACCGAGATCACGAGAGGCGTGACTCGTCGCGAACGCCTCGGCACCGAACACCCTGAGCTTCACCTCTCGCACGGCGGTGGCGAAGAGGAGGAACTCCGAGGAGAACCCCTCGATCTCTCGGCGGATCCGTCCGAGGTTCGATGCGTGTGGGAGTCTTACGATGGTGGACGCCCACTCGGCGAGCTCGGCGAGTATGGGATCCTCGGCGAACGCGGCGGCCGGGTCCATCAAGGTCGGGGTGCGCAGGATCGGATGACGCTTTGCAGTCGGTGCGATCTTGCCGATCTCGGCGTGAGCTGCAGGCGAGTTGAACTCGAACGACACTGAGCGGCTGAAGACCTGAGGAGCTTGCGAAACGGCGAGGACCGACTTGAACCCGAGTCCGAAGCGCCCGATCTCGTCGCCTCGTTTGCCGCTGAGGTGCGCGTGCGTGATCGCGGTGAGCCCGTTCTTCGAGAACGGGCGGCCCGCGTTGGCGCAGTAGAGGGTCTGACTCTCCGTGTCGAGGACGATCTCCACGTGACCGGTGGAGTCCTCTTGTGCGTCGCCCACTCCCGACATGGCGTCGGCGGCGTTTTGGACGAGTTCGAGGAGCGTCCGATTGGCATAGCCGCCCACTCGGATGGACTCCTCGTGGTTCGCATGCTCGGAGACGAGGTGCGGATTCGCCCGGTAGGAGGCGATGGCCCTGTCGAATTGATCCTTGACCTCTTGCGTGAGACTCTCGTCCGGAGTCCAAGACCGTCGTGTCATCGTCACGGGCGAACACACCTCGCCCCCGGGGTACCGACGCTGCGACCGGTCGTACGTCCGATCGGAGCGGCTTGAACCACAGAGGGACCGAGCACCGTCGGTCCTGAGACCGCCACGCGAGCCAGGTCTTGAAGTTCCGCTGTCGGGTGGACGCCCGGGCATCCGGTGGTTCGCTCGGCTACGACGCCAGCATCCCCCCACCCCGCTCTATCACAATCTTGCAACCCCAGCCCCCACCTATCGCCGTACGTCGGTCGGCCGTGTGTGACGCCGTTTATCCCGACTGCATGTGAATCTAGACGACGCGACCGACAAAGGCGACAAGAAGCGAGACCTCAAACAGGGACGATGTGCCAGCTCAGGTGCCGCAAAGCGGGTTGATCACGCAGCGGCGGGTGGACCACTACGCCATTCCCTTGGGCTGGCTTCGGCCGTGACGAAGTTCCTGCTTCGTGGATGCCCCCGAGTCGCAGCATCCAGCGGAGCGTCGAAGCGTGTTGAACCTTCCACGGTTCGTTCGGCCAAGTCGCCACTTCGTGAGCATCCGTCCGCCGAATGCTGGCCAGAGCCTGGCGGAGTCGGCTGAGCCCTCGCCTCGGCCGCCGGCGTCACGCAGGTCAGAAAGGACGTCACTGCGGCGTCCCCGGAAATGGAGCGTGCGTCGCAGTCACGGCGGCGGTGCTCAGAGAGGGGGCCGCGCTGTGGCAGTCGAACGGGGCGATGTCGTCATCCGATCGCGCGTCCTCGGTCGAGGGCTGTGTATGGGCGCAGGGGGAGATGCCGGACGTCCGGGGCCAAGCTGACGATGTCCGGGCCCACCCCTGCGAATACGGTGCCGTCTTCCGCCACTGTGATGGCGTGCACGCTGTCCGGAAACCAGAAGGCGTCGAGCTGTTCGCCGGTTGTCAGGTCCCAGAGCCGCATCGAGCGGTCTCGGCTACCGGTAAGAGCGTGAGGTCTTCCGCGGAGCATGACCGGCGTGATGGCGAAGATCGCATGTGTGTGTCCGACGAGATCGAGCCCTTGGTCGGCGTCGAATGCTGTCAGTCGGAGTCCGCCTTCTTCGTCACCGCTGATGATGTGAGGCCGCCCGTCGAGCTCGACCATGGCGATCACAGTTACGTTCACGGGATGTCGAATCAACTGCCGTGGCCAGGGCGTTCCCTGCAGGCGTACCGACCAAACCGATCCCGAGCGGACCTCCGTGGTGACGTAGGCGGTCGAGGCTTCCAGTCGTGTGACGGCTCCGGCCGTCGGTATGAGGACATGCTCTTCTTCCGGACTGTTTGAAGAGTCCGTCTTGCCTTGACTCCACCATCTGGGCGGGACGCCAATGCGATCAGAGGCGAAGAGCGCCAGACCACCGCTGGTCCACGAGATGTGCGGGACGCCCTCGATCGTGATCGAAGAGCCGTCGATGCGTTCCACGAGGTACTCCTGCGTCACGCTCGTGTCCCACAGAGCGAAACCTCCGTTGCGGCACGAGGCGACGATCCGGAGTCGCTCGCGGTCCTCCAGCACCGCGATGCCGGTGGCAGCGTCGGGGATCGGGTGACCGTCATCTTCGAAGAGCAGGGTGGTGTGTCGTCGTTCGCCCGTCTCGGTGTTCCACAAGACCAGAGTTCCGTCGTCGCTGGCCGATACCAATCGGCCGTCGGGTAGCGCCGACAAGGCGGTGATCGTGTGGGTGTGTCCGGCGTACCTTTGCCGCACCGCGTCTGCCGTCAAGTCCCAGATGCGGACGGTGCCAGCATCGCTGGCCGTGAGGAGTCGGGCATCGTGCGGGCCCTGGACGACCGCCACGCGAGTGATCTTCGGGGGATGGACGGAGACCTGCCGCGAGTGCCAAGGAGGTCCTCCTTCGATCAGGCGCGCGGTTCCGTCCTCGCTTGCACTGACGACATAGGCGGAATCCATCAGGCGCACAAAGGCGAGATCGGTGATGGCATCGGCGTGCGCGTCGTCCAATACCTCGTCGCTGATCCACACCGTGCCGCGGTGGTCGCCCGAGACCGGTTCGAGACCGAGGCCGAGCTCGAAGTAACGCACGCGAGTGGGCCACTCCGCCCATTCGAGTGGCAGGTCTCCATCGCCGAGTTCTTCGCCGTGGACGGTCAGAACAGACAGCCACTCGCTGTAGCAGGCGACCACACAGATGCCGTGACCGGCGACGTTCACAGGCGAGAGCTGCCAGACGTCGCCGTAGATCCGGTACGCCTTGAGATGAGTGGTGGACAGCAACTCCCCGGTCACCGGGTCCCAGTACCGAATGACCTTGTCTCCACTGGCGCTGGCGATCGCCGGTACCCCCTCGTAGGGCACGACTGTCATCGATCGGACCGGACCTTGGTGCCCTTGGGCCGTCCAGAGGCAACGCCCCGTCGTCAAGTCCCATCCTCGCAGGACGCCGCGGTGGCACCCCGTTACCGCAAGGAAGACACCTGCGGTCTCCGTGGCGACGGCACAGTTCACCGCCGAGCCGTGGTGGTCCAGTACGTGCGTCGTCTCGGTCGAATTGAGGTCCCACAGTCGTGCGGTGCCGTCTTGTCCGGCCGTCAGAGCATGCGGGCGTCCTCGGACCACGAGGGTCGCGAGGTCCGAGATCTCGCCTCGGTGCCCCGTGAGCGTCGCCAACAGTCCGGGATGCAGGTCACGGCCAGCGGTCCAGCGAATTCGCCAGGGCGTGTCCTGCGAGAGTTCAGCGGCCAGTTGCCACTGCTGGTGCCGTGCCGCGTCGACGGCCAGCACGTTGCGTCGCTGATCGGGCGACCGGTCGTGATGGGTTTCGTACGATGTCAGGTAAACCGCGCCCAGAGGACTCCGCTCGCTGTGGTAGAGCTCGTCCGTCAGGGGAGCCGGATCTGCGTGGACCAGGAACTCGGAGTCCTCGAGCAACTCGCCGAGCCTGCCCGCCAACGCGCCGTGGCGCGCGGCGTGGCGGAGCAGGTACGGCTCGGCGCTGACCCAACGCCGCTTACCCGTATCGCTCTTGCGTACTGCTGCGAGAAGGCGCTCCCAGACCGTGACCGCGTCCAGGATGGGCCGCTCGCGTAGTCGATCGGCGAGTCCTTGGTGAAAGAGGCGGTACAGCGGTGTGCCGTCGCGGTCGACGTTTCGACGTATGTAGAAGCGTGCGACCTGGAGGAGCTCCGAGGAGTCCGGCTGCCGTTCCCCACCCGAGGCCGGCGCGATGCCCGCGATTCGGGCGAGGAGTTCCTCCGGCATGCCGGATCCTTCGGCCCACGCCAGCGCGGCCAGAAACTTGTGCAGACCCGGTCGGGCGAGGATTCCCGGGTCTAGGTCAAGGACCGCGTCGAGGCTGCGGGGCACGTCCCTTCCCATGGCTTCGGCTTCGGCGGTGGTGGTCGGCGCGGTCTTCTGCTGTCGGAGGTGGCGGAGATAGAGCGCGGCGACGAGGAACTCGCCCCACTCCCGCGTGCCGCTCACAAGGATGTCGGCCATTGCACTGCCCAGGCTTTCGGCCACCGGGAGCGAGCACCATGCGGATGCGCCGAGGCCCGTGGGGCGCAGCACACGGCCAACGAAGTTCACCAGGTCCTTTCGCAGCCGTTCGGCGGGGACATGGTCCAAGTCGATGAGACCGCCGTGCGCATCGGCGGTGTCGAGAAGGTGTCGAAGTCCCTCCTCGGGACGGGTCGCGACCAGAACCCGACACAGCGGTTTCATGTCGGCTCGTTGCGTGGATGCCAGGGGCAACAGTAGAGCGGTGACGAGATCGGCCGGGTGCTCGGCCTCGTCCACGGCGTCCACGATCAGATGCGCAGGTTCGACCCTCGTGCGGAGTGCGGCCACCAACCGGTCTGCGGTCCACGTGCTTCCACGGGGCGGTGAATCCAAGTCCCATTGAGCTGCGAGGGACGAGAGGATTTCAGCGAGGGTCCTCCGCCGCGCGTGTACGACGGCGAGCCCTTTGACTGCCCCGGGCAGGTCGCCGCCCGATGGCCTCCACACCGATTCCGTGACCTCGCGAAGTTCCGGATGGGCGGCGCAGGCGAGGAGGCCGACCAACGAGGACTTGCCGACGCCGGGCACTCCTGTGACGACGCGCAGGGATGATCCCGATCCTTCCAACCACATTGCAAGCTTGCGCAGTTCGTCACTGCGGCCGCTGAAGGTCGGCACACAGCCGTCCCCGAAAGCGCTGTCGGCGCCGTGGGCCCGGCTCACGAAGTGACGCGAGTCGGCCACCTCGTCCAAGATCGTGGACGCCGCGGCGTCCAAGCCCCCGCGGCTGCGCAGGCTGTTCGAGTCGTATCGCGGGTTGGGGAAGAAACGGAGATGCGACAGGTCGTCTCCGAGAGCGGCGAGTGGGCGTTCCACCGTCTGTGGATATGAATCCGCCCCCTGCGCCTCGACGCTGCGGGCGACCTCGCGGCAGAAGCGGTCGATCGGTATGTACGGCAGAGACTCGTCGAGCTTCAAAACGCCGGAGGCGAAGCCGCGGAGTACTTCTTCGACGGCGAGGGTGAGCCGGCCGTCGTAAGCGGACCCGTCGGAGTGGCAGGCGGCCAACACCCATACGCGACGGCGCTCCGGGCGGACCAGCGATCGCAGATGCTCGGTCACCACGGCACCGGAGTGACAAAGGTCGAGGACCAGCAGGACGCATGGCTCTCTTACCCCGTCCGTGTTCCGGTTCTCGGCCATGTCGACCCAGCGGGCCAATGTCTCGGTGAATCGCCCGTCCCCGCCGACCGCTTGTAGACCGTGGCCGTTTCGGGTGGGCTCCCCGTGCGCGAGTAGATGGATGATCGTGAAGTCGGTGTCCGAGGTGACCGCTTTCGTCAGAGCGTCACCGAGCGCGGCTGAGGTGGAGGCGGGGTCGGGATCTGACTCCAAGAGGAGGTACGTGTACTGCTTCCCGAGCACCTCGCGCAAGCGCCGTGCGTACGGCACCGCGTACTCAAGCGGCTGCCGCTTCGGGGGCGCCTCGTCCGCGGGACTCCCGGCGTCGCCTTCGACACCGACCACAAGTGCCTGACGGCGCATCCATGCCCCCGTTCGCACACGTTCCCGGTCAGCCGGGAATTCAGCGTGAGGAAAGTATCCGACATCGCCCCGCAGCTCTCGTCCAGGTTCGCCCTGCGCGATCCGGTCCATCAGGCTGGGGCGGCGCCGAAGGGCGTGTCCCAGGCCGTGAACGCGAAGACAGCGCCCCCCAGCGCGAAGACGCCGCTGGCCTCGGCGAGCCCTGCCCCGCGGCCTGAGCGGCGGGTGCCCCGGGAATCCGGGTCATCGCGGCGGCAGCTTCGGCAGTGCAGGGCCTACGGGGAGTGCCTGTTCGGCTCAGGTGCGGGGGCGGGAGCGGAGGTAGCCGGGCAGGTGGCTGTCACAGCAGGCCCACCTGGTGCCGTACTTGTCGGTGACGGCGTACTTGGGTTCGTCGGTGCAGGGGTTGTTCTTGCTGCCTCCCCAGGTGCACCGCCGTCGGCTGTCATCACCGGGGAAGAGATCGGGGTGGTGATCGTTGATCTCGACTGCGGTGGGGCGCTGGCCGGTTAGGTCCCCGACTGCGAGGATCTCCTTGGCGCCGAAGGCGCGGCTGACGCCGGAGGGCGTGAGGCTGGCAGCCTGACCGAGGGTTTCCAATGTATGCGGGCGCGGAGTGACGTAGACCCGGCCGTAGGCCAGGAGCAGCCGAATCTGCTCATCGGCGGCCTTCTTGATCGCGACGAGGTCCTCAAGAGCGGCGAGAAGCGGATCGTAGTCCGGGCCGTGGTCTGCCGCCGCGGCTCCCATTCTCCGGACGAAGGCCGTGCGGGGCCTCCACGCGTCGTCCACCGCGGCGCCGCGCGCGCTCGGAGGGGTCTGGTCGTTCTCGGGGAAGTACGGCAGCGGCCAGCGGACCTGGGCGGATACGCGCGCGGGCACTAGGCACGCCTCCACCGTCCACACCGGCAGCGCGCTGCGGGCGATGGCCGCTTTGCGGAACCTGGCCATCGGCAGGCTGCGGCTGCTGGGAGGATGCGCATCCAATCAAAATAATTGCGCGTGCATACTCTCGGGGAGTGATCTTGCGACTCGCGGGAACCTCAACATCAATTGGCTCTGTTGTGCCTGGTCAAGGGAATTCGTGAACGACCCACCGAACGGCAACCTACGGGTTGTCGCCACGTGCTGGTTGAGACTCGTCTCAACCAGCACTTTGTGTTTTCCGGAGTCGTGGACGAAGGCGAGCCCGTTCTGCCTGCCGAATGGCGTGCGCACGCGCCATTCCCCACCACGATGCTGACGGGCTACGACGCATCCGGAGAATTCAGCAGAGGCTCTGGCACCGCCCACTCGTCGTCAGTCAACTCCCCCTGCCGCACATGATCAGGACAACGCGGCACTGATCGGGGGAGACGTCGCCCGGTGCCGGGGTCGGTGCCGGACGGTGCTCCGGAGCGGGGCCCGGAGCCGTGCCGGCCGGCGCCGACCTGTGGGCGTGGGATCAGATGTGGCCGCCGGGCGTCACGGTGAAGGATGCCGGACCGGCCGGCAGGTCCACCGTGTACTGGCGCAGGTAGGTGTCCAGATACGGTGAGCGGTCTCCCTGGCCGGCCACGTCGTCGGACGGGTTGTCCAGGGACAGCCTCAGCACGGCGCCCGAGACATTGATGGTCCGACCCGATGGGATGTCACGCCACGACCCGGTCTGGATCGAGCCGATCTCCACGGCCAGGACATGCCCGGCCGCCAGCGTCCAGTCGGTCGCCTTGAGGTCGACGCTCATCCGGCCCGCCTTCAGCAGGGAGACCTGCTCGTCGAACATCACGGCCTTGCCGTCCGGGCCGACGTCGTAGAGCTTGAGCATGACGTTGCCCTCGCCCTTCGCGGTCAGCGAGATGTTCGGTGTGGCGGTCACCCGTACGTCCTGGGCGAGTGGCTGCGACCAGACGAAGAAGCTGGAGCCGACCTCACCGGCCTGCTGCCTCTTCGCGATCCCCTTGGCCAGCCCCTTGGGCACCGGCTGCTCGGTCGCCGGCGCCTTCTCCATGTCCCAGTTGCCCGACGGCTGCACCGCCTTGGGCGCCGGTGTGCCGGCTGCGGCAAGGCCGGCGCGGGCGGAGGCACCGCCGTCGTCGAGGTAACTGCCCCTACCCAGCGGGAGGGTGACGTCGCGCTCCACCACCGGCCAGGTGTCCTGGGCCCGCCAGTGACCGGTGGAGTCCTCGACGGAGTACGTCGGGTAGTCGACCGAGGGCTGAACTCCCTTGAGGTACTGGTCGTAGAAGGACAGCGCCTCGTCGTACCAGCCCTCGCGACCCATGGCCAGGCGACCGTCGCTCACCCGGTCGCCACCACGCACGTGGTCCCACTGGCCGACCCAACCGCGCTCCGGGCCGGTGTGGTTGGTGAGGTACTCCTGCATCTCCTCGGGCTTGGTGTTGTTCTCGATGAAGCCCTGGGTGACGAAGAGCGGCGTGTTGGTGCCCCGAGCCATCTTGGCCAGGTCACGGGAGGTCCAGAACGGGTCGTTCCGGTCGGATATCCGGTAGCCGGCCGAGTTCTCGGTCAGGCACCCGGGGTGGTCGTCCTCGTACCGGGCGTTGGCCTGATAGTGCCCGTCGTCGTCCGACAGCGGGGCCATCGTGGCAATGCC
The DNA here is from genome assembly GCF_036108815.1 of Streptomyces sp. NBC_00353. NCBI lineage: Bacteria > Bacillati > Actinomycetota > Actinomycetes > Kitasatosporales > Streptomycetaceae > Streptomyces > Streptomyces sp. NBC_00353. Next base: position 2,446,827 of record NZ_CP107985.1, on the reverse strand, counting down.
GTTGTAGGCATTCGCGGTTCCGGTCACATTCGGGCGGGGGACGCCGTTGGAGTAGATGTACTGATACATGTCCCAGAGGGGTTCCCCGGCGACAACGGCCTTCAGCGCGGACTGCTTCAGGTCGTTTCCGATGAGGCCGGTGACGGCGTCGTAGGACTTGCCGTACATGCCCACCGCGCCGGTCGACCACGGCCGGCTCGCGGCCCAGTTGATCGCGGCCTTCACGTCGGCCTGCTCACCGGGACCGCCCCAGTCGAGGCAGCCGGTCGAGCCGCCGAAGCCGCGCAGGTCGACCATGAGGAACGCGTAGCCGTGGGCGAAGAGGTCGCTGCCCTCGATGAAGTCCTGGAAGCGACTCGAGGGACCGGTGTGGGTCCAGCCCTCGGGGTTCGTCTGGCCCATGTGCCCGAAGTACGGGCCGATGGAGAGGATGACCGGCACCTTCTGCCCGGCGGGCACGCCTTCGGGCATCAGCAGGTCGCCGTGCAGTTCGGTACCGGAGCCGTCCGAGGACGGGAAGTAGTGCTGGGTCCAGACCGAGCCCTTTGGGACACGGTCGTTCTGCTCGTGCGTGATGCCGTCGGTCGCGGTGGCGGCCGCCGTGGTCGGGGTCTGAGCGGAAGCGGCGCCCGGTGACGCGACGGCGGGGCCGGCGAGTGCGCCGGTCAGCGCCAGAGTCGTGACGAGTGCCGAGGCGGCCCAGCCGGGCGCGCGACGTCTGTTCACATGCTCTCCCGAGTCGTCGATACGTAGCGGAACGGCGTTTCCGGTCGAGCGGCAGCGCCCTGCCCGCCATCGCAGGGACGATGGACGGTCGCATACATGTCAGGAACGGGACCATGTGTGCGAACCCTGGCCGGAACCTTTGGCGAGCGAGCCTAAGGTCAGCACTGAAACGCGTCAACGGTGCTGTGTGTCCGTCGTGTTACTGATGTGACGGCAACAAGTCCGCTTCTGGCAGGGGAGGTTGTGGGAGACGACGGTGGAAACGTCTACTGCATCCCAGCGGATGGGGCTGGTTTGCCATGTCGGCCGGGTCTTCGCCGGCCCCCGCCACGACCCTGAAGGCGGCAGCCGGGAACTGCCCTGGCCGCCTGGCGGCCGGACCGCAGGATGCGCCGTGGAGGGAGGACATGATGGACGACGCCGCGCATGACCTGTGGCCCCGGGGAACTTGAACATCGCGCTGTTCGCGATCAGCCTCTTCCATCGCAGTACCAGGCGGGACCGGCGGGCGATGGGCGCACAGTACCGGTGTCGAACAGTCCTCCGGTCCGCCGGTATCGGTCGCCTGTCGGGCGACGTGACGCAACCGCGGTCCCACACGCGGCGAGGGCTGCTCGAGCGCTCTGACGCCGCAGGCGGCGGGCGACACGGTGTCGCCCGCCGCCTGGCGGAAGGGATTCAGGTTCAGATGCCTGGGGAGTGACGTGGCGTCAGCCGGTCGCGCTGCCCGCCACCCACTCGCTCCACGGCATGTTCCAGTCGCTGAGGCCGTTGTCGGGGGCCAGCGTGGTCTTGTCTTCGGAGTTCTTGACGATCACGACGTCACCGATCATCGAGTTGTCGAAGAACCACGCGGCGGGCTGCTTGCCGTCGCCACCGCCCTTGACGTCCTTCAGGCCCACGCAGCCGTGGCTGGTGTTGACCTTGCCGAAGAGCGCGTCGGCACCCCAGTAGTTGCCGTGGATGAAGGTGCCCGAGGCGGTCAGGCGCATGGCGTGCGGTACGGCCTCGATGTCGTAGGAGGGCTTGCCGTCCTTCTTCGTGAGGCCGACGGTCGCACCGTTCATGTGGACCTGCCTGAACTTCTCGGAGATGACCATCTGACCGTTGTACGTCGGGTGCTCGGTGCTGCCGGACGAGATCGGGATGGTCTTGATCGTCTTGCCGTCCCGTACGACGGTCATCTGCTTCGTCTTGGCGTCGACCGTGCTGACCTGGCTCCGGCCGATCTTGAACGTGACCGTCTTCTGGGTGCCGTTGAGGTTGAGCGTGACGGTGACGGTGGAGCCGGGCTTCCAGTGGTTCTTGGGGCGGAAGTCCAGGCGGTCGTCGTTGAACCAGTGGCCGACGACCTGCTGGCCGCTGCTGGAGCTGACGTGGATCTTCGACTCCATGGCGGCCTTGTCGCTGATCGCCTTGCCGAAGTTGACCGTCACCGGCATGCCCACGCCGACGGTCGAGCCGTCCTCGGGGGAGAGATGCCCGATGAAGTTATTGGCCGGGGAGAGCGTGGTGATCGTGGCGTTCCCGGTGACGGAGCGGCCCTTGGCGTCCTTGGCCTCCGCGGCGACCTGATACCTGGTGGCCCGCTCCAGTCGGCCGTTCGGCTTCCAGGATGTGCCGTCGGCGGACAGGGTGCCCGGAACCTCGACGCCGGTCGCGACGGCGGTCATGGTCACCTTGGTGAGCTTGCCGTTGCTGACGGTGACCTTGACGGAGTCGTTGATCTCGACGTCGTAGGCACCTTGTTTGGGCGTGATCTTTATTCGGGCGTCGGAAGCCTCCTGGCTGGCCGCCTGCTCCGCCCGCGCCTGCGGTTTCGGGTGATTCCCGACGTCGTCACCGCTGGTAGCAGCGTTGCTGGTACCGCCGAGGGCCGTGAGTGAGACCACACCGCCGAGTACACCGACCGCAGCCACCAGCCGGGTGCGTCCTATACGTGTCGTGATCAAACGCTTCTCCCTTGTCACTGGTCGTTGAATCCCTGGAGCTGGATGCCGAGGGAGTGCAGCTAGTTATAAAACCATTTATATGGGCTTATCTGTCCTTAATGAGTAAATTGTGGTGAAGGCCACGCGCCGTCGAGCGCGTCGCCGAGGCCCTGCTCGAGTAAGGGACGGCGCGTAGTCGATCCGCTCTCGCCGCCCGGAGCCGATCATGGCGGGATGCCAGGTTCAGGCGGAGCGCCCGGCCGATGTTCTGCACGATCTCGACCTGAGCCGCGGGTGTCGGCGAAGCAGATTGGAATGGGGTGACGAGCGCTGCAGCGGTGCCGGGCTCGGAAATCAGCTCGCCTCGGTGATAGCGGGTGGACCGGCGCCGCTCATCGCGGCGGCGATCGTCGAGCACACCGGCTCCCGCACAGGGATCAGCTGGTACATCGTCGGCTGCTGCGCCGTCGCCGTGATCGCGCTGCTGTTCATGCCACGCCAGGCGCCGGCGCTCACGGCCTCGCACGGTACGGTTCCGTGGCGCAGCAAGACCGCGTCCTTGCCGGGAGAGCTCGGACCGGCAGGGCGGTACAGACGTCGCCCCGGCCGGAGCCGTACTGGCCTGATGACCTTTCGAAGCGTCAGGCCGGTGAGAAGATGTGGTCGCTGATCAACCGGGTGGCGCCGACGACGCCGGCGACCTGGCCGAGCTCGCCGAGCACGATCGGCAGGTTGCCGGTCGCCAACGGCAGCGACTGACGGTAGACCTGGGTGCGGATGCTCGCCAGGAGGTTGTGGCCCAGTCCGGTGAGCCCTCCCCCGATGACCACCAGGCCGGGGTTGAAGAAGCTGACCAGGCCGGCGATGACCTGACCGGTACGTCTTCCTCCCCAGCGGATCAGATCCAGGGCCGTGGCGTCCCCGGCGCCCGCGGCGGCCGACACGTCCTCGGGAGTCAGCCTCCCGGCCGATTCGAGCCGTCCGGCGAGCTCCGTCGAGCGGCCGGACTGGGCGAACGTGGTCGCGTCGCGTACGAGGGCGTTCCCGCCGAAGTACGCCTCCAGGCAACCGGTGTTGCCGCAGGCGCACCGCGGCCCGTCCGGGTCCACCTGGATGTGGCCGATGTCGCCGGCACTGCCGGTGATACCGCGGTGGACCTCGCCGCCGACGACGATGCCGCAGCCGATACCGGTCCCGAGCTTCACGCACAAGAAGTCACGTACGGACCGGGCGACGCCGGCCTGCTGCTCGCCCAGGGCCATCAGGTTCACGTCGTTGTCGACGAGGACGGGGCAACCGAGCTCCTGGCTCATCGCCTCGCGGACGGGGAAGCCGTTCCACCCGGGCATGATCGGCGGCGCGACGGGGACACCCTCGGGGAACCGGACGGGTCCCGGAACGCCGATCCCGGCGCCGTCGAATTGTTCCGCCAACCCCGTCTCGCGCAGCTTGCCGACCAAAGCCAGTACCCGCTCGACGACCGCGACCGGGCCGTCGCGCACGTCCAGCGGCTCGGCCACGTGGCCGAGGACCTCCAACTCGGCGTTGGTGACCGCGACATCCACGGAGGTGGCGCCGATGTCCACGCCGAGGAACCGCAGCGACGGGGAGACCCGGACGTTGTGCGAGCGGCGGCCGCCGCGGGAAGCGGCGAGGCCGTCCGGGACGACCAGACCGGTTTCCAGCAGCCGGTCGATCTCGAACGCCAGTGTGGAGCGCGACAGCTCGACCAGGTCCCCCAGGGCGACCCGGGACTGTGGGCCGTGGTCGCGCAGGAGGCGGAGCAGCCGGGCCTGATGCATATTGGCCGGTCGAACCGTCGTACTCCTCACGCCGCCCCCGTCGTGGTCAAAGCCGTTCGCATGCCCGGTGCTTGGGGGCGCGACTTCCACCGGACCGTAGCACCGTGCCGTCGACGGCAAAAGAAACTTGTGCACCGAGTAACAGGACACTCATCAGGAGATGGACAAAGCTGGTTCGAAGCAGCACAGTCTCGCTACCGCCCAGGTTCCTGCAGAGGGCGGCCATGCCCGATGGGGTGGAGCCGTCCAGCTCTCCACCCCATCGGTTTTGGTGCGCTGTCCGGTTCGCTCGGCAGGCCGCTGCCGCAGCCGGCCGAGGCACACGGCTCAGGCGGCGTCACCGCCCGGCCGTGACTCAGCGACCGGCGGTACCGTGGTGCGGCATGCCGACGTCGGACTGGCCGGCCGCCTTCTTGATCAGGGCGGCCTCCCGCTGGTCGAGGACCCCTTCCTTGCGCAGCGTCGTGACGATCTCCCCGACGTGCGAGACGAACGCGCCATGGTTGTTCCAGGCCCGGTGATCCTCGATCAGCTCGTTGACCGTGCAGCCGTTGGTCGTGACGCGGTTCGGGACACCGGTGTTGATCGAGCCGAGGAACACGGTGGAGCGGTCGTCCCTTTCAGGACAGTTGGTCGGCGGCTTACTGTCGGCGATGGTGAGGGACAGCGACTGCGACGTGGCCGTGTTGCCGGCCTTGTCGGTGGCCCGGTAGAGCAAGGTGTGGCTCCCGGCTCTGTCGATCACCACCGGTGCGGAGTACTGCAGGTAGGGGCCGCCGTCGAGGGAGTACTCGATCCCGGCCACACCCGACCCCGTGTCCGAGGCCGTCACCGTCACCGTCGCACTGCCGACGTAGTCACCGGAGTCGTTCTTCGTGCCGGAGACGGAAGCCGACACCTGCGGCGGCGTCCTGTCCTCGGGCGGAGCCGTCACCACGGTGAAGTCGACCGATTTCGCCGACGAGGTGTTGCCTGCTTTGTCGGTTGCTCGGTAGGTCAGCGTGTGCCGGCCCACGTTCCTCACCGCAACTGGCGCTGTGTAATTACTGTATGAGGCGCCGTCGAGGGAGTATTCGATTCCGGCCACACCGGACTCGGCGTCCGAAGCGGTCACTGTGACGGTTGCGCTCGATACGTAGTTTCCGGCGGAGTCCTTGGTTCCGGACACTGTCGCGGAGGTGTCGGGTGGTGTGGTGTCCTTCGGTGGTTCGGGTGCTACGACGGTGAAGTCGACCGTTTTCGCGGGCGAGGTGTTGCCTGCTTTGTCGGTCGCTCGGTAGGTCAGTGTGTGCCGGCCCACGCTGTTGATCTCAACTGGCGTTGTGTAGTTGCTGTATGAGGTGCCGTCGAGGGAGTATTCGATTCCGGCCACACCGGACTCGGCGTCCGAAGCGGTCACTGTGACGGTTGCGCTCGATACGTAGTTTCCGGCGGAGTCCTTGGTTCCGGACACTGTCGCGGAGGTGTCGGGTGGTGTGGTGTCCTTCGGTGGTTCGGGTGCTACGACGGTGAAGTCGACCGTTTTCGCGGGCGAGGTGTTGCCTGCTTTGTCGGTCGCTCGGTAGGTCAGTGTGTGCCGGCCCACGCTGTTGATCTCAACTGGCGTTGTGTAGTTGCTGTATGAGGCGCCGTCGAGGGAGTATTCGATTCCGGCCACACCGGACTCGGCGTCCGAAGCGGTCACTGTGACGGTTGCGCTCGATACGTAGTTTCCGGCGGAGTCCTTGGTTCCGGACACTGTCGCGGAGGTGTCGGGTGGTGTGGTGTCCTTCGGTGGTTCGGGTGCTACGACGGTGAAGTCGACCGTTTTCGCGGGCGAGGTGTTGCCTGCTTTGTCGGTCGCTCGGTAGGTCAGTGTGTGCCGGCCCACGCTGTTGATCTCAACTGGCGTTGTGTAGTTGCTGTATGAGGTGCCGTCGAGGGAGTACTCGATTCCGGCCACACCGGACTCCGCGTCCGAAGCGGTCAGCGTTACGCTCGCGCTGCCGACGTAGTTTCCGGCAGAGTCCTTCGTTCCCGACACCGTCGCTGACGTATCCGGCGCAGTGGTGTCGTCGCCGGGCGCGGTGGTGACGATGAGCTCACCCGACATCATCTGGTGGCCCGGCATCGCGCAGTAATAGTGGTAGACGCCAGGTGTGAGGGTGACTTCGGCAGTGTGCCTGCCTCCCTCGGAATCGAAGGGGCTCGCCAGGATGTTGAGGCTGACGTCGCTGTTGTAGTCGGGGTTCGAGGCGTCGAACGTCAGGGTGTGCGACAACCCCGACGTGTTGCCGGTCGCGGCGCTGCTCTCGAACACGATGGTCGCCTTGCCGGCCACCGCGGTGGCGGGAGCTGATGCGTAGCTCATGTAATCGTTGCCGGCCGTCCAGGTGAGCACCTGGGTCGCTGCGGTCTCCTCCGCGCGATTCACCGCCGCGTATGCGGCCGGAACGGCCAATGCGAAAGCCGTGAAGACAACGGCCATCAGCGCCATCAGCGCCGGATGCTCGCTGAATCGGTCACGTAGCGCGGATCTTGAGGGGGGCGGATCCGTCTGGGCATGGAGCAGTCTTCTGAACACCGCTGCACCTTTCGGGAATTCGCTTGTGCGGCACCGCGCAGGGACTCGCGGTCCCGCCGGATGGACAACCAGCCGCCGGGATGAGCGCGTTCGAGACGCGAGTACTCCGCTCACCGGACCGGCGCCCTGGACGGAACGGGGCGAGTGCCGCGCTGCGGTTGATCACCCGCGCGACGACGGCGGGGCCGCCGTCACTCACGCACAGGCAGCATCCGCCCCTGTCGCTGCGAGGCTGCCGGCACCGCGAACCCGAGGGCGGGGGTCACGCAACCTCTTTACCATGCGGCAACGATGGGAAGTTAGCGGGTCTTTTGACTATCCGCCAAGACCTATGACGGGAATCCAACCAACTTTGACCTGAGTCTGGAAAAACTGGATGAGTGCCCGCTACGGTGTCCAGGTCTCGAGGCGCATCCCCTTCGCCCAGCCGATCCGATCCCGGCTGTAGCCCGCACATCGTGCCAAGCCGGACTGCTTCCACCGGGGTCCGGCCAAGTCGGACCGTCTCCACCGGAGTCCGGTCCGACGACCGCCCCGCCTGCCTCGCGGGGCCGAACGCCCGGCGCACCACCGCGTACCGCCGTGACGGGACAGCCGCCGTCGGCGGCGGCTCACACCACGACCACGAAACGCCTTCGGGCACCTTCGCGTTTCGAGGATTGGAGAGCGATGACCGACTCAGGCACAGGCACGAGACGCTTCTTCTCCCGGCGAGCGTTCGCCACCGGCGCGGCCGCCGCGGCGGTCGTGCCCACGGTGCTCGGCGCCTCCGCGGCCGCCCCGAAGGACAAGCCCGGTGAAGGAAGCGGTCAAGGAAACGACAAGGGGACCGTCCGTGAGCTGACGCTGTACATGGAGAACCTGCCGAACGGGGAAATGGGCTACGGCCTGGAGCCCGGTAAGGCGTCGATTCCCGGCCCGCTCATCGAGCTGACCGAGGGCGACACGATGCACATCGAGGTCGTCAACAACCTGGCCGTCGCCGCGAGTCTGCATGTGCACGGCGTGGACTACGACGTCGCGAGCGACGGCACCAAGATGAATGACAGCGTTGTCGAGCCGGGCGGCCGGCGGACTTATGTCTGGCGCACCCACGCCCCGGGACCGAACCACGACGGTACGTGGGAGGCCGGCAGCGCCGGCTACTGGCACTATCACGATCACAACGTGGGGACCGAACACGGCACGGGCGGCCTCAAGAAGGGTTTGTACGGCCCCGTGATCGTGCGCCGCAAGGGTGATGTGCTGCCCGACAAGCAGTTCACGGTCGTGTTCAACGACATGACGATCAACAACAAGGCCCACCACGACACCCCCACCTTCACGGCCGTCCGCGGCGAGCGGGTGGAGTTCATCGTCATCACCCACGGGGATTTCTTCCACACCTTCCATGTGCACGGCCACCGCTGGGTGGACAACCGCACCGGGATCCTGCAGGGTCCGCAGGACGTGAGCCGGGTCATCGACACCAAGACCGTCGGCCCCGCGGACTCCTTCGGGTTCCAGGTGATCGCGGGTGCCCGGGTCGGCGCAGGTGCCTGGATGTACCACTGTCACGTCCAGAGCCACGCGGACATGGGCATGGCCGGGATCTTCCTCGTAACCGAGGCCGACGGCACGGTCCCCGGCGGCATGCCCCATCACTAGAAGGCAGTGGCGGGGTCCCGATGCGGGCTCCGCCCCCGAAGCCGCGCCCGTCAGGCCTGCCTGACGGCCTGACGGGCGTGTACCAACCTGCCGCCGGTCGGTCCTCGCCCGCCAGGACCGGAGGCGAACCTGACCTCCCTGTTCCGGCACCTCGTCCTTCCCGGGCAGCGTGACCGCCCGCCGAAAGCCGTCGCGCCCGGCGCATGCCGGGCGGGGCCCCTGCGGCAGCCCTCGCTCCATCCCCTGATCACTCTTCCGTTTCCGGATCGAGTCAAGGAGCACACATGGGCAAGAGAGACCGGTTCGCCCTGTCGAGACGAAGCGGATCACCGCCGTCGCGTCCTGCGCGGACCACTCGTCACGCGTGGCCCTGGCGCCGCGCGGTCGTTCTGCTGTCGAGCGCCGCACTGACGGTGGGGCTGTCCGGGCTGCCGGCCGTGCAGGCACAGGCGCAGCCGCCCGTCGAAAGCGTCAGCCAGGACCAGGGCGCCGCCACCGAAACCCGGGTGAACGTCCTGGTCTTCCACGGACCGGCCGCCAAGCAGGACGACCCGGTCAACAAGGCCACGGCGGCGATCGAGAACCTCGGCGAGAAGAACGGGTTCAAGGTCGTCGAGTCCGAGGACGCGAGCGTGTTCAACACCGCCGACCTCGCCAAGTATCGAGGGGTGGTGTTCCTGTCGGCCGACGGCGTGACGCTCAACGCCGAGCAGGAAGCCGCGTTCCAGTCGTACATCAACAACGGCGGCGGCTTCGTCGGCGTCCACGACGCCGCCCGGGCCCAGTCCGACTCCTCCTGGTTCACCGGGCTGATCGGCACCCGCCCTGCCCTGGGCCTCCCCGACCCCGAGAAGGTCGTCGAGAGCGCGGTCAACGGGGACAACCCGCCGAACGAGACCAAGGACAAGCTGTTCGACGGCAAGAACGACACCAAATGGCTGGCCCGTACGCCGACCGGCTGGGTCACCATGAAGCTGGACAAGCCTGCCGCGGTGGTCAACTACGCGTTGACCTCCGCCAACGACTCCTCGGGACGGGATCCGAAGGATTGGAAGCTGCAGGGCTCGGAGGACGGCGAGACCTGGAAGACCCTCGACACCCGGACCGGCGAGACCTTCTCGTCGCGGTTCCAGACCAGGCAGTTCCAGTTCACCAACAGCACGGCCTACCAGCACTACCGGCTGGAGATCACCGCCAACAGTGGTGAGCCGCTGACCCAGCTGGCCGAGCTGCGGCTCTTCAGCGCCAACCCGACGCCTCCGCAGGATACCAAGGTCCAGCAGGCCGTCGTCGATGTGACGGATGGTCAGCACCCAGCCAACAAGGGACTTCCGCTCAACTGGACCCGCTCCGACCAGTGGATCAACTGGGATCCCAACCCGATCGGCAAGGTCCACACCATTGCCCAGGTCGAGGAGGGGAAATACAAGCCGGGGCTCAGCGCCAACGGCCCGTTCCACCCGATCTCGTGGTGCCGCGACTACGAGGGCGGCCGGTCCTTCTACACCGGCATGGGCCGCACCGAGGAGAGCTACACCACCGACACGAAGTTCCAGAGCCACCTCCTCGGCGCCATCGAGTGGACCACCGGCATGGTCCGCGGCGACTGTCAGGCGACCATCGCGTCCAACTACACGACCGAGCGGCTGACCGCCCAGAACCAGGGGGGGCAGCTCGACCAGATCGGTGAGCCGCACGGTCTGACCATGGCCCCCGACGGCAAGGCCTTCTACATCGGCAAGGCCGCCTGCCCGTCCGGCGCGATCGCCGACTGGAACAACCCCAAGGTCGGCCTGGGCTGCGGCACCATCCACCAGTGGGACCCGAAGACCAAGAAGGTCAAACTGCTCACCACACTCGATGTGATGGGCAACCGGGGCAGCGGTGACGAGCTGGTCAAGAACGAGGAAGGCCTCGTCGGCGTCACCCTCGACCCGAAGTTCGAGAAGAACGGGTGGATCTACATCTACTGGATGCCGCACGAGTCGATCGACCGCGACAAGCGGATCGGCCAGCGGACGGTCTCCCGGCTCACCTACGACTTTGCGACCGAGTCCATCGACCAGGGCACCCGCAAGGACCTGCTGCACTGGGACACCCAGATCCACAGCTGCTGCCACGCCGGCGGCGGCATGTCCTTCGACAAGGACGGCAACCTCTACATCGGCTCCGGTGACAGCAACTCCTCCGGCGGCTCCAGCGGCTACTCCGGGAACAACTGGACCCAGGACTACAAGGGTGTCTCCTTCCAGGACGCCCGCCGCACCGCCGGCAACACCAACGACCTCAACGGCAAGATCATCCGCATCCACCCCGAGTCCGACGGCACCTACACCATCCCCAAGGGCAACCTGTTCCCGCCGGGCACGGCCAAGACCCGCCCCGAGATCTACGTGATGGGTGTCCGAAACATCGCACGGCTCTCCGTCGACCCGGTGCACAACTGGCTGAACGCCGGCTGGGTCGGGCCGGACGCGGGAGCGCCGAGCCCCGAGCTGGGCCCGGCCAAGTACGAGACGGCCACGATCATCACCTCCGCGGGCAACCAGGGCTGGCCGTACTGCATGGGGAACAAGCAGCCGTACCGTGACCGCAGCAACACCGACGCCAGTGTCCTCACCGGCTGGTACGACTGCGACCACCTCAAGAACGAGTCGCCGCGCAACACCGGCCTGGTGGATATCCCGCCGGCCCGCGACAACATGATCTGGTACTCGCCCCAGGGCGGCGGCCCGGTCTACCCCAAGCGCTCCGACGGCAGCGGCCTGCCGACCTACGTCGAGAGCGACGCCACCTACACCCAGCCGTACCTCAAGGGCGGCGGCCAGGCCATCATGTCCGGTCCGACCTACCACCGCTCCCAGGTGGACACCAAGAGCGGTGTCGCATGGCCGGCGTACTGGGAGGACAAGTGGTTCATCGGTGACGAGTCCAACTCCAACAACCGGGTCGCGGTGACCGTCGACCCCGACCGGGTCAAGGACGCGGGCGCGCCGGCCTTCGGCGAGGACCTGCGCAGCATCATCGCGCCCGGCAGCGGCTCCACCCAGCTGCAGAGCTGGATGGACGCCAAGTTCGGTCCCGACGGTGCGCTGTACATGCTCGACTACGCGGGCGGTTTCTTCAGTCTGCACTCCAACCAGAAGCTCATCCGCATCACCTACCAGGGTGGCCCGGCCACCCCGAAGCCGCAGGACGCCGGGGCGCGCGTCATCACCCAGAGCAAGCCCAAGACGGTGGCGTTCTCCGGTGCCAAGGTCGGCGGTGTGGCCTGGGAGTGGGACTTCGGTGACGGCAGCGCGCCGTCGCACGAGGCCAACCCCACGCACACCTACGCCGACTACGGCACGTATCACGCGAAGCTGACGGTCACCTACGCCGACGGCGAGAAGGCCACCGCGACGTTCGACGCCAAGGCCGGCTGCCCCGCGCCCGACGCCCGTCCGACCGTCAAGCTGCTCGACACGGACACCGGCGTGGCCAACCACCGTGCGGGCGGCGGCTGCACCGTCAACGACCTGATCGACGACGAGGTGTCCTGGCCGAACCACGGCGAGTTCGTCAGCCACGTCAACGCCGTGGTCAACGACCTCCGCAAGGAGGACGTCCTCGACAACCGCGAGTCGGCGGCGATCAGCAAGGCGGCGGCGCAGAGCGAGATCGGCAAGGTCGCCGGGTACCGGTCCCTCTTCGACGGGACCGCGGCGAGCCTCGCCGACTGGCGGCAGGCCGGCCCCGGGAAGTTCTCCCTCCAGCCCGACGGCACCATCCGCGGCTCAGGTGGCCTGGGCATGTTGTGGTACGCCAAGCAGGAGCTTGAAGACTTCTCGGTCAGGCTCCAGTTCCGGGACGTGGCTCCGGGTAACGGCAACGCCAACAGCGGTGTCTTCATCCGGTTCCCGGATCCGCGGACGCCACTGGCCGACCGTCCGGCCGGTAGTTGTGGGACGGTCGGTTCGGCTCGCACCGCCCCCGAGTGGCTCGCGATCTACTGCGGTCAGGAGATCCAGATCTACGACGGGACCACGGGCGAGGTCCAGAAGACCGGCTCGGTGTACAACTTCAAGCCGGTGGGCCTGGACAAGGCGGGGGTGACCCCGAAGGGCCAGTGGAACGACTACGAGATCCGCGCGGTCGGGCAGCACTACACGATCATCCGCAACGGCGTGGTGATCAACGAGTTCGACAACACGCCCGGCAAGTCGTCGTCCCGGGCGGGTGACCCGCCCACGGACCTGCGTCAGTTCCTCAGCGGCTACGTGGGGTTGCAGAACCACAGCAACAACGACCTGATCGAGTTCCGCAACATCCGGGTGCGGAACCTGTAGTCGCACAGCGGCCGGTGCCGGGCTCGGGGCAATAGCCCCGAGCCCGGCTCTTCCCAGCATGCGGACCGTCGCCGGGCCGGCTCGCTCGCTCAGCCCCGCAGCCTCGGAGGCAGCGTTCTACTGCTCCGCCTTCCCCAGCCGGGGACACCCGCCCACGCGGATACCCCGTCTGGGTCAGGAACGCCTCGATCACCTTCAGCGCGGGCCGGTGCGGTCGCACCGCCATCAGCACCGCGTCGTCTCCGTTCGGCAGCGGCGGTGCCACCAGGGCGACTTCGTCCCCGGATTGCAGACGCAGCACCAGGCGGGTTGTGACGTCTCGTACAGGTACGACATGCCGCTGACGCAGTGAGCGCCGGGCGGCGATGATGCCGTGCCGGCGTGTGAGGCCCGCGAAGCGCCCTCGACTTTTCGCGCGGTGCAGGTCGGCCACGTAACCATGTTCCCAGCAGGCAGGATGAGGGGCGTAGGTTCAGGGACCGAGGTGGGAAGGCCGAGGCGGGGAGATCATGACTGGGTTCACCGAGGCGGATCTGCGGGCATTGGCCGGGCCGCGTTCTTTCGAGCGGGGCCAGGGCTATCTGGACGCCGTGACCGCCCTGGAGGTCGGCGACGGCTGGGTCACCGCCACGGTCCACGGGACGGACGCCTACGAGGTGGAGTTGTCACTCGACGAGCCTGAGGGGCTCGCCGGGGAGTGCGACTGCGCGCACGGATTGGACGGCAACTTCTGCAAGCACCTGGTTGCGCTCGGCCTGACCGCGCTCGCGCGGTCGGAGAGCCTGCCGGGGCAGCGTACCGGGGCCCGGAACCGCGCTCAGGACCTGGACGCGTGGCTGGCCGCGCTCTCGAGGGACGAGTTGCTCGCGCTCGTACGGGAGCAGATCGCCGAGGACCGGCAGGTGCGCCGCCGCTTGGAGCTGCGTGCGGCGAGCGCCCGCGGAGACCTCGCCGAAGTCCGTTCCCGGATGCGCGAACTCTTCGACGTCGGCCGCTTCGCGCGGTACGGATACGTCGACTACGCCGATGCCCGCGCCTATGGCGAACAGGCCGCGCGGGCGGTTTCCGCCATCGCTGCCCTGACCGCCACCGGGCGGGCCGCGGACGCTATCTCCCTGTCCCGGGAGGCGATGCGGCTGCTGAGCGAGGTGCAGGACGCGATCGACGACTCCGACGGACACCTGGGCAGGGTCGGGGCCGCTCTGGCCGAAGCTCACCTTGACGGGTGCCGCGTGGCACGCCCCGATCCGGACGAGACCGCGCGGTGGCTGGTCGGCCATGTGCTCGGCGACCTGGACGACCTGACCGCCATCGACCCGCTCGATTACGCGGACGTCCTCGGCGAACAGGGACTGGTCACCGTGAGGGAGCTGGCGCTCGAAGCCTGGCGCGGCCACCGCACAGGCTGGGCGGAGAAGTACCTGATGGAGCATTTGGCCAAGGCGGCGGGCGATGTGGACGCCGTGATCGCCGTGCACGCGGCCGACCTCGCCCGCGACGGAAGCACCCATCTGGTCATCGCCCGCGAACTGGACACCGCCGGTCGCCCCGGCGACGCGCTGCGCTGGGCGGAGCGCGGCATCGACGAAGCTTCCGACACCACGACCCCCGCCATCGGCCTGGTCGACTACCTCTGCGACCGCTACACACGCTCGGATCGGCTCCCCGACGCCGTCGCCCTTCGCCGTGCCCACTTCGCCGCCCGCCGATCCCTTGCTGCGTACCAGCAGCTGCGCACGGCAGCACTGGCGGCCGACTGCTGGGAGGCCGAGCGCGGGGAGGCCTTGGCGCTGCTGCGCGCCGACACGGCACAGCGCAAGCGGGGCTGGGACGGCGGCCCGGTCCTGATCGACGCTCTGCTCGACGACAAGGACATCGATGCCGCCTGGCAGGACGCCACTGCGACCGGCGCCGACGACCGGCAGTGGCTCACTCTGGCCGACGAGGTCCGCCCCATCCGCCCCGCCGATGCGCTGCGCGTCTACCGGCGCCTGGCCGGCCCCCTCGAGAAGCAGACCGGAAACGCGGTCTACGAGCAGCTGACCCGCCTGCTCCTGAGCATGCGCGACTGCCACCGCCTCCTGGGTACCCCGGACGATTTCACCGCGCACCTTGCCACCGTGCGCGCCGGTCAGAAGCGCAAGCGGAATCTGATGCGGCTCCTCGACCGAAACGGCCTGTGAAGCCGACGGCGAAGACGTAGAACTCCCTGCGCCAGAGATCACGGGACGTCACATCCGGTCCGGACGGCACGATCCGGGTGGCGCCGCCGCCCGGCCCGGTGGCCGGGTGGCACGGGAACGGCCCCCGCGGAAGTAAGCCTTCCGCGAGGGCCGTCGCCGGTACCGAGGACCGTCAGGCGTCCTCGCGTTCCTGCGCCAGGTCGTTCACCCGTCGCCGGACGACGAACCAGCCGCCGACCAGCGCAGCCGCGATCAGCGGCAGGCACATCACGGTCGTACGGCCCACTCCGCCGCCCCACCACATCAGGAACACGACCGTGGCAAGGAACGCCAGCGTGGCGATCTGCGTGTACGGGGCCCAGGGCAGCCGGTACGAGGGGCGGGTGACCCGGCCATCGCGCGAGCGATGCCAGAACAGCAGCGAACAGAGCATGATCATGCCCCACGTGCCGAGGATGCCGATCGACGCGAAGTTGAGGACGATCTCGAACGCCTCGCCCGGCATGACGTAGTTGAGTCCGACGCCGAGGACACCGAAGCCGGCGGTGAGCAGGATGCCGCCGTAGGGCACCTGGCCCTTGTTCATCCGCCCGGTGAACTTGGGCGCCGAGCCCGAAAGCGCCATCGAGCGAAGGATGCGGCCGGTGGAGTACAGCCCGGAGTTCAGGCTGGAGAGCGCCGCGGTCAGCACGACGAGGTTCATCACACCGGCGGCACCCGGGATGCCGAGCTTGTCCATGACGGTGACGAACGGACTCTGGTCCCCCGAGTACGAGGTGTACGGCAGCAGCAGGGCGAGCAGCACCACCGAGCCGACGTAGAAGAGACCGACACGCCACATGATCGAGTTGATCGCCTTGGGCATGATCTTCTCGGGGCTCTCCGTCTCGCCGGCGGCCACGCCGCACAGCTCGACGGACGCGTACGCGAAGACGACACCCTGGATCACCAGCAGCATCGGGAGCATGCCGACGGGGAAGATGCCACCACTGTCGGTGATCGTGGAGAAACCGGGTGTGTGACCGTCCACCGGGTGCTGGGTCACCACCAGGAAGATGCCGATCAGCATGAACGCGACCAGGGCGCCGACCTTGATGATCGCGAACCAGAACTCCATCTCGCCGAAGTACTTCACCGAGATGAGATTGGCCGTGAGGACGAGGGCGAGGGCGATCAGCGCGAGGATCCACTGCGGGATGTCGCTGAACATGCCCCAGAAGTGGGCATAGGTGGCAGCCGCGGTGATGTCCGCCACAGCCGTGGTCGCCCAGTTCAGGAAGTACAGCCAGCCGGCCGCGAAGGCGCCCTTCTCGCCCATGAACTCACGGGCGTACGAGACGAAGGCGCCGGAGGACGGCCGGTAGAGCACCAGCTCGCCGAGCGCGCGCACGACGAAGAACGCGAAGACGCCACAGACCGCATAGGCGATGGCCAGTGACGGACCCGCCCCTGCCAGCCGGCCGCCCGCGCCCAGGAAGAGCCCGGTGCCGATCGCGCCGCCGATGGCGATCATGTTGATGTGGCGGGACTTGAGGTCCTTGCTGTACCCGGCATCGCCGGCGTCCACGTGGGGGGAGCCCGCCGCCGGTGGGGCGGCAACGAGCGTTTCGGCCGCTGTGATGCGGTCACTCATGGAGAGGGTTCGCCTTTGTGAGGGGAAGATGGGCGTTCCCGGCCGTGGCGGGTCAGAGAGTCGTCGCCGTGACACGGTCCGACGCCGCATCATCCGGGAATCCTGCGATTCTGACAGTGCCCAACGACACGCAGGAATAAATCTGAGGTAATTCAGAGGTTACGGGGCGGTAAGCAAGGGGGGCACCCCCGATGCCGCGAGGCGGCGGTGGCGCGGTCTCGCCGGACAAGGCGCTCGCCGGCTTGGCTCCGGCTGACACTTCTCCTTCCCCCCTCTGCCTCTCCAGATGGATGACGTCACCGGCATCGAGGGCTGCGCGAGGGGCGAATGCCTCACTTCCGTCGGGGTGACTTCGCCTGCTCCATAGCTCAGGAGTCCGAGGTGCTCTGAGCGCGCTCCGCCGAGGACCGGGCCTGGGGGTCATGCCTGTCACTGAGAGGGGCAGGCCCCGCGTGCTCAATGATCCACAACTGGGTAACCTTGACCGGCAGTCAGCATTCGGATGACGGCAACTGGCGGTCGACGCAGGGCGGTTCTCCGGTCCGTCGGGCAGACACGCGCCCGCATGGCAGACGCAGGCATGGACACAGGCGCACTTGCGAGGACGGGGACAAATCCAGTGACGACCGAGATCGGTTCCCTCACCGGTGTCCGGCAGGCGATCACCGTAGTCATCCCTGTCCGGCTCCCTTCCCCTCCCTCCTGGGCCGATGGCCCCATACCCTTCGAGCTCGGCAGTCGAAGAACAGACGCGGAGACCCGGCAGACCTACTTCACCCCGGCCGCCGCACGCGGGCTCTACGGAACCCGCGAGCGGCCCCGTCGCTGGCACCGGTTCACGGACATCACGCACGGGCCCCTGCACCTGCACGGCATGGAACTCCTGCGCACGGTCACGGCCCAGGACCAGCAATACGCACTGGCGGTCCTGCACTTCACCGTCGAGGGACCTGTCCTCCTGGACGTCCTGCGTGCCATCGGGCATCGGCACACGGCAGGGGCCGACCCTCTCGACGGGCCGCTGGCGCCCGGCAAACTCCTGGCCGGGGTCGCGGAACCCCGCGGTGCCGAAGCGCCCTTCGCCCTCGCCCGCCCCTATACCGTCGCCTTCCTCACCCCCGACGACACGCATAACTCAGCTCTGCGCAGCGACGGCCGGCTTCCCGACACTGCCGACAGCTGGCTCTGGTCGCTGGCCTCCCGCTCCGACGAGACCGACTTTCCGACGACCCCGGAGCAGTTACGGGACCAGACCGAGCACATCGTGCGCGTCTCCGCCGACTGGAGCGCCCTTGTGCTGCGGCACGGGGCCGCTTTCCTCGGCCACCGTCCCGACCGGGGGGACGGCGATTTCTACGACTTCGCGGAACTGCACTTCCGTACGGTCTATCTCGACGCGTTGCTTCTCGGCACGATCCAGCGTGACCACATCGACGAGTTGACCGACGGCCTCGCCGACGTGTTCGACGGTCCAGGGCTCGCCCGCCGAGTCACGGCGCTGGAACAGGACATCGCCGGATTCCGCAGTACGTACTGGCGACAGCATCTGACCGCGCACGGCCCGGCCAATGAGCTGCTCCTGGCCTATCAGGGGCAGCATCGCCTGCCCGCCCGCTTCGCGGAGATCCTCGCCGAAGCGGCCGACTACTCCCGTCTCGTCCAGACCCAGGACGGTCAGCAGATCGCCGGAGCCCTCGGTGTTCTCACCATCCTCGGGCTTCCGCTCGGAACCGCTCTGAGCATCCTCCAGGTGCTCGGTGACGACGACCCCGTCCATCTCCTGATCGGGCTGGGCGTCGCCTTCGCTTCCACGGCAGCCGCCCTGGGCACCCGCTACGGGCGTCTTGTGCTGGGATCCCTCCGCGGCGGCCCCCACCGCGATGACTGAATGACAACTGGCTCCACCAGAAACGAACTTGCTAGTGTCAGGCCAAAACTGCCGCAGAGGACACGGACGACGTGACGGTCAACGAGGGCGAGTCGCTCCGGCTTTACAAGAAGGCCTTGAGATACGCGGAGTCGGATCCCGAGGTCTTCCTCAGTACAGCGAGAAGGGCAGCGGAGTCGATCCTCTTGGATATCGCCATGCAGGAAGCTGTCGGTTCCAAACCGACACTGGAGTCCCTCCTGACGGTACTCACCAGCAAAGGGCTGGTTCCGCCGAAGGTCGTACTGGCCATTCGGACCATTCAGAACTACGGCAATTTCGGCAGCCATGCCCTGGACGGTTCGGGCGAAGAGATCTCCGCCGACGACGTGCAGTCGTGTCTCAACGCGCTGACGCAATTGGCTGTCTGGTACGGCGAGACGAGTACGTCTCTTGCAGAGAACGAGGCACGGCAGAGCCTGGCTGCTGTCCGGCGTGCCAGGGGGACGACCCGCCTTGCCGACTCCACGCTGGTCGTAGTGAAGGCGTTGCTCCTCGGGTGCGGGTTCGATCGCGTGCTGGCCAGGCGGAACCACAGGGTCGTTGCCGTGCAGCTGCCCTGGTCCGACCACTTGGTCAGGGATGTCGCCCAGCGGACCCTGGATCTCGCGATCTACAACGAACAACGCCTGCTCCGGATGCTCGACGCGGAGGAGGAGCTCCGGTCCCAGGTCGTGCCCGTCGGGCGAGTGGGATACTCGATGGGCGGCCGGAATTTCTATCTCCTGGCGGCTCGTGGCGGTCGCTGGGGAATGTCGACGGCAGAGGAGTTTCTCGCCGATCCTGCAGGAGCTCAGATCGCCGTGCCGAAACACAGCGACATGTTCGCGAACATTCTGGCGGCGTTCTCGACCGATGAAGCGGGTCTGGCGGAGCGCGGCGTGAGCATCCTCGACGTTCCGCACCATCTCGGCCTGGAGCTCTTCCATCTGAACAGGGACGTCCTGGCGGTCGGCGGGCAGAATCTCCGGATGCACGCCCGTGATGACGACGACTACTTCGAGTTGCTCAACTCGGACATGCTTCCGCACAGTGCACAGGCGGGACTTCGCGCGGCGGCGGCCAACGTTCTCATGGCCAACCGGTCCTGGCTCGACGAGCTGAGGGTGCAGCCGGGGGAGCTCCACCGAGAACTCATGCGTGGATTCCACGACATCGGCTCGGACGACGACAGATTCGAGGAGCTGGTCCACGACCTTGTCGCCCATGCGACATTTCCGCAGCAGAGCAGTCCCCGAAGCAGGGAACGGCTGGTGCGGCATGTCCTGTTCGAGAGCTACCGTCTGGGGCAGCCGTGATCGCCGGGAAGCATGTCCTCGTGGCCGGTGGTACCAACTTCGACATCATCGTCCGGGCCACGAGACTTCCGGACGAGCACGAGAAGCTCCGTGGCAACGACTACGCGGCCTTTCCCGGAGGATCCGCGGCCAACACCGCTCTGGGCCTGGTGAAGCAGGGATGTACGGCCGAGCTGGTGTCCGCCGTCGGCAATGACACCCTGGGCACTGTCTGCCTCGACGGCCTGCGGGCGGGCGGGGTGGACACATCGCTGATGCGCGTCGACACAACTACCCGCACGAGCATGGCGATCGTTCTCTCCTCCACCACCGGAAAACGCATGATGACCTTCGCGGGAGCAGACCGTGACCTGGCCTTCAACGCCGTCACGGAGGACGACGTACGCCGCGCGGATCACATACATCTGGTCGGCGACCCCACACCCTCGCTCGGACGCCTGGCGGAGCTCGCCCACCGGACCGGCCGCTCGGTCTCCGTCGAATGGAACGGCAGGGACATGAGTCCACTTGCCCGGGGCGCATTGCTGAACCTCATGAACTCCGACGAGGCGAGCCGCCTGCCCGAGGCGTCACCGGGCGACACGGCGGGTACGGCACAGCGGTACGCGAAGCTGCTCTCCGGGGATGTCATTCTGACCCTGGGGTCCGATGGCGCACTCTGGGCGTCATCCAACGGCCGACTCGTCCAGGAGCCGACGGTGCCGGTCGAGCCGGTCGACCGGACCGGAGGCGGGGACGCCTTCAACGCCGGAGTGATCGCCGGCTGGTTGTACGGGGAGACCCCTGCGCAATGCATGCGCAGGGGACTCGACGCCGCGCTGCACGTGATTACGAAGACAGGAGCTCAACCGTGACCCGATGGCTGGGTGTTGCCTTGCTGCCGTCCGCGGAACACACCCGTTCCGCTGTCCAGTTGCAGACGGACGTGGGGGAGGACCATGGACTGCAACCCCCTCTGAGCCCCGACGGCAACCTTCCTCACGTCACCGTGTTTCAGGGCCCGTTCCTCGACTCCCTCAGCCCGGAGAGGGAACTGCGGACCATCGCGGATTCGATGAGCCTTCCCGAGGAGATCCGGCTCGCCTCCACGGGCATCGTCTACCAGCCCACCGGTTGGGTCTTCCTCTCGCTGGAGAGGCCGAAGCTCCTGAGCGAACTGCAAGCAGCCGTCCTGTCGGTGCTCGCACCCCACCTCGACCGCGCCGCGTTCGACACGTCCAAGGACACCTCGCGGTTCACTCCGGACGAGCGGGCCAGCTTCGCCGAGTACGGGTACCGGTACACCGGGGACGCGTATGCACCTCACATCACGCTGGGCCGCGCCGAGGAGGACATCGCGCTGAAACTGGTCGGGTCGGCCCACGAGCGCACCTCCGTGCAGAAGGAGTGGACCTTCGACCGCCTCACCTTCTACGTGATGGGCGAACACGGGGCCCATGCGGAAAAGCTGGTGGAGCGGTCGCTGGATCCGGCGTGACAGAGGACGCGGAGCTGCGCTCCGTCGCCGAGGAGGCCATGGACGCGGGGGTGGAGTGGCTGGCTCTGGCGGGTGCGGAGTGGCGGGAGAGGAAGATCAAACCGTCGGGCGAGGAGGTCACGGACGCCGACGTCGAAGTCGAGAACCGGGTGTCACGCGTCCTGCGTCGGCGCACGCCCGAGGTTCCGGTCATCGGCGAGGAGTCCGCGGCCGGCGGTCCGCTGCCGCCCACCTGCTGGCTGTTGGACCCCATCGACGGAACGATGAACTTCACCCGGGGCGCCCCCGGTTACGCGCTCTCGCTGGCCTACGTCAAGGACCGGCAGCCATCCCTGGGCGTGATCGACGCACCGGCCCTCGGCCGCCGCTGGGTCACGGCGAGAACGCCCGGCCCGGCAACGCCGCCGTCAGGGGCCCGGGAACTGCCCCGAGCGGTGATCGGCATCACCGGAGCCGGAGCCGGGAATCCCCGGCACAAGGCCTTCATCGGCCGCCTGTACGGGGAGGCGTACCGGATCAGGATGCAGGGGGCGATGTCCATGGACCTGGTGGGGGTGGCCGAAGGGTGGCTCGACGCCTGCATCTGCATCGGCCCGAAGCCGTGGGACGTCGCAGCGGGGACTGCGCTGGTCCGAGAACGGGGCATGGCAGTCCTCGGACCGGGCGGCCGGAATTTCGCCTTCGGCTCACCGGTACTGGCCGCGGGCCGGGAAGCCCTGGCGAAGGAACTCATGGCCCGTTGGGAGGCGCAATCCTGAATCCGGGTGGCGCGAACAGCGGGCAACGCTCGGCGAGAAGGCCACTTCACGTCTCCAGGGCCAGGTCGCCGATATTCGCATGCGTAGGCGCCGGCCGCCGCGGGTGAGGCGGGCGACGACGTGCCGCAGTTGGTAGCGGAGCTTCTTCGGCACAGCGGATTCAAGTTCGCCGTTCACAAGGAGAACGTGCGTCCAGGCAAACATGTCGATGGCCGCGAGGCTGAGCACCTTCGTGCTTCCGCCTTGCATTCAGCCTCATCCCAACCGAAACGGATGTGAGCGTCGTGGTCACCGGCATCGTCTCGGGTCTCCTCACTGACCATGTGTCAGAGGTTTTCCAGACGACTGCTGGGAACTGGCACGGTGGGGACAGCCGCCGCCGTAGAAAGAGCGTCGACGGCTACCTCGATGTCGATGTCGGCTTGGACTCTACGGAACTGGTCGAGGGTCTCGAGTTCCTGCTTTGTGAAGCCGTCTTCGCTCAGACGAACGGCCTGCGCGAGCAGTTGTATGGTCTGCTGGATGCGAACGGCATCCTGCGCGGCGCCACGATGGAGAGCTCGGTAGTCCTTGGCGGTGGGTCCGCGCCATCCGACCTCGATGCCGTCGACGATCTCGTCCATGCGTGTGACCTGTTGGCCAAGATACTCCTGCATGTCATCCAGATCGTCCGCGAGCTTCTTCAACTGCGAAGACGTGTATGCGAGCTTGGGCTCAACACCCATGCGCTCCCCCCTGCTTTCGAACTTGTGCACTGAGCAGCAAACTCACCCTAGCAATAAGACAGTTGTACCGTGCCGCCCCCTTGTCTCGACTCAGCCCACAAGTGCGGATGTGCAGGGGGAGGCATCTTTCTACTTCGGCAAGGCCGATCGTGCAGGTCAGGCCGCCCCGAGACCGTCCGAGTCCCTCGTTGTGGGGTGGCGCCGAGGCGTCGTTCTTGCTTCGGGACCCGCAAGTTGGCCCTGCGGGCGCCGGTCGCGTGCTGATGGGCTCGGCAGGACGTCGAGTCCACATCGGCCATGCCCCGGTCGATCCGCTCCCCAGATCGGCCTCCGCCTGGACCGCCTGCAGTATCCGGTCCCAAGTTCCGCTCGCCGACCAGCGGCGATGCCGTTCACGGACGGTCTTTCAGCAGCTGTATGCGTTCCGGCGGATCACGCCACGGGACACTGGTTCGGACCCGGAACTGGACCCCCTTGGTCACCACGCAGTGGTTGTTCCATCGGCCGCCCGGCCGCCCGACGGCGGCAGATGCGGCTTCAGAAGCGACCACTCGCGATTCGTCGGATCCCTCCACCCGTGTCCCAACCAACGAGTAACCGGAAAAAGTCACATGAGCCGCCGGACGCTAAAGTGAAGATCCGTACATAGAGGCACGCGGACGAACGGCGCGACGAACGGGGCTCAGGATGCGAAACGCCACTCTCGCCGAGGTCGACTGGGTCGCCGCGCCCTCACCGTGCCCGACGCGGTGCCCGCATCGGATGCAGGCCAGCCGATGAGCCACACTCTGGACGTCTGAACCACGGGGGATCAGCACCATGCCGGACGAAGACCGGATCACCGTCCATTTCGCCACCTTGCAGCGACTTTCGGGGGATTTGGAGGCGATACTCCGCGTCCTCAACGAGAAGCTGGACACGTTGTACGAGCGGGCCACTAAGGTCGTGCTGAGCTGGGACGGTGAGGCACGTGAGGCCTTCATCGACGAGTTGGACAAGTGGAGCCACTCCGCCGACGACCTCAAAGCCACCCAGGCCTGGCTCCACGAGGTAGTGGTGAAGGGGCACCTGAACTACGCCGCGGCCAACAGGTCCGTACTTGAAGGCTGGGGAGGCGGCGCCTGATGGCCGGCCCCTCCTCACCCACCCAGTCACCGGGCGGCAATGGCACCATCGACGTCAAGCCCAGCGATCTCTGGTCAGTCTCCGGTCGGGTCGCCGTGCAGCAGGAGCACCTGTTACGCGGTGCCAACAAGCTTCTGGGGGAGCTGGGCAAGTACCCCGACGCAGGGGGCGCCGGCACCGAGGCTCGGAAGTTCGCCCAGTCGTACATGAAGATCGGCAATCGCTGGCTGGGGGTCTGGGGCCGTTCCGTGCTCAGTGTCGGTGGTGTGGCGGTCGGGTTCACCGAGACAGCCAACGCCTACACCAGGGCTGACGCGGCGGCCCACCCGAAGCCGGGGAAGACGGCCGAGCAGCGCCCGCGGCCCGCGGTCATCGACAAGGCCCCGAACTTCGACTCGATACCCGACATCAAATGGGGTGACGACGACGGCGGCGACGACATCCTGCGCGGCCTGATGGAGGGCATCCCCGAAGTCGTCCGGGACGTCCTTCAGCCACTGTGCAAGAACGTGTTCCGGGTCGGGAGGGTGGCGGACGTCCATCCCTTCCCACAGCAGCACTACCTCAACTTCCTTTGCCACAGCTGGATGAACGTCTCCGTCGACGCCTCGATGGGGGCGGACCAGCTCACCCAGGCCGTCGGTGCCATCACCAACCACCAGCAGGCCGACTGGGAAGCCGCGATGCGGACCTTCTGCAGCGCCCTGTGGGGAGGGACGGACTGGGGACAGCAGCAGCACGGCTACCAGTGGGCGCATACCGCCAACTCCGGCCCTGGCACGCCCCGCGTCCCCACGGGCAGCGAGCCCGTCCTGGCCGTACTGAAGGACACGGCAGACAACATCGCCACCATCCTGCGCGAGTACGCCGAGGCCGCCGTCGACCTCAACCGCGACGTCGCGGACGAGCTCCACCGCGCCATGTGGAAGGCCGCCAAGGAGATCATCGAGGACCTCGCCAAGCCCAAGGACCCCAAGAGCATCCTCGGCACCGTCACCTCCGTGATCGGCAAGGGCGCGGGCCTGATCCTGTCGTTCGACGTCAAGACGGTACTGAACATCGACACGAGCAAGCTGAACGGGATCGTCGACAAATACACCGGCATCCTGGGAGGCCTGACCACCCGCATGGAGGCGCTGAAGGGGCCGCTGGACGAGGCATACCTGAGCGCCCCCAAGTTCGAGGCCGGCGTCGCCCGTGCGCACGGCTTCGGCACTCGGGCCCTGGAGGAGTTCAAGGACTCGCAGGTCTGGCTGAAGATCAACTCGAACGGCAACTACGACCTCAACCTGGCCGCCAACGAGTACATGGCAAACGGCCATACCCTGGACAAGCACATCGGTAAAACGGACGAGCAGCTGGCGCAGCGCCTGCGTGACCAGCAGTCGAACGGCCCGACCGCGGCCTGGCCGCACGGCAAGCCCGGGCTCAGCGGCTCCTCTGCCTTCCCGAACTATCGGCGTGCGGAGGAGCTGACCGAGCGCAATCTCAACAACAACAAGGTCTCCATCGAGGCATGGATCAAGGGCCCCCCGCCGGCGTCCGACGGCGACGTCAAGTCGTTCTACGACACGGCGCCCAACGGTGAGACCAGCGGCCGCAGCGTGAGCAAGCAGCCGGTGGACCCCAGCGACCCGCTGTCCGGATACAAGCAGGGCGGCCTGAACGCCAAGGCCTACGACGTACACGGCATCGACACGCGCATTCGGTACGACAGCAGCCGCACCCCGCCGTTCACCGTCATGACGTCGATGCCCTCCAAGTCCTAGCGCCCCGCCGAGAAAGGCCAGCACCACATGTCCGTCGACCAGACCTCCTGGGAAGCCGCAGTACGCTACCTATTCGAGGACGCGTACCCGTACGACGCCACCGGCCCGCGTCGCCACGAGGACTGGGTCCTCGATGTCCTCGCGGTGATGGCCCGGGCCGTCCCGGACCCCCGGGGCTGGGCCGGTCTCGACGACGCGGCGCAGAGCCCGGAGCGAGAGGGATTCCCCACATATCCGTTCGCCGTCCACCCTCCGGAGTACGTGTCGCAGCGCCTCCACGAGATCGACCGGGCCAGCGCCGAGAACCTGCTGCTGGCCCTCACGGACGACTGCTGCACCCTGTCCAACTTGGAGCGCTTCACGGAGAGCGAGGCGGAGCTGCGGGCGATGGCGCGCACGATCCTCGGGCGTTACGGGGACGAGGCCACTTATCACACCAACGTCAACAGGCCCGGCCATGTGACCGGAACGCTCGACTTCACGACGCCGAACTGGGGGTACAGCCCGCTGAGCGTTTACACGGAGGACTACGGCCTGGTCGTCGTCACGGACACCGAGGTCGGCCTGTTCTGGAACTTCTCCGACTACTGATCCGGCTGGGAGTCCGGCTGCCGATCCAAATGAGCGCAGCTCCCGAACAGGTGGATTTGAGAGGATGCCCCCGTGCTGACCCGTTCCGCTTCCTATCCCGACCTGGAGACCGCCCAGTGGGCCACCCAGCAGGTGGTGACCGCCAACGAGCTGGCCATCCACCGCTGGCTCGCCCAGAACACCCGGGCCCGCCTCACCGTCGAGGCCGCCTGGCCCTCCCGCGAGGAGCCCGTGGGCCGAGTTCAGCTGGAGGCCGAGCTGCTGGCCGGTCGGGGGCCCGTCGACGTCCGCGCGGCGCGCGTGGTGCTGCGCCGCGAGCCGTCGAGACCGCACGGCTTCGTCGTCCACACGACCGTCCCGTTCTATCTGTAGGGGTCGCACGCACATGTCCATGAAGCCCCTCGAACACGACCGCCGGTACGGCGAGCTGGACCAGGTGATGCGCGCGTACCTGGGGCAGCCGGCCGACGACACCCCGGAGCGGCGCAGTCGTGCGCTGGACGCGTACCTCCGTCACACCTGGCACACCCGCCCCTCGGCCATCGCGGAGGCGGAGCGCCAGCTGCGTGAGTACAGCCGCAACCCTCCGGGCCGCATCCGGCAGGAGCTGGGCGAGTTCTACGCGATCCCGGACAACGGAAAGCCGCAGTCGGAGATCGGTGGCTGGCTGATGGTGCTGGCAGACCATCTGAAGAAGAGCATCGAGGAGGGCGACGTCCCGGAACCGTCGTCCCCCCAGACGCACTGGGAGTGGCACGCGCGCTTCCCGGAGACCGCGCAGCTGCTCGGCGGCTGGTTCTCGCAGGACATCGTCGACGAATTCCCCGACCACGACGCCGCCGTCGCCGACTACGCCGCCACCACCGACCCCCAACTGGTCGCGCGCCTCGTGGGCGAACTCCACGAGCTGCTCGCCCTCCCCCTGGACGAGGGGGACTACGCCTTGGCGGCCGCCGAACTCGGCATGGAGGTCGGCCCGCCGGAGCCGTTTTCCCACGGCGCCTGGTTCCAGTCTTTGGCGACGACGTCGTCCAGCATCTGATCCGGTCTTGAGGCCGCCAACCACTCGTGTACGAAGTCTCAGCTCAGCGATCTGGGACTTCACCGTCGTCGAGACCGACCAGGGTTGGCGGACGCACCGCCGGAGCCTCGGCAGCACAACCTCCACCGAATCGACAAGGACGCCTGGCTAAGGGCTGTCCCGTAATCCCTGGCGGGCGCGCGACGACAGCTACGGCGCCTCGCCGCGTTGTCGGGACGCCCGCATACGTCCAGTATGAGGACGTCCCTCCGTCTTGCGATGCACCGCATCTGATGCCGCGCGCTGATCCAAGGCGGCCGGGCACTTACGTGCTTCCGGCTAGTAGCTCAGTTCTGCGAACCAGTTGTCCCGGCCTCGGCGGGTGAGGTCGAGGATGTGCCATACCGGGCTGAGCAGGTCGATGCCGCGTTGGTCGATGGCGTCGGACATCCGGGGGTGTGCCGAGTAGAAGTGGTGTACCGAGCCGTTGCTGTCGCGGGTGAACACCGACACCGTCGAGTCCTGGTTGCCCTCGGCGTCCTCGCTGCCGAGGTCGTATTTGAAGGTGCCGGCCCCGGCACTGAGCAGCCGCAGGTTCTCCCAGTGCCGGTCCCGTGCGTGCGCGCGGAGTGTGGGCAGGTCGGCTGCGGCCACAATCGCGAAGTCGACGTTCTGCGCGACGTGGTGGGCGATTCCGTTGAACCCGTCGATCCACATCGTGCACATGGGACAAGGCTGGGTCTGCTGCTTGCCGTACATGAAGTGATAGACGACGAGGTCGCGCCCGGGCTGGGTGAACAGCTCGCTCAGTCGTACGGTCTGCACCGGCACATCGTCCGCGTGGAGATCCGCGGGGCCTTCCTCGAACGCGTAGTCGTCGACGACGGGCCCCAGCGGCAGCCGGCGGCGCAGGTCAGCGACGCGTTCGCGGTGGCGCATCAGCTCGATCTCGGCCAGGCGCAGCTCCTCGCGGGCGCTGACGTGTTCGGCCGACTCCCCGACGAGATTGGTCAGACGCATCGCTACCTCCTCGAGGGGACCGGCACGGAGCTGCCGCCCTGGTCACCATTGTCTGGTCCCGCACAGGGGCCCGCGAGGCGGCAGTGTTGCAGTGAAAAGCATGGGCGGATGTCACACCCGTGCATCCTGTTCGCTCGCACCGGACAGCGCGCCGACCAGGGCGGCCAGCGCCGACGCCAGCGCGGTCGATTCGGTGGGGTGGGCGGGGCCTCCCGGCTCGGGCATGTACACGTCCCGGCGGATTTCGATCATCAGCGCGCTGACACGCGGGTCCACGCCGTAATGCTTCAGCGGTACGTACGTACCGGCGAAGGGACTGTTGATGCCCGTGCCCCCGAACCTGACGAACGCCTCCTCGGCCTGGGCCAGCAGGTCCGGCGGTGTGTGGAAGGCGTCGGTGCCGAGGCAGATCGGTGGGCGTGGTCCGGTGCCGTGGAGTTCGTAGGGAAGCGGAGCCGACGGATAGGAGTGGACGTCGATGACGACCGCGCGTCCGGTGGCCGCCAGGCGTTCGTCGACGGCGGCCGTCATTGCTGCCGCGTACGGGTGGAAGTAGCGGTCGATCAACGGCTGCGGATCAACGTCCGGTGAGCGAAGCGGCTCGCGGTGCGTGGTCTGCGTGTAGACCGCGCCCATGCCGACGGCCAGCATCTCCTCGCGTTCGTCGGGGAACCGTTCGGGATCGATGACGAGTCGCGACAGACCGTTGACGAATCGCCACGGCGTGAGAGGCGCTGCCTTAGCCGCCTCGGCGGCCAACTCGGCCGTGTGGGAGTCCGTGATGTGGTCGAGTTCGAGATCCAGAGCCTCGTCGTCCAGCTTGATCCCGGCGCGTACGTGATCGGGGACGACACGTGCCGAGTGCGGTACGTGCAGCAGGACCGGTGACGCGGGTGCACCGGGCAGGAGGTGGAACGGCGGGAGGGCGTGGCCCATGGAGAGGTTCCTTCGGGGTGACGCAGGTCCGGGACATGGTCGGGGTGGAGCGCCGGTCGTGCAGTCTCCCGCCCCGCTACGCGATTATCTGCCAAGGGCGTTGTGCGGCCTGCTGGAGACGGAGAAGTCCCCCGATCCGACGGACGCCCCCTCGCCGAGGCGCTTGATCCCGAAGGAGTCCGCGCATGTCCATCGAGATCGTGTACGAGACCCACGCCACCACCGCCGACAACGAGGCGGGGATCGCCACCGGCTGGCTGCCGGGCACACTCTCGGCGACCGGCCGGCTACAGGCCCGCGAACTCGGCCGCCGCCGCCGCGACGACGGCATCGTCGCAGTCTTCACCTCCGATCTGGACCGCGCCGTGGAGACCGCGCAGATCGCCTTCGCCGACACCTCGCTGCCCATCCACCAGGACCCCCGCCTGCGTGAATGCAACTATGGAGAGCTCAACGGCCGGCCGGTGACCCTCGTCGAGGCCCAGCGGGCCCGGCACATCGATGACCCTTTCCCCGGCGGCCAGAGCTATCGCGACGTCCAGGCCGCCACCGATGATTTCCTGGGTGACCTCGCTGCCGACCGGGACGGAACCCGAGTCCTCGTGATCGCGCACTCCGCCAACCGCTGGGCGTTGGACTGTCTGCTCACCGGCGCCCACTGGCAAGCGCTCGTCGAAGCCTTCTCCCCGTGGCAGCCCGGATGGGAATACACACTCCCCACGCCCTGGCGTGTGGCCGGTCCATTCCGTTGATCCTTCCGGGCCGGCGCACCAGGTGTCGTTCGTGGGCGGTCGTCCACTGCCCGCAGCGTGAGGCCAGGCCACCCCGCCGGGGCGCCGATCCGCAGGCGGCGGGGGAGGATCCCGCCCGCTGATCAGCGTGCCGAGGTCCATTCGCCCATGCCTCACGACCGTCGGCGGGAGCCACGCCCCGTAGTCGGCGCATTCCCGCGGCCGTGCCGCGCTGAATCAGCCCCGGTACATACCGTCGGCAGACGTCAGGCCCCGGCCATCGATCCTCAATCACCGGCCAGGATTCCCCGCCGACGAGCGCCGGTATTCCACCACCTCGCCATGAATGCAGAGTGCTTTTATTGCATTACGGTGAGTGAATTGAACGCCCTCGATATGACGCAGGCCACATGACCTGCGTCACTCTTGTACCGATTTGAGGCATTTGCCGTGTGGGGTGGGCCATATGACGGGCGTCACTCTGAAGCCGAATAGTAGACCATCGAGGCCCGCTCCCCCGGCCGTAAAGGCCCTTCTTCAATCATTTTCTGCACTTGGTACTAATCGCAGTAGTAAGAGGCGGTCATTGACCCGGGATTCCCTTCCGATTAACAATTCTTGGCATCACCCCCCGACAGAACAGGAATTACCACGTGCAGATCACCGCGATGCCCACGAAGTTCGCCCGCATGACCAAGACCAAGAAGATCTCGCTGGGCATGGTCGCAGCCGGCGCCGCCGTCATGGCCGGCACCGTCGTCAGCGCCCCGGCCGCCTCGGCCGCCACCCCCGCCCCCGCCCCCGCCCAGTCCGGCGGCAACGTCGACACCTGGATCAAGCAGTCGCTGGAGATTCTGCACAAGCAGGGCATCCCGGCCACCTACGAGGGCATCCACAAGAACCTGATGCGCGAGTCCTCCGGCAACCCCAACGCCATCAACAACTGGGACTCCAACGCCATGAAGGGCATCCCGTCCAAGGGCCTGATGCAGGTCATCGACCCCACCTTCAACGCGTACCACGTCGCCGGCACCTCGACGAACATCTACGACCCGGTCGCCAACATCACGGCCTCCGCCAACTACGCCGCGCACCGCTACGGCTCGATCGACAACGTCAACTCGGCCTACTGATCCGGCCCGACGAAGCACCACGGTCGCCCAGCAAGTCCCGGGCGACCAGCACCCGAACAAGACCCACCGGGCGAAGAACCGCAGGCCGCGTCCCCTCGACCGGCCTGCCGACGACAGCCGTTCCCGCAGCCACAGACGGCACACCCCCACTTCGTGGCGCACCCCCACACCGTGGCTGCGGTCGAGGCGGCACCGGTCGGCACGACGTATGACGCGGATGATTCCGAGGCCGGCCGGTTGACACGGTCCCGCTAGCCGACGGAGCCGATCAGCGGGTAGTGGTCGGAGAGATTCGTGTACGTGTAGTCCGTGCCCCAGCTGGAGACGGTCCAGGGCGCGCTCTGCTCCTTGACCACCTCGTTGGTCCACCCGGACGGCTTTGCGTGCCCGGCCCGGTGGAGGACGTAGTCGAGATCCTCGCGGGGGTCGTCGGGGTAGCGGTACGAGGCGATCGAGTTGTCCTGGGTGTCGAAGGAGTACGCGTGCCCGGTGCGGGCATCGGCTCCGGCAAGTCCGGCATCGGCGAGCATCGATGCGTACTCGGGGGAGCGGGAGTCGACGTTCATGTCGCCCGCCACGATGACCTGTTCGGACGCGGGAATGTTCTTGGCGTCGAGGAAGGCGTCGATCTGCTTGAACTGCCGGCTGCGTATCTGCGCCGGCTCGCCCGTCCCGCATCCGGAGTCGGTCGACTGCGCGTGGGTTCCCACCACATGCACCGTCGTGCCGTTGACGTTCAGTTCGGCATAGACGAAGCCCTTGTTGGACCACCAGTCGCTGCCGCAGGCGTCCTTGTAGATGAACTGCTCCTTGCGGACGATCGGCCACTTGCTCAGTACGGTGACGCCGCCGTCCTCCGGAGTGGCGGCCGAGTAGGCACCGCCCGTGGCGTCCCAGCCGCTCTTGCTCCGGCCCACCACCGGTGTCCGGTACGGGTACTGGGCGGACGCGTTCTGTGCCAGCGCGTCCGAGGCGGAGTTGTCGAACGCCTCCTGGAGCACCACGACGTCGTTGCCCTGGAAGAACGATGCCCTCGTTATCTCCGTCGCCCGGTGGTCCTGACCCCAGTTCGGGTACAGGTTCTTGCTCATCAGGAACGTGTTGTAGGTGAGAACCCTCAGCGACGGGGTGTCGGCGGCCGATGCCTGAGGAGCATGTGCGGCCAGCGTGACGGCGACGAGCGCGGCGGACAGAGTCACGCCGGAGGTGCGACGGAGCGCGGTGAGCGGCACGGGGTCTCCTGCTTCTGCTGATGGGGGGTGGATCGAGCAACCCACATCAAATCAGCGGGAGTTACTCATGGGTAGACGTCGGGTGTCGGGAGTCTCTCCATCGGCGTACCAATGGTGTGGGGGATCCGGCGCGCGCGTCGTAGCCGTTTCCGGTCGGCAGACGGTCAACGCGCCGACCCGTACGGCGACTTCGGTAACACCTTCACCGACCGGTTGGTCCGCGTACGACCCGGGCACCGTACGGGCCGCGGGTCGAGCTCACAGATGGCCGTGCACCGAGACATGGCATCCGCAGCCCCGGCGCGGCGTATGGTGCGCCGGTTGCCGTCGCACGGTGCGAGGAGGCGGCGGCGAAGAGCGGAATCGACACGGCGAGCACGCGCTCGCCGCCCGACGCCGTTCCGGTCGCCGGGACCCACCGACCGCTGCGACCCGTGGGGCGCCATCGCCCGGCGGCGCATTCTCACCTGGGGCCCAGTCCTCGCTCCCGCTTCCCGCACTTTTCGCAGCGCCCTGAACCCAACGGGGACGCGTTGCCGACAGTGCAGAATCATCTCCTCCACCCTGTCAGCATCTGCGGCCACCGGCAGACCGGTTACGGTTCAATAGTGACGCCTGGTCCCGCGGAACCGCGATCTCCACCGGGCCCGGGGCCGCCGGCATGCTGTGGGACGCCGGCCGTACGACAGGACAGGCAGGGCTGGTGTGATGAGGACGTTCTTCGCGCCCGAGGAGACCGCGGAATACGAGGCAGCGTGTTCGCTGCTGACCCGCCGGATGAGTCAGTGGGCCCGCGAGCGGGGCGAGAGCGTGGACCCGTTCGTCGTCGAGACTGCGCTCGATTATCGCCACCGAGGTACCTGCGACGGGCGGCTTGGGCTGTGGGAACCCCGACACATCGAGGAGTATCTGCTGGACTGGCTGCCGCGCACGGCCACCGTGCTGCCCGGCGAAGAGCCGGTGGATGCGCCCGGCACGCTCGCAGCCCTGCTGCGCTACCTCGATGCGATGGGCCTCAGCGACCCGCGCGGGGCCTCGTCGGCCGACAACCTTGCTGCGATCGAGACCCTCGCACCGAAGTACGCACCCGCCATGGCTGACCGCGGCCGCTGGGGAATGGCGAAGTTCTGGGCAGTCACCGCAGCCGAGCAGGGGGTCGATGTCCAGGATCCGGCGGCGCTCGAGTGCTTCGTGGAGCAGGCTCAGCAGGGCGAGGTGCCGTACGACCAGGACGTACTGGACGAGGTGTTGCGCAACCACCTGACGCGCGGCCCGGCAGCCGTGACACGCGCCGAACCGCAGCTGCCGGTCCTGCTGCCCGCGGAGAAGGAGCTGCGTGCACGCGCCGAGACGTCCCGAGCGCTGCGGTGGCTCCGAGGGATCGCCGACTGGGCGGGCCCTGAGGGGCGCGCGCTCACCGCCACGGGCAACCTGCGAATGGCGGACGCGCGCGCCCTCGTCGCCGAGCTGGGGACAGGCGACGCGGTGGACAAGGTGCGCTCCTCCACGCAGCTGCCGCGGCTCGGGCTCGTGGTCGAATGGGCGAAGAAGGCCCGGCTGGTACGAGTGGTCAAGGGGCGGCTGTACGCGGTCGCCAAGGCGCAGCCCCTGCTCGAGGACCCGCTCGCGCTGTGGCGGCACGCCTTCGAGACCTTCTCCGAGCTGCGCGTGCCACTCCTGGGCTCCCGCGGCGGCCGACACATCGGGTCGATGCTCTTCGTCAGCTTCGAGGACACCGTGCCGGATGTTCTCAACACCCTCTACAGCCTGCCGCACGCCATGCCCTGGCCCCGGCTGCGCGACTCGCTGCACCTGCGCTACCGCGCCGAGTACGAACTGACCGGGCACTACGCCTGGCAGATGGAACTCGGACACGCGGACCGTGATCTGCGCACCGCATTGGACGTGCTGGAGGACCTCGGCGCGATCAAGCGGCACGAGGGCATGGCCGACCCGGTCTTCCTCGACATACCGCTCGAGGAGTCCGTGCTGCCGCCCGCCGGGATGCCGCCGGAGCTCGCCGAGCTCTTCGGCGTCGTCGCCGGTGGACACGGGGAGAGCGAGGATGCCGCAGAGCGGAGCAGGGAGCAGCGGGCGGAACTGACCGACGGACCAGTCGAGTTGATCCGGCTCACCGCCCTCGGCCATGACTCCGTACGCCGTCGGCTGCTCGCCGAGGGGCGTGATGCCCCGCGCGTCGGCGAACTCGCCCACGCCCCCGCCGCCGGGCTCCTCGGTGTCATCGCCGAGCACTACGACCCGGACGCCGCCCGCACCGAACTCGCTGCCTGGGTCGCCGCCCAGGAGAGCTCTGCCGAGGCGCTGCGGAAGCTGACCGACGCGGTGCGCGCGACCCCGTTCCGTACCCGCGCCGAAGCCATGCTGGACGCACTCGTCGACGCGTACCCGGACGGCGAGGCCCTGCTGCGCGGCCTGCGCGGCGACCCGCTCCTCGGCCCCACTGCCCTGAGTGTGCTGGTGCGCCGGGAGGTACTCGGTGCCGAGGACCTCAACGAGCCCGAGAGCCTCGTCATGGTCGCCGAGAGTCTGCTCCAGCTCCTGGAGACAGCGGGCCCCGAAGGCTTGCTCGAAATCCTGGGAGGCCAGGAACTCTCTGCCCATAAGGCTCTTGAGGCCGCTCTCGCATCCGGTCAC
The DNA here is from genome assembly GCF_036108815.1 of Streptomyces sp. NBC_00353. Taxonomy (NCBI): domain Bacteria; kingdom Bacillati; phylum Actinomycetota; class Actinomycetes; order Kitasatosporales; family Streptomycetaceae; genus Streptomyces; species Streptomyces sp. NBC_00353. Next base: position 2,411,616 of record NZ_CP107985.1, on the reverse strand, counting down.
CCCGACCAGGCGGGTCTGGCGGATCTGAGGACGGTCGCCGAGCAGGCCCGTCGGCGGCCGGCCGCGCATCTCGGTCGCAGCCATCAGCGGCGCCGACCGGGCGCAAGCGGCAGGGGCAGGGGCGGCAGGCGGCGGCACTGACGCCGACGGGAACGAGGCCGAGGAAGCAGCGAAGGCCGCGGGCCGGGAGCCAATTGCGCAGCGACGCACGCCACGATTCCCGGAAGGCGGCGACCTCAAGCAGCCATCGCCACCGCAGCCTTGCTGAGCGAGGCGTCTGGCGCGGGGGCCCGGTCCGCGAAGACGACAACCCGCAGTAGCGCGAACCGTCCGATCCCCGCCAGGGCGGACGCCGACAGATAGACCGTCTGCTCGACCAGGGCCGAGGGCTCGGACCGGACGGCGTACAGGCAGAACAGTGCCCCTGTCGTGAACGCGTAGCTCACGGCGACGGTCACCCCGGACTGAAGATGGACGCCCCACCCCTTCCGCCCGCTGCGGAAGGAGATCCGCCCGTGCAATTCGGTGGCGATGACCGTGGAGACGACGGTGACCAGCGCGTTGGCGACAGCCATCGGGATCCGGTCGTTGAGCAGTACGAGTACCCCGCTGGACGCCAGCCCGACACCGCCACCGCACACGACGAACCGCACGAAGGCCGCGACGAGCGGATGAGGAGTGCGCGTCTGCGGACGCGAAGGGGCGGTCACGAAGGGCCTCCGTAGGCTGGGTGGAACGATGTTTCGATTCCACCCCGGAACCTACGGACCGGGCGTCGTCCGAGCGACCGGGTTGATCCCCGACTTTGCTGGGGGGTAACCCCCAGCTGTCCCCTGGGGGAAGCCCCTGGGTATCCCCATCGAGCTGCCGCAGGGGGACTCCGGGGGGAGGCAGTGGCGGTCGCCGTCGTGGCGACGGAGGGGGAGTCCGTCCGCCGCTGCGGCGGTGCCCCCGGGTGCAGCGTGCGCGGACCCGTGACGATCGTGCAGTCCGCTCGGGTTCTGCAGGCGCGATGGCAGGTAAGGGCTGGTGCGAGGTCACAGGCGAGGGAGTGGCCGTGGTCGAGACCTCGGGCAACTGGCGGGTTTTCGCGACGACTTGAGGCCTCAGGGCGATGCCGTCCCGGCGGTGACCCGGCACCTGCGCGGCCGCCCACCGGACTGCTGCATGCACCGCCGTACCCGCCCGGACCTGGAGCGAGGTGCTCGTGGACCGCCGTGAGCCGAGGGCGTCTGCGCCCCGACGGGCCGCTTTCGGACTGCGTCCTTGTCCGCGAGGAGGTCCGCGCTGCCGCCGAAGGACGCCCAAGAAATTGGCGAGCACACGCCCATTGTCAGGCTCGCGGCGAAGGAGTTACATGTTCCCTGCACGCGGACGAAAGCGCTTTCTGTTGCCCGGGAGACCCCGGTCGACTGCCCCTTCGCTGCCGCTCGGAGGCTGTATGACACCGCCCCGCACCAGACGCTACTCACTCGCCGTCGCCGCGCTCGCCGCGACCGCCTCGCTCGCCGCCGCCACGATTCCGGCCCAGGCGGCCCGCCCCTCAACCCTCCACACTCCGCTGCGAGCCCAGGCCGTGGCGGCGTACGACTTCGGGCACCCGGACCCCGCCGACCCCGGTCGCGAGCGCGACATCGGACGCTCCGGCACCGCGCTCAGCCTGATCAACGGCGGTTCCGCGATGCGCGTGACCGACGAGGCTTACCCGGGCGCTTCGCCCGCCCTGCAGGTGCGCCAGCAGAACCCGGTCACTGCGGGCAACGACGACTGGAAGGCCGGGGCCTGGGACGCCGAGGGCATGTCGTCCCTCGACGCCTTCCGCAGTGCCCGTGGCGCCACCGTCATGGGCTGGTTCAAGATGACGGGCGACAATCCCGCCCTCAACTCCAACACGGCCTACCCGAGCGACCGCTACAACGCGATCGGGCTGGCCGGCGTACTCTCCGGAACCTCCGACGGTCACGCGGTGCGTGCACTGCTCGAACTCATCCAGGTCAACGGTGAGTTGAAACTGGTCGCGCTGGGAAGACGCCTGGACAGCGGCGCCTCCCAGACTTTCGCCGCCGCCGCACCCTGGGAAGAACTGCTGCCCCGCGGTGAATGGGTCCACCTGGCCGCGACGTTCGACTTCCGTGACGGCACCCTCGCCCTCTACCGCGACGGCAAGCCCCTGGACGGCTTCTACGTCACGCCGGGCGACCCCTGGGAACTCGCCACCACGCCGGCGCCCCACCGCGCCTCGCCCACCGATCCCCGCGGCATCAAGATCGGCGGCAGCTTCCCCCAGAACACCCGGGAGAACAACGCCTGTGACTGCCGCATGGACGACCTCCTGTTCCTGGACCGCCCGGTGCCGGCCGGAGCGGTGGCGGCGGAGTACCGGCGCATGACGCGGGGCTACTGACCTGTCTCGTCCCCGGATCGTCCTTTCCCTACTTGTCACGCCAGCTCGAAGGGACCCGCATGGCGTCACGACGTACATACCGAAGGCACTGGGCGGCCGTGGCCGTCAGCGCGGCCCTCGCCCTGGGCGGTCTCGCCGCGCCCTCCCATGCCGACGAGCCCGCCGCGGCGACAGCCGCCCTGACCGACCCCATTCCGCAGAAGCCCGTCCAGTCCAGGACGGGTCTCGTCCTGCAGGAGTTCGCACAGTTCCCCGAGTCGGAACCCGTGCCGGCGCCGACGGACCCGCGCCTGATGCGCCACGCCCGGATCAACACCATCAATGAACTCCCCGACGGCTCAGGCCGGATGGCGACCCCCGACCTCAACGGCACCCTGTACCTCACCGACCCCGGAACCGCGACGCGAACCTCCGGGGGCACCCCGCACCCCTACCTGGACGTCAAGGCGGCTTTCCCGCACTTCTTCTCGGGCCGCGGTCTCGGCCAGGGCTTCGGGTACGCCGCGTTCCACCCGGAGTTCGGATCGAACGGGCGCTTCTACACCATCCATACCGAGCTCGCCTCACAGGCCACCGAGACTCCCGATTACCGGCAGGCCGGCACCCTCACCTATCACGGCATCATCACCGAGTGGACCGCCGACGACCCCTCCGCGACCGTCTTCCACGGCACCCATCGCGAGGTGCTGCGCATCGGCTTCACCGGCCAGGTCCACGGCATTCAGCAGATCGACTTCAACCCGACGGCAAAGCCTCACGACGAGGACTACGGGCTCCTCTACCTCGCGGTGGGCGACGGAGGGCAGGGCGTCGGCAACAGCGAGCCGCAGAACCTGACGCTCCCGCACGGCAAACTTCTGCGGATCGACCCCGCGGGCCGTGACAGCGCCAACGGCCGGTACGGCATCCCCGCGTCCAACCCGTTCGTCGGCGAGCCCGGTGCGCTCGGGGAGATCTACGCCATAGGCATGCGGGACCCACACCGCTTCAGCTGGGACGCGGGCGGCAGCCACCGCATGTATCTCGGCCACATCGGCGAGCACGCCATCGAGTCGGTGTACGAGGTCAAGGCCGGTGACAACTTCGGCTGGAGCGAGCGCGAGGGCCCCTTCGTGTTCGACAAGAAGGCCACCGACCCGTGCGCCCGCATCCTTCCCCTCCCAGCCGACGACGCCCAGTACGGCTACACCTATCCGGTCGCCGCCTACGACCACGACCCGGGACCCGACTGGAACTGCCGGTCCGATGTGGGCCGCGCCATCGCCGGAGGCTCCGTCTACCGCGGCAAGGACGCGCCGGCGCTGCGCGGAAAGTACATCTTCGGTGACCTCGTGGACGGCCGGATCCTTGCCGCGGACACCCGCGACATGCACCGCGGAGGTGAACTCGCGCCGCTCGAACAGCTGATGCTCTTCGACAAGTCCACCGGGAAGACGGTCACCATGCGCGACCTCGCCGGTGACCAGCGTGTCGACCTGCGCTTCGGCTCCGACCGCAGCGGCGGCCTGTACATCGTCTCGAAGGCCAACGGCAAGGTCTGGAAGGTGACCGGGACCCGCACCTTCGCCGACTGCGAGGTGGGCAACACCCCCACCACCCACACCACGGGGCCCGACAACTGGGCGCCGGTCACCCCGGCCAAGTGGGCGTACACCACACGGGAGACGATCATGACCGAGCCGGGCGTCGCCCGCCCGGGACCGCGCCGCCCCTTCGAGTACGCCGTCCTGACCGCGGGCCCGCGCTACTCCTCCGTCACCGTCGAGGCGGAGGTGCGGATCGACACCCCCGTCGAGATCACCAACCGTGACGTCATCCTCATCTGGGACTATCAGTCGGACACCCGGTTCCAGTACGCACACCTGTCGAGCGACAACACCATCTACCCGCACAACGGTCTGTTCACCGTCAACGACGCCGACCGGCTGCGCATCGACGACCAGTGGAACGGAACCTACGGCGCACCTCCGGCGATCAAGGACGACGGATGGCACAAGGTGCGGCTCACCCACTGCGCCGACACCGGTGAGACCGCCGTCTACCTGGACGGCAGCCGCAACCCGCTGATCACGGCCACCGATCCGGTCTTCGCCTCGGGCCGGGTGGGCTTCGGATCCTTCGACAACGCGGGCCGCGTCCGTCACCTGAAGGTGACGGGCACCCGGGCCGACGACTGACCACGCGGGAGCGGGCCGAGACCGTGGGCCTGCTCCCGCACCGTCACGAAAGACCGAGGCTCAACGGCACACGCGGACAGGAGGTCAAGAGGGCCTCAGCTGATCGGCAACGCCGCGTCGGCATGCTCGGCCTCGGAGGGCGCGGGGGTGGGCGAGGTCGCCGGCGAGGGAGTGGGCATGGTCGGGGCTGTGGGCTGCAGCACCGGGGAGTCGGTCCGCTGCTGCGGCAGTGCTGTCGGCTGGAGCGGGCGCGGTCCCGCCACGACCGCGTAGTCAGGACCGAGGAACCGCGGCTCGAGGTCACCCGGTTCCTCGCCGAGTGCGAGCCGCACGGCGGCCCAGGGGGCGTTCAGCCCGCACTGGGAGAGCTGGTGGAGGCCGCCCGCGGGGCGGGTGTTGACGTCGAGCAGGACCGGTTCACCGTCGTACAGCCGGAATTGAATGTTCGTCAGGTGGTGCAGTCCGAAGGTCTCCGCGATGCGGCGGGCCGGTCCGGTCCATGAAGGGTCGAGCGTGAAGCCGCGCCGGCGTCCGTTCTTCGTGCGCCCCACGGCCATCCTGACCCGCCCGTCGGGGCCGGTGAGGCAGTCGACGGAGACTTCCGGCTCGTCCAGGCGCGGCATGAGGAGCCAGTCGACGCGGCGTTCGGTGCGGCGCAGCGCGTCGACGACCAGCGGCAGGGGGACGTATGGGCTCGGGAAGCCGCCGAGGTGGAGCAGCGAGAACGGGGTCCGCGTGATGATGCGGAAGCCGACACCGCCCGCCCCCGCCGCCGGTTTGAAGCACGCCTTGTGGCCCGCCTCCTCCAACGTCTCGACAGCGGTCAGGAGTTGCTCCTCCGTGCGCACCCGCCACCACGGCGGCACCGCCACACCGATCTCCTGCACCTTCTCGTACGCACGCGCCTTGTCCTGGAACGTGGTGACGGCCTCGGCGGGCGGCGTGAGCAGGGCGGTACCGAGCGCGGCGAACTCCTCGCGGTGCGCGGCCACGGTCGCCTGGTGGAGGACGGGGACGAACACGTCGATGGCATGCCGGGCGCACTGCGCCAGCGCGTATTCGAGGTACGCGGCGGGGGACAGGCCCTCCGGTTCGAGCGCCGCGGTGTCGGCGGCCGCGAGGACGGGCGAATCGGGGTCGCCGTGCGTGGCGTGGATCTCCACGGGACGGCGCTGGGGATTCTCCCGCAGCTGATCCATGAAGAACACGTTCTCCGCGTACGTGCGGTTGAGCCAGACGCGTACGGGAGAAGCCATTCAGGCCGCCTTCCAGGGGTCGCGGGCATGACGGCGCACGGCCGTGCCCGGTCAGGGAGAGGGAGAAGCACAAAACCGCGGCAGGTGAAGGGAAGCCGGCGGCGGGTGTGCTGGGGGTGATCATAGGGCGCGCAGAGCCACCCGACTGCTACGTCCGTGTTACGGAATTCGCGGGCACGTGGTTCCATGCCGATTCGCCGGGAGCCCTTCCACTTTCCGACCGGTCGAATTCGCCGAACGGACGCGCACTGCCTGAAACGTCCCGGAAATCCCCTGTGCGCCGGAGGCCCTACGCTCGAGGAGGAAGCGAGGAAACCGGGAGAAGCAGACGGGAGACGAGCCTGTGGTCGGCGCCCCAGAACCTGAACCGAGCCCGTCCCGAGCGGGCCGCCTGCGCTCGGTGTCGGGGCAGGACGTACCGCTGCGCCACCACGTGGTGCACGGCTACCGCCGCGCGTACCGGATCGCCGGAGAGGGTCCCGTGATCCTGCTCATCCACGGCATCGGCGACTCCTCCGCGACCTGGGCGGATCTGATCCCCGACCTGGCGCGCAGCTACACCGTCATCGCCCCAGACCTCCTGGGCCACGGGGCCTCCGACAAGCCGCGGGCCGACTACTCGGTGGCGGCATACGCGAACGGCATCCGTGACCTGCTGGGGGTGCTGGACATCGAGCGTGCCACCCTGGTCGGTCACTCGCTTGGCGGTGGCGTGGCCATGCAGTTCGCGTACCAATTCCCCGAGCGGACCGATCGCCTGATCCTGGTGAGCACGGGCGGTGTGGGGCGCGAGGTCAACCCTGTCCTGCGTGCGGTGTCGCTGCCGGGCGCAGACCTCATGCTGTCCGCGCTGAGACTGCCCGGCATGCGCAGCCAGGTCGACCTCTTCACCCGATTGACCAAGCTTCTCGACACCGACCTGGGCCAGGATGCCGCAGAGCTGCTCAACGTGGTGGATGCCCTTCCCGACGCCACGTCGCGCAGCGCGTTCATCAGCACCCTGCGGTCGGTGGTCGACTGGCAGGGCCAGGTGGTGACCATGCTCGACCGCTGCTACCTGGCGGAGGGCATGCCCACGCTGCTGCTGTGGGGATCGCGGGACAGCGTGGTGCCGGTCCGGCACGCGTACCGCGCGCACGCGGCGATGCCCGGCAGCCGCCTGGAGATCTTCCATGGTGCGGGCCACTTCCCCTTCCACAGCGACCCCGCACGCTTCCGCGCCCTGGTCGAGGACTTCGTGCGCACCACGGCCCCGGCCGACTGGAGCCAGGAACGGTGGCGGGAGCTGCTGCGGGTGGGGCGGCCCGCCAGCGCGGCGGGGGAGTTGGACTCCGCGTACCACCGCGCCGTGGAGCGCGATCTGCGCGAGGCGAGTGAGCGCAGCGCCACGTGAGGGGTGGCGGGCTCCGAGTGTCGGCGCCCCGCTCTCGTACCCGCTCGTGTGGTCGAAGAAGTCCCGTGAGGAAGGCGTCAGTTCCGCCAGTCGCATGTCCTGAACAGCCCGACCTCACGCATTCAAGTTCGGTAGCGGGCGAATCGGCCGCGGGTGATGCGGCGTTCGTCGCCCATGCGGCGCCGATCGCGTGAGTGCCGGCCGATGCGATCGGCGTGCCGTGGCGGGTGAGGGAGACGAACGGCGAGTCGGTCCACAGTTCGCCCGCCACTTCCAGGCCGCGCTGTCCGGCTCCGAGTTGCGAGTTCACATGAAGGTGAATAACGTGACATTCGGTCGCAATATCCAGAATGTGAACATTGACGTCTCAATGCCACCTGTTTCCGACTCGAATCCGGGTTGAATAGTTCCCCGGGTCACAGGGGGTTCCGCGTCGGTTTCGACTGCCGACGACGAGATATCTGGTCGCCCGAAAATGCGGAAATGGCCCAAGGAGATATTCATGCCCGAGACGTCCCAATGGCTCTCGCGACGAAAGTTGCTTCTCGCCTCGGCCGCTGCGACGACCGCGGCAACCACGGGGGCTTTCGGCCTGCTGTCCGAGAGGTCGGTCGACGTGAACGGAAGCGAGAGTATCCGGCCATTCCGCGTCGATGTTCCGGAGCGAGATCTCGCTGATCTTCGTCGGCGGATCATCTCGACGAGGTGGCCCGACCGGGAGACTGTCCGGGATCAGTCGCAGGGCGTCCAGTTGGCGACCATCAAAGAACTCGCACGCTACTGGGGTACGACCTACAACTGGCGGAGGATCGAGGCAAGGCTGAATTCCTTGCCGCAGTTCCTTACCAAGATCGATGGGCTCGACATTCATTTCATTCACGTCCGCTCCCGTCATTCGAACGCTCTGCCGATGATCTTGACTCACGGCTGGCCGGGATCCATTCTCGAATTCCTCAAAGTGATCGACCCGCTCACGAATCCGACCGCCCATGGTGGACGTGCGGACGACGCCTTTCACCTCGTCATACCATCGATGCCGGGTTACGGTTTTTCGCAGAGACCGACGACTACCGGGTGGGGTCCCGACCGCATTGCGCGCGCCTGGGCCGTACTGATGGAGCGTCTGGGATACAAGCACTACGTTTCCCAGGGCGGCGACTGGGGGGCGGTAATCTCGGACAAGATGGCGATACAGCAACCTGCGGGCTTGCTCGGTATCCACGTCAATTTTCCGGCCACTGTGCCTGCGGACATCGCGAAGAAACTCAACTGCGGCGACCCGGCTCCGGCCGGCCTGTCCGTCGAGGAGAAGCGGGCCTACAACAAACTTGCTGCTTTTTACAAGACGGGCTCAGGCTACTCCGCCATGATGGTAACCCGTCCCCAGACCGTGGGATACGGGTTGTCGGACTCGCCCGTTGGGCTGGCCGCCTGGATGTACGACAAGTTCGCCGCATGGACGTACAGCAACGGCCATCCCGAGCGAGTGCTCACCAAAGACGAGATGCTCGACGACATCACGCTCTACTGGGTCACAAATACCGCAGTTTCTTCCTCTCGCCTCTACTGGGAGAACAACGCCAATAATTTCAATGCCGTTTCGGTTTCCATCCCGGCCGCCGTCACGGTATTTCCTGGCGAGATCTACCAGGCGCCGCTGAGTTGGACGAAGCGTAGCTACCACGAGCTCATCTACTTCAACAAGGTCCACAACGGTGGTCACTTCGCCGCGTGGGAAGTGCCGGATATCTTCACCAACGAACTGAGGTCTGCATTCAGGTCACTACGCCCCGATGCACAGAGGTCGGTCGGGAAGTGACCTTCTGGTCGGATTCGATCCAGCTGTGCGTCGGTGGGTGCGGACCGGGGGGGGTATTCGCTCGTCTATCCAAGCTATTCCACGGTTCGGTTCCGGCCACGCCTTGGCGGGGCCTGCAGCGATTCCCGATGGAGTTGTCAAGCCCGGCCGGTGACTCGCTGCAAGTGGATCAGCCCCGCACGATGGGGCTCGACGACACGGTGATCAAGCGGCGGCGGCGAGGGCGATGACGGCCTGCCTGTGACTCTTCCCTTCAGCTCGTTTGCGCTCGTGGTACGCCTTCGAGGTGGGGCGGCATCGGGCTGCGACCACGGCGGACATGTAGAAAGACCCGCAGATGGCGTCCGCAGTAGCGGCCGTGGTCGGCGCATGTTCGCGCCGATGCGACCGGAATCCTTGGGGGCAGTGCACCGGCTCCGGCAGAGCGCAGACTCAGTGGTACTTGGGAGTGCCGGCACTTTCCACAGCTCTCGAGTACCACACGCGTCCGAGGTCTTGATGTAGGAGCCACCGGACCTCCCGTGGAGAGCTGGCTCCGGTCGCGGCGAACTGCTCGACATCAGCCTCTGCGGGAACGACCGCGACGCCCGCGTTCCTCATGGCTCGCTCTCGCCCAAGCACTCACCGCCTCCGTGGGGAGCCGAGGTCCCGCCGGCGCACGCATGCGAGCTGTTGAAATATTTCGACGCAACTACTTTTCCGGACCGTGGCCCTCCTCACAGCCAAAATAGTTTTCTGTTCAACTAACTCGGCGTAGTGTCGCAAGTGCCTGATCAAAGGCAGCCCGCGGCTCTGATCTTGCAGGTCACGGGGCAAGCAAGGAGGAAAGATCATGGGATACACGTTGGCGCGTAGGGCTGCTGTCGCAGTGGCCTCTGCAGCAATCGCGGCGGCAGGACTCCTCGCCACCGGCGGTTCCGCCTCGGCGGCGACTCCCGCGACTGGCGACCGGCCCGCCGTCGTTTCTCACTGGTCCGCAGACGCCCACCACGAGGGCTGGTCCGGTCGCTGGGGTGAGGGTTGGGGCGAGCACCACGGTGATGGTCGTGGTTATTGGGTACACCACCGAGATGGACATCGCTACTGGGTCCACCACCATGATGACCGCGGCCGTAACCAGGTAAGCGAAGACGATGCTCGTCGTCAGTGGGTCCTCGACCAGGTCCAGTGGCTCCGTGACCACGACGCACGTCGCTAATGAACTTGATCGAGTCCTACGTTGTTGGTGGGTCGGACGGGCCAGTCGTATGGTCCTGGGATCCAGAGGCGCCGGGTATGGCTCTGATTGGGTTGCCGTCGATGGTTCACGTCACCTGGCCGCCCGGCGCCTGACGACGAATCGGCCGCTGATCAGGAGCTGCGGGCCCCTGTGGGTGCATCGCTGAGTAGGACCACGCTGGCGAGGTCGTCCGGGAGAACGGGACACATCGAGCGAGCGGAGGAACCGTGGCCCTGATCTGGACGGGGACGGACATCGGCAAGACCCACCACCACTGCGCGGTCCTGGACAGTGACGGCAAGCGGCTGCTCTCGCGCCGGGTGCTGAACGACTGACCGGAACTACTGGCCCTGCTCACCGACGTGCTGACCGTGAGCGAGGACGTGGTTTGGGCGGTCGAAGTCGCCGACGGCATGGCCGCCTTGTGGACCAACATCCTGCTCAACCACGGCCAGCAGGTCGTCTACATACCTGGCCTCACGGTCAACCGGGCATCGGCCGGCTACCGGGGGATGGGCAAGACCGACGCCAAGGACGCAATGGTCACAGGCCGCGGCCGTTCTCGGCTTCCATGCGTTCCACTTCGGCCCCGGAGAGATGAAGGATCCCCTGCGGGCCGCGGTCCTCGACGTGGGATGGACAGGGCGTGGAGTGGTGTTGGAGTTCAAGCTCTGACCGGCCTGCGAGACACGGAGCTGGGCGGAGGACTCCAAGGCTACTGAGACCGTGTCCCATCCGGTGCAGCGGATCAGCCGTTCGCAGAACGCCGCAACTGGGTTTCACGCTGCGGCTCAGCAGCACCCGCCGCGGTGCACGACTCGCTCGTAATCTTGCCGTTCAGCAACTGACCGAGTGGCGTGGAGTCCCACACGACTCGGCTGCCGCGCAGGCCGTCGCACTTGTCACGGCAGAGCTCGCGTCCAACGCGATCACCCATGAACGCCTGCCGGGTCGAGACTTCCGGCTGGCGCTGCGGTTGTTGCCCGAGACCGTCCGTATCGAGGTCACCGACACCCGCCCCGAGCGCCTCCCCCGGCTACAGCTCCGAAGTCTTGCGGTCCGGAGGACGAGACCGGGCGCGGTCTGCTGCTCGTCGAGGCGTACGCGAGACGCTGGGGATGCGCGGTTCTCGATGTCTGCACCAAGTGCGTGTGGGCCGAAGTGCACTGTTGAGGGCGCAGGCAGGGGGCTGTGCTTGCCCACGTCAGGCCGGGTCAGGGGGACTTGAGCATGCCGCGAAGTCCGGCAACGAGACCGCGTACATCACGTTAGGCGACGGGTGTGGTGACGTGGCCGCGACGACGCGTCGCAAGCCGATCACGATTGGTCGTACTTGCTCGCCGTTACGGGTCGGGGAGGTCAGGGGGGTTTCCCACCCCCTATGACCCCGCCGGTCAAAGAAGGCACTCGGATCCCGGTGCCCGGGTCTCGCCGCTCATGTCCCGGCGCCCGGATTCCGAAGCTCAGGACTCGGCCGAAGATCCTGGGACCTACCCACGAAAGAATGACGAGGGCGGTGCCGTAACTCGGGCCTCGAAACCCGGGTTTCGGGACCCAGCACATGGCGGCACGACACACTCCTTTGGCCCGCACCTATGGCTGCCCGCCCCATGGGAAGGTCCCCCGCACCGTCCTACCGTGACGGACTCGAACCGCCGAGTCCGCCCCCGGACGGGAGAGCCGCGATGCGCAGAGCAACGAGCACTTTGCTCGGCCTGCTTCTCACACTGCTGAGCCTCGGAGCAGCCACCACACCGGCCCACGCCGCCCCACCCAGCTACCTCACCCTCGAAGCCACCTACACCAGCGTCGCCAATGGCTGGGACCGCGTCGACCGCTACCTCGACACCACCAGCGGCTTCCATGCCGAGCAGTACCCCCAGGACGGTCGTGGCGACCAGGACGGTCAGCGACGCACCTTCTTCGGCGGCGTCAAGCAGCCCTACTCAGGCCGCTTCCTCCTCTACTCCGCCCCCGGCTGGAACAGCGGCAGTCGCCAGACCCCAGTCCTCCTCGTCCACGGCGCCAACGACAACGCTGACCGCGCCTGGGCGAACCCCGGCGAAGCCGGTGGCTACGGCTGCGGTACGGCCTCCTGCCCCAGCACCGGACTCATGCAGTACCTCGCCGCCCGCGGCTACCGCGTCTTCGCCGTCAACTTCGCCCACAAGCAAGGCGACAACCTGATGCAGGCCCAGCAGGTCGGCGACGCCATCGCCGCCATCAAGGACCGGCTCGGCGTCAGCCAGGTAGACCTCGTCGGCTGGAGCAAGGGGGAGATGTCGACACGAGCCTACGTCTCCTCACTGCGCCCCACCTGGGGACGCCCCTACGCCGGAGACGTACGCCGCCTCATCACCCTCGGCGGCCCCAACGGCGGCTACGACTACCCCTACGCCCACGGCTGGGCCCACGACTTCAGCATCTGGCCCCAGTGCGGCGGCAGCGTCAACGCACCCTCGCCCCACCTCTACATGACCTGCTACGGCACCTACACCGCCCACCCCGAATTCGCCTTCGCCCCCACCGACGGCTACGACGTCTACCCTGGACAGCGTCAGATGCTCGCCCGCTGGGACGCCACCTACGGCATCGACACAACCCAACAGGACTGGTACACCACCTACCACGGTGGCCAGGGCTTCTACACCTCCGGCAGCGGCATCCAGACCGCAATCGACGCCGGCTCCCTGATCACCCCCCTCCACAAGGCAGGCATCCCCGGCACCGTCGCCACCTACCTTCTCGCCGGTGGATCCCCCAACGTCCTCGGCATCTACAACGAGAACCGCGGCCCCAGCGACGGTGTGGTCTTCGTGAACAGTGCCCTCGACCGCACCGGCATCGCCAACGTTGCCGGCACCGCCCTCATCACCACCGCCAACCACCTCCAACTCGGCTGGCACTCCTCCGCCAGCGCCCAGATCGCCGCCTGGCTCGGCTGACCCGCCACTCCCAAGGACGGACCATGACCTCGCCCGCACTTCTCCCCGGCATCCGCGCTCGACGGATCACCACCCCCCGGCTCACCCTCAACCTCCTCGAACTCCCCGACCGGACCGGCGAACCCGTCCTCTTCGTCCACGGCAACGTCTCCGCCGCCACCTTCTGGCAACAGACCATGCTCGACCTGCCCCACCCCTACCGCCCCCTTGCCGTAGACCTCCGCGGCTTCGGCGACACCGACGCCCTCCCCGTCGACGCCACCCGCGGCGTCCGGGATTTCAGCGACGACCTCACTGCCCTTTGTGACACTCTCGCGCTCGACCGCGTCCACCTCGTCGGCTGGAGCATGGGCGGCGGCATCGCTCTCCAACACCTCCGCGATCAACCCGCTGCCGTCCGCAGCCTCACCCTCGTCAACCCCGTTTCCCCGTACGGCTTCGGCGGCACCCACGGCCCCGACGGCCGGCTCAACCACCCCGACGGCGCCGGCTCCGGCGCAGGCACCGTCAACCCCGAATTCGTCCAGCGTCTCAAAGACGGCGACCGCAGCGAGGACTCACCGCTCTCACCTCGCGCCGTCCTTGCCTCCAGCTACGTCAAACCGCCGCTCCGCCCCGCCCTTGAGGATGCCTTCGTCGACGCCATGCTCTCCACCCGCACCGGCGACGACCACTACCCCGGCGACACCCGTCCCAGCGACCAATGGCCCGGCACCGCCCCCGGCCCCCGAGGTGTCCTCAACGCCATGGCCCCCACCCACTTCCGCATCGACGACCTGCACCGGATCGATCCCAAACCGCCCATCGGCTGGATCCGCGGCACCGACGACCTCATCGTCTCCGACACCTCCCTCTTCGACCTCGCCCACCTCGGTGCACTCGGCGCCGTCCCCGGCTGGCCCGGCGCCGAGCACTGCCCCGCCCAGCCCATGGTCGCCCAGACCCGCCACGCACTCGATCGCTACGCCGCCACCGGCGGCCCCGTTCGCGAGACCGCCATCCCGGACGCCGGCCACGCCGTACACATTGACAAACCCAAGGAGTTCACCGCCGCCCTCCTGGACACCCTCACCGCGGGCCGGTGAAGCGGCCGGGCCGTCCACCCCGTACGGACCCCGTACGGTCCTCTGTCGACGTCGAGGTCATTAAGCGCCATCCCGGCGCCAAGGGTTCTGGCCGGTACCCGAGCGCCGGCGGTCGAGCAGACCTGGGCTCATCCGCGGCCAGGCGCTGCCCGTCTGGCACCCCACCCGTCTCAACTCCTGCTACCACCACGCCCTCCACCTGGCCGGCGTCGTGCTCGACGGGGCTTCACCCGAGCATCAGGCCGGTGGGCTGCGCATCGACGGCTATCTGTTCAACATGAACAAGCTCTTTGTGCCACGCCGCGCGCCTACGCCGCGGTCCGTGTTGCCACGTCCTGCTCGCCAGGTACTGGGACCCACACGCCGGGCAGCGCCGTACTGACCGGTGATCAGCTGCGTGGCTACCAGAAGGGACATGCTTTTCCGAGTGCCCGGCGGCAGTGTCGGCGGCCACCGCGTCGAACGACCGGGGGTGGTGCGGTGCTTGCGGCGCAGTCGGACCGGGGATTTTGCGTCGAGTAGCCGGACATTCCTAGATTGATCTGATGGGCATCTTTGACAGACTGACCGGCACCAAGCGCCCCAGCAGTGGTGTCGCACCGCGTTCCGCCGAGGAAGTCCGGGCCGCGCTGCTCGCGATCAACGGCCCGGACGTGCCGTACCGCGTGCGCAATGCCACCCCCAAGGAGGGTGACGGCCTGGTGGCGGAGTGGCGGATCCTGGAACCTGCCCTGCGCACGTTCTTCGTCCGAACCGGGCTGGACCGGACCATCAAGACCCGGATGCGCCTGATCCCGGAGAAGCACGAAGTCCGTACCTTCGACGAGCAGTGGGAGGTCACGTGGGTCGGGGACACGCCCAGCCTGCGGACGTCGCGCGAGTACTCCCGTGGACAGGTGACCGCAGTTTCCCGGAAGTGGGAGGTCGAGCGGGGAGCCGACGGCCGCCTGCACAAGACGGAGGTGTTCCGCTTCGACCCCGGAGAGATGAAGGATCCCCTGCGGGCCGCGGTCCTCGACGCGGGATGGACATGGCGCGGAGTGGTGTTCAAGCTGTGACCCGCCTGCGCCATGTGGAGCAGCGGATCAACCGTTCGCAGCACGCCGCAACTGGGGTACTCCTGCGGAGCTGCCGGCCGGGTCGTGTCGATCACCTGGCGGTGATCGGCGGCGCTGGGGGAGGGGTTCCGGGCCGGTGGGGTGGGGCGGTCGCGCGGTGGATGTGCGATTACGACAGGTCCACGTCCAGAACGGCCCACACCGTTTTGCCGGGCCCGTCGATGCACGGATACCAGCCCCAGCGGTCGGTGAGTGCGGCCACCAGGAGGAGGCCGCGGCGTCCGTCCAGTTCGTTGGACGGTTCGGCCAGGGCCGGAACGCTCTTGCCGCGTGAGTCGGTGACCTCCACGCGCAGAGTCGTGCGCTCGGCCGAGAGCCGGAGGCGGAAGTCGCGGCCGGGTACGCGCCCGTGGCGTACGGCGTTCGCGCTGAGCTCCGCCACGATAAGCGTCAGCACGTCGTGGGCGTCGCTGCCGTAAGGGATTCCCCAGGCGTCGAGGCGTTCCCCGGCCAGGCGTCGGGCGAGACGGGCACCGCGTGGGGTGGAACTGAAACGCATCGTGAAGTGCTGCCAGGGGAACCGGGGTTGGCCGGTGCGGGTGAGACGTACGGGGAGTGGCTGCTTGCTCGTCATGTCCTCACGGTGACGTTCAGTGGCGTAGCGTGACCAGGAGTGACGCGCCGTCGGGTGTTGGTTGTACGCGACGGCGTGCGGTGTGTACGAGGCGCGCCGCGTGACGAAGTTCGGGGCGCGGCGTTGGGCCGGTGAGGTGGTGGGGCCGATGGACTCTTCGGAGCCGATGGAACAGGGCGAGCACGGCGTACGGGATGACGCCGGGACCCGGCCGGAGGACGAACCGGGATCGGGCGTGGTGGCCGCGTTCGGGAAGCAGTTGAAGCTGCTGCGGATTCGAGCGGGGCTGGAGCGGTCCGAGTTCGGGAAGCTCGTGGGCTACGCGGGGCAGTCGGTCGCGTCCTTCGAGCAGGGGAGGCGTATCCCGCCGCCGAGGTTCATCGACCGGGCGGACGAGGTACTGGATGCCGGGGGCGTTCTCAAGGCGCTGAAGGAGGAGGTGGCGCGGGCGCAGTACCCGGCCTTCTTCCGGGACATGGCGCGCCTGGAGGCGGAGGCGGTCGAGCTGTGCGCCTATGACACGCACGTCGTCAAGGGGCTGTTGCAGACGGAGGAATACACGCGGGCATTGCTCGCCATGCGGCGCCCGCTGCTGGACGAGGAGACGATTGAGCTGCGAGTGTCAGCCCGTCTCGCTCGACAGGAAATCTTCAATCGCTGGCCCGCGCCACTGCTCAGCTTCGTGCTTGAAGAGACCGTTCTGCGTAGGCCACTTGGCGGGAGATCGGTGTTGCGAGGGCAGCTCGAACAACTGCTGCTCATCGGTCAGAAGCGCAATGTCGAGATCCAGGTCATGCCCCTCGACCGTGAGGACAACGCGGGTGTGGACGGCCCATTCACCGTCATCACGCGCAAGGGTGGCGAGCAGCTCACGTACATGGAGGTCCAAGGGCGAAGTAGCCTGCTGACGGATCGTGAAGAGGTCCGTCTCGCCGCTGCGCGCTATGGGATCATCCGGTCCCAGGCTCTCACTCCGCGCGAGACCCAGGGATTCGTCGAGAAGTTGCTGGGAGAGCTATGAACACAGCAGAGACTTCGGTCGCAGCTCGGGAACTTGCCTGGTTCAAGAGCAGCTACAGCGGCGCCGAAGGGGGCGACTGCGTGGAGGTGGCCAACGCCACCGGAGCCGTACACATCCGGGACTCAAAGGTCACCGCCGGACCGGTCCTGACCGTCTCCCCCCATGCATGGTGCGGGTTCGTCGGCTTGGCCGCCGACCGGTCGTCCTGAGTCCTGTCGCAACTCCGTGGGACCTGCCGCTCACCGCCGTGACAGGTCCCACGCGTATGTCCGGCCCCAGGACGTCAGGCCGCGTCGTCCCCTCACTCGTCACGGCGGAGTATCCGCCACACGGCGCGGCAGGCGCTGCGGTTGAGGGAGGGCTGGAGGCCCTTGGCCAGGCGAAACCGCTGCGCGTCGTTCTGGTCACAGCGGTAGTAGGTGTCGACGAGGTTGCTTCCCTCGTCGATCCGGGTCTCACCGATGAGGGTGAGCAACTCATAGATATCCAGGACGAGTTAGGCCTGATGGCCGTGTGGCCTCACCTCGCAATTACCGCGTGGGTGGCACATCGAACGCCGTCGCCGGTATGACCGGATCGGCCAGCCGGGCTTCTCCACAGGTAACTTGCAATTTCTTCACATTGTCTGACACCATCCCGCATCCGGCGTGCATTGAGCCGTCGCTGAGCTGGGGGGACCAGCCACGTGCAGATACGTACCTGCCTTCGTCGTGCCCTTACTGCCGTACTCGCGCTACTCATCGCGTCGGCCGCCCTCTGGGTTGGCGCGCCGCCCGCGGCCGCGCACCGGGACGGGTGCCACCGCTGGCACTCCTGTCCGTCCGACACCGGGTCCTACATCTGTGGGGACCTCGGGTACTTCACCTATTGCGGCTACAGCTCTCTGCCGAGCTCCGGCTCCGGCTCCGGAGCCGAAGACGAAGAAGCCGACGACATCGAGGCGCCGGACCGGCCGAGGACCAAGAGCGCGAAGGCCGTGGCCGGTGGCCGCGTCACTGTCATCGTGACCGCCGAGAAGGGATCGCGGATCGAGGTGCGGGACGCCGAGGACTCGGTCGTGAGCAGAGCCACGGCCACCGGCTCCGCGCAGACGGTCACCTTCAAAGCGAAGGACGGTGACCACACCTACTCGGTCGTGGCCGTCGATTCGGCCGACAACGCGAGCGAGGCGAGCGAGGAATTCTCCGTAACCGTCGACGCGAGCCGGCCCGAGGCGGGCAAGCCGGTCGTGACTGCGGCCGACGCGGTGACGGGCGCGGTCCAGGTCTCCTTCGAGGCCGAAGCGGGTGCACGGTACGAAGTGACTGTCGAGGGCCGCAAGGAACAGCTCAGCGGCACGGTCGGTGACGACGGCATGGTGCGGGACTCGCTCTGGCTCCCCAACGGTTCGTACCGGCTCACTGCCGTGGTGCGGGACGAGGTGGGCAACCGGACGCGTACCGAGGTCGCCGCCACCGTGTCGCTGGACACGCTCCGGCCCCAGGTGCGTGTCCAGCCTCCCGTCGGCGGAGGAACGACGCAGGTCGAAGTCACTGGGCCGCCCGGTGCAGCAGGCATCGTTTCCACCGGAGGCGAGTCCGAGCCCGTGCGGCTCGACAGCGACGGGCACGCCGCTGTGTCCATTTCGGTCGACGACGGTTCCCACCGTGTGCTGGTGAACCTGAATGACGCCTTCGGACGCTCGGGCGCCGGGAGCTCAGGCACCTTCACAGTGGACACCATTCCACCAGCACTGAGGCTTGTGTATGACGCCGAACGTGCCAAGTACGGCGACGTAGTCCTCACCGTGACCGGAGAGCGGGGCGCCCGCCTGGCGCTGTCCGGCGCGGGCGAGAAGCGGACCGTCACCCTGGGTGCGGAGCGCCGGACGTTCCGCTGGCACTCAGCGCCCGGCAACCACAGGCTGGTCGCCCGACTCATCGACGCCCACGGCAACATCAACCGCACGGAGCTCACTGTCCACGTCTCGGACGACTGGACTGCTGCACGCATCCGCAACGCCCTGCTGTGGGCGGCCGGCGTAGTGCTCGTCCTGGTTATCGGCGGGTTTCTGTTGTGGCGGCGGCGCAGAGCGGTCATCGCGTGGTGGGCCCGTCGGCGGGAGAACGCACGGATGGCCGCCGAGCAGCGTGCGGCTCGTGTCCGCGTGGCACGGCAGGAGGCCGATGCGCGCCGTCGCCGGGAAGCGCTCCGGCGTGCTCAGGAGGCATACGAGCGCGAACTGGCCGGCTGGCAGCGAACCCGGGACGGCCTCGCGGCCGACCATGATTTCGTACGTCAACTACGGGGCACGGAGTACAGCGCGGCGGACTTCCGCTGGGGTGCCCGCAAACGGGACGAGCGCGTGCTCCTGATCGCGTCCGCGTCGCTGGTGGAGGTCCGTACGCGACAGGGCGTGAGCCACACGGAGAACACGGGGGCGGGCGAGATCGCCGTCACCGACAAGCGTGTTCTCTTCGCGGGTGTGGCCGGCCGACGGGAGTGGGCCTACGGCAAGTGGCTCCACCATGAACATCATGAGGGCGCGGCCCAGACGCTGATCATGGTGAGCAACCGGCAGAAGACCTCCGGCGTTGCTTATGGCCACGGGGAGGCCCCCAAGGTGCGGCTGGCGATCGACCTGGCGCTGGCGCAGGCCCAGGGTCGTCATGGCGAGGTGGTCCACGGGGCCCGCGCAGCACTGGAGGCCCATGACCGGAAGCGGCCCACGGCGCCGACGGGGGACTGACGCGACAGCTGGGGGAAGATGGCGTCCCGCGTGTCCACCGGACTCGACGTTCGGCAGGACCAGGGCGGTGCCCCGGCGCGCGCCTCCCGCTGCTGAACGGCTCCGCAACGAAACAACTCCTGCCCCTGGTTCTTTGTGAGCCAGGGTGCTCGACTTCCCGGACGCGCGTCAGGGGCTGTCCGAAGACAGCCCCTGACCTCGTGCTTGCTACTTGCGCAGCTCGACTGTGAAGCCGCGCGCTGTCGAGACGGACGGCGTCTTGATCTCCGTGATCCCGGTCGCGGGGTCCGTGTACCAGCCGGACTCGGCCGAGGCGAGCGCTGTCGCGGAGTTGAGCCGCTGGAGGCGGCTGCCGTTCATGGCCACCTGTGACGGTGCGTCCTTGCCGTGCACGGTGAAGCGGTACGACCTGGCGGCCGGCTTCCCTTCGTAACTTCCCACGCTCGCGCCGACCTTGATGGTGGCGCTCGCCTTTCCGTGGGTGGGTGCCTGCACGCGTACCTGTTGCGTTGCCGAGGCGCCCTCGGTGAACTTCCGGGTCACGCCGTCGTCCTCGTACAGGGTGTACGTGCTCGTGCCCTGCGGGTACAGGTCGTAGTCCAGCTCGCTTCGGTCCCGGGTCTGCCAGGACGTCGTGCCCTTGGGCCACATCGGCACGATGGAGCCGCCCTTGACGAACAGGGGCAGGGTGTCGAGGGGGGCGTGGTAGCCGTTGACCGTGGTCGGGCCCTGGTAGGTCCTGCCCGTCCAGTAGTCGGTCCAGGTGCCCTTGGGCAGGTAGATGCCGTTACGGGTGTCGGAGTCCTCGTAGACCGGGGCGACCAGGAAGTCGGAGCCCGCCAGGTACTCGTACTTGGCGTTCGCGCCCAGGGTCTCGGGGTCGTCCGGGTACTCCAGCCACAGCGGGCGCACCGAGCCCACGCCGGTCTTCGCGGCCTCGGCGGACAGGGTGTACAGGTAGGGCAGCAGCCGCTCCCGCAGCTGGAGGTACTTGCGGTTGATGGAGGTGTACGGCTCGCCGTCCACCCACGGCTGCTGGTTGATCTTCTTCTTGGTCGTCAGGTCCGTCGCCCAGCCGTCCATCGTCATCAGGGCCGGGAGGAACGACTTGGCCTGCAGGTCGCGCGCGTACATCTTGGCGTCGTGGCGGTAGATGCTGCCGACGTCACCCGTGTTGTAGGCGATACCGGACATGGTGGCGCCGGCGTAGGTCGGGATCTGCCAGCGCACGAAGTCCCAGGAAAGGGACTGGTCGCCGCTCCACAGGACGCCGCAGCGCTGCGCGCCGGCCCAGGAGACGGGCAGCCAGACGAAGCCGCGGGCGTCGCTGTTGTCCTCGATGCCGGCCTTGGCGTCGTCGCAGGCATCCAGTGCCATGCCGTATCCCTGGCCGACCCAGGCGACGTCGAGCTTGGCGACCCGCTGGCCCGCCTTCACCTGGTCGGTGAGCTTGTCGAGGCCGTTCTGGGTCCAGAGTCCCAGCTGGGCGTTGTGGTCCTGGAGGCCCTTGGCGGTCTCCGGCAGGTTCTCGTAGCCGCAGCCGTAGCCGTCGTTGACGAGCATCCAGCCCAGCGGTATCTGGTTCTGCGTGTAGCCGTCGGCGACCTTGAGGGCGTCCAGGGTGTGGCGCTCGCCCTGGTTGGCGTTGTGCAGATAGCAGTCGGCGTCGCCCGGTTCCAGGCCGTACACCGGCGGCATGAACGGCTTGCCGACCAGGGCGGTGTACTTGCCGATCACCTTCTTCGCGTCACCGATGAAGTAGTACGCGTCGAGGCGCCGTTCCTGCTGGCCGGTCTGGACGGGGGAGCCGAAGTGGTAGACGCCGGGTGCGAAGGTGTTGCGGTAGACGCCGTAGCCCGCACTGGAGAGGTAGAAGGGCTGGGAGTTGTTGTAACCCCCTTCGTTCCAGTTGGTGTTGTTGGCCACGTAGACCGTCTTGTCGCGGTGCGAGAAGCTGCCGTTCTGCTCGCCGCCGCCGAAGAACTGCTCGTCCGTGCCGCGCTCAAGGCTCTGCCGCATACCGCCGGTGGACCAGCGCAGGGGCTTGTCCTCCTGCCAGATACGGGTGCGGTTGTCGGCCTTGTAGAGGCCGAAGCGCAGCGGCTTCTTGTAGACGCGCAGGACGGCGTCGGGGGAGCGGATGCCGTAGTAGTCGCCCTGGTCGAAGGTGCTGGTGTGCTTCTGTACCGCGGGCTGCTTGCGGATGATCGCCGAGCCGGCCGGGTCGGTGAACTCACCCGAGGGGGACGCCTGAAGGCGGAGCTGTCCACCCGTCAGGAAGTCGGCCCTCGCCTTGAGCTCTCCGGCCTCGATGGAGTAGCTGCCGTGGCCTCCGCTGAAGGAGGTCAGGTTCCCCGAGTCGGTGGTCTCCGGCAGATAGGCCTTGCCCGTGAACGAGTTGTCGGTGACGTCGTACGGCACGACGATCACGTGGTACGTCCCGTCGGCTCTGGGGATCACCGTGGCCTCGGGGTCGGCCGTGCCCGCGCTGGAGGCGACCTGCTTGCCGGCGGAGTCGTAGATGTACATGTCGAAGTCCTCGGCGGGCTTCTGCCACTCGATGGAGATCGGTACACCACCCTCCGGGTTGTCGTCCCAGTAGCCGTCGGGAGTCGACACGGTGAGGTCGAAGCGGTCGCAGACCTTGTTGTCCGGGTCCTCGGCAGCCGGCGGACAGTCGCTGGGGCCACCGACCGTCCCCTTGGGATAGACAGGGCTCTGCCACGTCACGCTCTTGTGGGCGTCATCGAGCACGGCGCTCGCGGGGGTCGCCGCGTGGGCGGGTTCGGCGGGGGCGCCGAGCAGAGCGGCGGCCAGGGCGGCCGCAAGTCCTGCCGCGGCCAGGGCCGGCCGGCGGGCCCGGTGGTGAAGTCTTCGCACGGGATACATCCCTTCGAACCAAGCACTGGATGTTTGTAAATGCTTGAACATACGTCAGATCGCGCAACTTCTCGCGCGAGGATTCACCATTACGCAGGTGCATGTCAACGGGTGGTTGCGGGGTCCGGTGCGAGTCGGAGGGTGTCGTGATCAGAGATGTGGAGAGAGTGATCGCGATTGGCATCGAAGTTTCACTCTGCATCCCTATAGTGGTGCCGCGTTGATCGTGGGTACGCAACGCGAGTCGCCGCCACCGAAGGAGTCAGCTCGATGACGCGCCCCTCAACCGCCGAACCCACGCCCGCGGAACCGCGGGGCGCCGGCTGCCCCGTTCGGCACCCCGCGGGCGCAGTGCCCCTCAGCGGCCCCGAGTTCCATACCGAGCCCCAGACCCTCTACCGCACCATGCGGCGCGATCACGGACCCGTCGTGCCCGTAGAGCTGCCCGGCGGGTTCCCCGCCTGGCTGATCATCGGCTACCGGGAACTCCACCAGGTCACCAGCGACGGCGAGTTGTTCCCCCGGGACGTCGGGCTCTGGAACCAGTGGGAGCACATCCCCGAGGACTGGCCGCTGCTCCCGATGGTCGGGCGCCCGATGCCGTCGATCTACTTCACCGCGGGCGCCGAGCACCGCCGCCACGCCGAAATGGTGGGCGCCGCCCTGGAGGGCGCGGACCCGTTCGAAATCCGGCGCCACTGCGAGGAGTTGGCGGACCGGATCATCGACGGCATCTGCACGCGCGGCGCGGCCGATCTGGTCGCGGATTTCGCCGAACCGCTGCCCGTGCTGGTCCTCGCCCGGCTCGTCGGCTTCCCCGACGCGGAGGGGGCGGCCATCGCCCGGGTGCTGAAGGACCTGGCCGACGGCGGGCCCGAGGCGCAGAGCGCGTATGCGCGGTTCGGCGAGCACATGCAGCGGCTGGTCGCGGCCAAGCGGGCGGCGCCCGGGGACGACGTGACCTCGCGGATGCTTGCGTACCACGAACCGTTCACCGAGGAGGAGTTCGTCCTCGACCTGATGGCCATCACGGCCGCCGGACATCTGACCACCGCCGACTGGATCAGTAACTCCCTGCGGCTGATGCTCACCGACGACCAGTTCGCCGACTCCCTCTCCGGCGGCCGGCACAGTGTCGCCGAAGCGATGAACGAGGTCCTCTGGGAGGAGAGCCCGACCCAGATCCTCGCCGGCCGCTGGGCGGCCCGGGACACCCGGCTCGCCGGCCGGTCGATCCGGGCCGGGGACATGCTGCTGCTCGGTCTGGGCGCGGCCAACTCCGATCCGCATGTACGGCAGCACCTCTCCACCGGTCACCCGTCCGGCCAAGGTGGCAACAGTGCCCATCTGGCGTTCAGTTACGGCGAGTACCGCTGCCCGTTCCCCGCCCAGGAGATCGCCGAGACCATCGCCCGTACCGGAATCGAGGTGCTCCTCGACCGGCTGCCCGATCTCGCCCTGGCGGTTCCCGCGCAGACGCTCGTCCGGCGGCGGTCCGCCTTTCTGCGCGGGATGGAATCGCTGCCCGTCCGGTTCAGCCCCGTACGTACGACAGGAGACTTCTCTTGAACTGCCCTCACGCCGCTGCCCACGAGGCAGCCTCGGCCGGCGCGACCGTGGTCATCGACCCCATGGTCCAGGACCTGGACGGTGAGACGGCGCGGCTGCGCGACGCCGGACCACTCGCCAGGATCGAGCTGCTCGGTGTGCCGGCCTGGACCGTCACCCGGCATGCCGAGGCCCGCCAACTGCTCGTCGACCCACGCCTGGTGAAGGACATCGGCGCGTGGGGGCTCTGGCAGAGCGGAGCGGTGACCCACGCCTGGCCGCTGATCGGCATGATCGATGCCGGGCGCTCCATGTTCACCGTGGACGGCGAGGAGCACCGGCGGCTGCGCACCAAGACCTCCCAGGCGATCACGCCGCGCCGCCTCGAAGCGATACGACCGGACATCGAGAAGTTCACCGAGGAGCTGCTGGACGCTCTGGCCGAACAGGGCAAGAACGGCGTGGTCGACCTCAAGTCCGTGTTCGCGCAGCCGCTGCCGATGCGGGTGGTCGGCATGCTGATGGGCGTCGAAGAGTCCCAGCACGCGATGCTGACGAAGAAGTACAAAGCCTTCTTCTCCATGCTCACCCCGCACGAGGAGCGGATGGCCCTGCTCGCCGAGCTGGACGTCTTCTATGCCGGACTCGTCCGCGAGAAGACCGCTCGGCCGACGGACGATCTCACCAGCGCGCTCATCCTTGCCGAGGAGGGCGGGGACCCGCTCACCGAGGAAGAGGTGGTCGGCAATCTCAAGGCCATGGTGGCGGCGGGGCACGAGACCACCATCGGGCTGATCCTCAATGCGGTACGGGCCCTGCTCGCCCACCCCGACCAGCTGCGCAAGGTCCTCGACGGCGAGATCCCGTGGGAGACGGTGATCGAGGAGACGCTGCGCTGGGACACCCCCACCACGCATCTGCTGATGCGGTTCGCCACGGAGGACATTCAGGTCGGCGACAGTGTGATCGCCAAGGGGGAGGGGGTCGTCATCTCCTACCGGGTCATCGGCCGTGACGTCGAGCAGCACGGACCGGATGCCGACGCCTTCGACATCACCCGGCCGACCCCGATCCGCCACATGACCTTCGGCCACGGCCCGCACATCTGCCCGGGAGCGGCACTCTCGCGGGTGGAGGCCGGGATCGCTCTGCCTGCGCTGTTCGGACGTTTTCCCGGGCTGCGGCTTGCCGTGCCGGACGAGGAGCTCCGCAAGCTGCCGGTGATGACGCAGAACGACATGGAGGCCTTCCCGGTGCTGCTGAACGGATGAGTGAGGACGGGGGCCGCGGCTTCGACATGGTGCCGTCGGCCCCTCCTTCCGGCAGGCGAGGGCGCCCACCGGCGGCGGCTGAGGCCCGTCAGGGGATCAGCTTCCGTACGTCCGCTACGGCCGCCGGCAGCTCCGCCGGGTCCTCGGTGACGACGACCGCCACCACCGTGTCCGTACCGGGCCAGTCGGCGGCGAGCGTCACACGGGGATGGGCGAGCGCGGTTCCGACGAGCTCCGTCACCGGTCGCCCGGCCTTGGGGAGCAGCACCATGGCCGCGCCTCGTGTGGGTTCGGCGAGTTCGCCGGAGAGTTCACCGGTGGTCAGCAGCGTGAGCAGCGCCTCGTAGGGCCGTACGGCACCCTGGCGGCCCAGCGGGATCAGATGAGAGTTGATCAGATCGCCGCCGAGCCGTCCGTCGATCTCCAGTACGACCGGCCCTTCGGCGGTGAACCGCAGGTCGACGTGGAAGCCGCCGGTCCGCAGGCCGACGGCGAGAACGGCCCGCTCGGCGGCCCGCTTCAACTGCGCCACCTGCGCGTCCGTACGAGCGGACGGCACGGTCGTGGCCCAGGAGGCGGACAGCGGACCTTCCAGGTACTTGTCGGTGACGCCGAGGATCCGAACGGTGCCGTCGGCGACGAGCCCGGAGACGGAGTGCTCGGAGCCGTCCGCGTACTCCTCCACCAGGAAGTCGGTGGTGCCGGTGTAGTTCTCGGCGGTCAGCTTGAAGACGTCGTCCAGGTCGGAGTCCGCGGTGATCAGGGCGATGCCCCGGCCGCCCGAGCAGTGGGCGGGCTTGAAGACCAGGGGCTTCCCCGACGCGCCGAGGGTTTCGACGGCGGCCCGGAGGGCGTCGGGAGTCGTACCCGACCGCCAGGCCGGGTTCAGCCCGTACGGCTCCATCGCGCGGCGCTGTGCCACCTTGTCCGTGCTGACGGCCGCGGCCGCCGTGCCGATGCCCCGGACCCCGAAGTCCTCGGCGAGCCGCGCGGTGAGGCCGACGTGCCTGTCACCCCAGCAGGCGACGGCCGCCGGGGCCTCGTCGGGCGCCGCCCGGGCGGCCTGGTCCGCGAGCGGGGTGGTGCAGTCGAAGGAGCCCCGCTGCTCCGCAGGGAGCCCGGTGTGGCTGACGTCGGAGTCGGAGGACACATGGACGCGCAGCCCCAGCGCGGTGGCGGCGTCCAGCTCCGCCTGCCACTCCAGGGGTGAGCGGCGCAGCCCCAGATAGAGCACGGTGGGTGCGTCGGGCCCCGACGCCACCGTCGTGAAATGGGCCACTGCCGACGTCACTTGGTCAGACACACTTCTCACCTGTCATCCTTGCGTTCGCGCCCGCCGCGAGAGAATCGGCACGTGGAACAACTTCCTGTGGCCGTTCCTCGTCACCACCGCCCCGAACGGTATGACGCTGTCCGTCGGACCGGTCAACCAGACCTCGTACGGACTTCGGTACGCGCAGATGATGGTGTCCGTCGTCATCGCCGGGCGGACCCGGTCGCCTGGGCCTATCTGCGTCAGGTTGTGTCGAAGCGCTTCGACACAACCTCTGGACTCGCTGTGAGAGTCAGTCTAGGCTCGATCTGTCCGTGCATGTCGCAGGCGCGTAAGTCGGAATCGAAGCGCTTCGCCAAAACTGTCGGTACGTGTCAAAGTGTGTGCCGGAATCCGCCGTCGTCCTGTGATGGAGAGCCGAATGGTCACCCTTGCCGAGGTCGCCCAGCATGCCGGAGTCTCCGCGAGCACGGTGAGCTACGTCCTCAGCGGGAAGCGGTCCATCTCCGTGTCCACCCGGGAGCGGGTGGAGCGAAGTATTCAGCAACTCGGATACCACCCCAACGCTGGAGCCCGCGCGCTCGCCAGTAGTCGGTCCAACATCATCGCACTCATGGTGCCGCTGCGCACCGACATGTATGTGCCCGTGATGATGGAGATCGCCATCGCCGTCGCCACCACCGCTCGTGCGCATGGCTATGACGTCCTGCTGCTGACCGGGGAGGAAGGCCCGGCGGCCGTTCGGCGGATCGCGGGCAGTTCGCTCGCCGATGCCATGATCCTGATGGATGTGGAGCTGCACGACGAACGCCTGCCGCTGCTCCTGGAGAACGACCGGACCGCCGTGCTGATCGGTCTGCCTGCCGAGACCGACGGGCTGACCTGCGTGGACCTCGACTTCGAGGCGACCGGGGCGCTCTGCGTGGAGCACCTCGCCGGGTTCGGCCACCGCGAGATCGCGGTGATCGGCGAGGCGGCCGCGGTGTACGAGCGGCACACCGGGTTTGCCGAGCGGACGATGGACGGCGTGCGGACGAAGGCGCAGCAGGCCGGGGTGCGGGTGCTGCACCGGCCCTGCGAGGGCGGGTACGCGGCGATGGAGCGGACGCTGGCCCGGATCTTCGACGAGCGGCCGGGCACCACCGGCTTCATCGTGCAGAACGAGTCGGCGGTCGAGCCGCTGCTCAATCTGCTGCGTCAGCAGGGGCGCGCGGTGCCCGAGGACGTGTCGGTCGTCGCCATCTGTCCCCAGCAGCTTGCCTCCGAGGCTTCCGTGCGGCTCACCTCGGTCGCCATACCGGCACAGGAGATGGGGCGGCGCGCCGTCGAGCAGGTCGTCGCCAAGCTCGCCGGCCGCGGCACGGACGAAGTCGAGCTGCTGGCACCGGAGTTGACGGTGCGGGCGAGCAGCGGTCCCGCGCCCGTGCGCTGACATCAGGCAGCGAACGAGCCGGCCCCGCGAGGGGCCGGCTCCTTCCTGTGCGGGTCAGCTCGACGAGACGCTGAAGCTGTTCGTCGTGAAGTCCAGGCCGCCGGACGACGAGGTGATCTCGTAGCCGAACTGGACGTCACCGATGGTCTCGTTGCCCCACCAGCCCTTGGTGTCCTTGATCCACTTCAGGATCGGCAGGACGTCCACCGTGCCCGAGGTGGAGTCCGAGGTCCGCAGGAACGAGAACACCTGGTTGGCGCCGTTGTCACCCTTGTAGACGGTCCAGGTGTGGCCGCCGAGCGTCACCGTTCCCTGTGAGGTGCCGAGTGCGCCCACCGCACCGTTGTAGTTGACCCAGAGCATCACTTCGTAGTCGTAGTCGGTGTCCCAGATGTCGTACGACGTGTTGTAGGCGCCGGACGAGGGGACGGTGACGTTGTAGCTGCTTTTGAGTGACGCCATCGAGGTGATGGACTTGCCGACGACCTTCTTGGCGTTGGGGTACGACTTGATGCCGCCGGTGTTCGGGTGGTTGGCCCAGACCCCCCAGTTGCTGGAGGAGTTGACCCAGATGGTCTGGGAGCCCGCGCCGGAACCCCAGATGTTGTTGTAGAGGGTGTATCCGTCGCTGGTGGTGTAGTTGCCCCACTGGTCCGAGGAGGACCAGATCGCGGCCTGGGCAGGTGCGGCGGCGAAGCCGATCAGCGCGGCGACCGCGGCCGCCGGTGCCAGTACGAACCTGCTGAGGATGCGTCGTGCCATGGTTGTCCCTTCCATGGTGCGGGGAGTTGGGGTGGGGGGATGTGCTACCGCGGCCTCAGAGTGAGGACGCGGTCCACGCCGGCCGTCAGGTCCAGCAGAGCAACGGGAGTTCCGGCGGAGGTCTCGGTGGGGGGCTCGGCGCAGCGCCGCGTCGCGGCATCGGTGAGCGTGAGTCCGACGCCCGCGCGTACATCGACACGGGCGTCACGGGTGGGGTGCAGGACGACCTTGGCGTGACCGTCGTCGCACCAGGACAGATCCACGCGGGCGCCGAACCTGGTGCGCACCCCGCGCAGTTCGCCGGACGGATACGTGGCGGGGAGCGCGGGCAGCAGCACCAGCCGGTCCGGGGTGGACTGGACGAGCATCTCGATGACCGCCGCGGGCAGTGCATGGGCGGCGTCCGCGTTGTAGACATCGCGGGACGGATAGTGCGAGCTCATCAGCGAGGCGTGGAAGAAGTCGCCGCCCAGGACGGCGTCGAGCGCGTCCAGGGCCCGCGTACCGTCCCGCAGTCGTGCAGCGATCAGCGCGTGGTGCAGATGGCCATGGGCGGAGTCGTTCTCCGCACCGCGCAGCTCCAGCGCGCGGTGTGCGGCGCCCGCCAGCTCCGGGGTGTCGTACGGGTTGATCACGCCCAGCGGCCATACCGGGTAGAGATGGCTGAGGTGCCGGTGGTCGTACGTCTCCTGCAGGCCCGGCCAGGCCCATTCCGCGAGCGCCCCGTCCTCGTTGACGCGGTACCGGGGGAGCCGGTCGGCGAGGGCGCGCCAGCCGCCTGCGGCCGGGTGGCCGGGGGAGTGTCCGGCCGCGGTGGTCAGGGCGTGACGGGCCGCCGCGATGTCCATGGTGGCGTTGATCGTTCCCCAGCTCGCGTTGGCGGGGCGGTTCTCCGGTGAGTACGAAGGGACGATGGCGAGGGTGCCGTCCGAGGCGTGCCGGGTGAGGAAGTCCTCGTAGAACTCTGCCACTTCGGTGAGTGCATCGGTCAGCCAGGGGTCCGTGACGCCGGTGGTCTCGGCGTGCTCCAGAAGGGGCTGCAGCAGCCAGTCCGCACCCGCGGTCCACAGGTGCAGCGGATAGGCGCGCTGGAAGTGGCGGGTGTGGCCGGACTCGCCGTCCGTGTGTGACGGGGCGACGATCCCCCGGGTGCCGAAGAGCGCGCGGGCGTTGTCCCGCCAGTCGGCCAGCTGGCCGCGGATCAGACCGGCATGGGCTTCGGAGACCTCCGGCAGCGCCGCCGCTGCGGCCGACGCGATCTGGAGATTGAGATTGGCGTTGGTGGTGAACGCACCGGACCAGGCGGTGTCCCAGTCGCCCGTCCAGAGACCGGTCAGCCGTGGCGGGAGCGCCCCGGCGGCGGAGAGCAGGTGGTAGCGGCCCGCTGCGAACAGCCGCTCCAGGAGTGCGGGGCTGTCGGGGCGGCGTATCAACTCGCTTCCTGAAATGGCGCGTTCGCTCGCCTCGGCATGCAGGGTGAGGGTGGCGCGTTCGTAGGCGGTGCGGTGCAGGGGCCGATGCCGGGCGAGCAGCGTCTCGTAGTCGGCGTACGGCAGGGCTCCCCACTCCTCGGCGAGGTCCAGGTCGCCCGTATGACGCCGCACCCGGGTCAGCAGCAGCAGAGTCCGTGCCCCGTCGATACGGATGCCCTCGCCCGAAACGGTCACGGATCCGCGGTCCACCCAGGCCACGGTGACGCCCGTGTAGGCGAGATCGCTGTCCGGGTAGCCGGCCCGCAGGGCCAGCCGGGCGCCGTCGGCCGTCAGTGCGGTGCTGCGGCCGATCGCGAGACGCGGCGGTGCACCCGGCAGTGCGTGGTCCAGGGTGAGCTCCGCGGTGAGCCCGAACCCGGTGATGCACTGGACGATGACGTCGTCGGCCCGTGAGACGAAGACCCGGCTCCGCCAGTCCTCGTGCGACGCGCAGATCTCACCGGTGGCGAAGTCGACGGTGCGGCGGTAGCCGGCCGTCCCCGGGCGACGGTCGACGGGCGCCGGCAGGCGGCGGACCCGGGTCTGGAAGGCGGGGTGGAACGGCTGGACCCACAGCAGCGGGTGCTCCGCCCCGAACTGTTCGGCCGCCGTCGTGTCCCCGGCGAGCAGCGCGTCCTGGAGGTGCTCCAGCCGGTCTGCGAGCCGGGGCGGGCGGGCGTGCTCGCTGCCGTTGGGGCGGACGAGGGTGTGATGGTTGACGATGACCCGGTCGTCGGCCGGATCTCCGTACACCATGGCTCCGTGCCGGCCGTTGCCGCCGAGGAAGGCGTCCTCCCAGCGGACTGCGGGGCGTGGCTCCCAGGTGCCGTCGCGGCCCGGGGCGCCGGCCTCCGTTCCTGCGGCGGTCACGGGGTTGCGCCGCGCAGCACGGCCACGCCGTAACGGCCCAGCTCCAAAGAGCCGTTGACCGCCGCCCCGGTCAGCAGATCCACCTGTGCACCGGGAACCGGTACGGTGACGCTGCCCCGGCCGTGGTGCAGCAGGAACAGCAGATCGCCGCGGCGGACCGCCTCCACACCCTCGGGCAGCCCGGCCAGCACCGGCCCCGCCCCCGCCTCGGCCGCCACCCGGCCGAGCAGGGCGCGCAGCGCCTCCGGTTCGGGCAGCGTCGATACGTAGTACGCGCGGTCGTTGCGCACCACGGCGGGCAGCCCGTCGAGCTCGCCGCCCCGGTATGCGGAGACGACCTCAGCACCCGGAGCCGCTTCCAGCTCCTCCGACCAGACCGAGGCCTGGAAGCCATCGCACTCCACCGTGGTGTCCGCGTCGAGCGGCCACCACTCGTGGAGCGTACGGATGCCGCACAGCTCACGCAGCCGCGCATCCATGCCGCCCGGCCTGATCCGGTCGTCCGCGTCGGCTATCCCGCTGAAGAAGCCGCAGACCAGTGTCCCGCCGCCCCGTACATAGGCGACCAGGTTGTCGATCGCGGCATCCGTCAGCAGATACAGCTGTGGCACGGCCACCATCCGGAACCGGCTCAAGTCGGCCTCCGGACGGGCGAACTCGGTGCAGATTCCGGACTCCCACAGGGCCCGGTGCCAGCTCTGCACGATCTCCGTGTAGTCGAGGAGCTTGGACGGCCTGCCCTCCTGGGCGCCTGCCCACCAGGAGTCCCAGTCGTGCAGGATGGCCACCTCGGCCGGGATGTCCGCACCGCTCACCGCTGCCCCGATCGTGGCCAGTTCGGCGCCGAGCTGCTTGACCTCCCGGAACGTGCGGCCGTTCTCGCCCGCGTGCGTGACCATCCCGGAGTGGAACTTCTCCGCGCCCTGACGGGACTGCCGCCACTGGAAATAGCAGACGGCATCGGCGCCGCGCGCCACCGACTGGAGCGACCAGAGCCGGTTGAGGCCGGCCGGTTTGGGATGGTTCACGCCCCGCCAGTTCACCGGTCCCGCGGCCTGTTCCATCAGCATCCACGGACCGGTCGCCTGGGAGCGCGTCATGTCGGAGAGCATCGCGTTGTACTGGGCGCCCTGCGGGTCCTTCGGGTCCGGATAGATGTCGACGGAGACGATGTCCTCCTGGGCCGACCAGGCCCAGGCGTCCTGCCCCGACCACAACGGCATGAAGTTGGTGGTCACCGGGATGTGAGGGGTGTGCCGGGCGACGATGTCGCGCTCGGCCAGGTAGCACTCCATCAGCGCGTCGGACGTGAACCGCTTGAAGTCCAGCACCTGCGTCGGGTTCTTCATGTACTGCGCCTTGCGCGGGGGCAGAATCTGCTCCCATGTGTCGTAGCGCTGGCTCCAGAAGGCCGTTCCCCAGGCCTCGTTGAGCGCCTCGATGGTGCCGTAGCGGCCGCGCAGCCACCGGCGGAAGTGCGCGGCGGTCCCGTCGCACCAGCAGTGCGTGCAGTACTCGTTGTTGATGTGCCACACGGTCAGCGCCGGATGATCGGCGTACCGCGCCGCCAGGTCCTCGGTGAGGGACGCCGCGTAACGCCGGTAGACCGGCGAACTCGCGCAGAACTGCTGCCGCGAGCCGTACCAGACGACCGAGCCGTCCTCGCCGCGCGGCAGCGTCTCCGGGTGTTCCGCGCCCATCCACGGCGGCGGGGACGCGGTCGGTGTGGCGAGCACGACCCCGATGCCATGGGTGTGCATCAGATCCATCAGACGGTCCAGCCAGCCGAATTCCCGGGCACCCGGGCGTGGTTCGATCTTCGCCCAGGAGAACACCCCGAGGGTGACGGAGTTGACCCCGGCGTCCTTCATCAGCCGTACGTCGTCCTCCCACACCTCCTCGGGCCATTGCTCGGGGTTGTAGTCGCCGCCGAAGAGGATGCGGCCACGGGCTGCGTCGCGCAGGGACGGCATGGACTTCTCGTTCCTCATTCCGGGTCTGCGTACTGGATGCCGCGGCCATTGGTGCCCAGGTAGACACGGCCGTGGATGCGGGGATCACCGGTGATCACTTCGCCGGTCCAGCCCCACTGGTGGTTGTCGTCGTTGATCCGGACCCAGGTGGCGCCGGCATCGTCCGAGCGCAGCACCGCCACCCCGTCGAAGGTGGCGGAGACCCGGCCGGTCTGGAAAATCGCCGGGTAGGAGTCGCGGACCCGGCGGCCGGACTTCCTGGGGCCGGCCGGCGCGGCCGCGCCGAAGCCCAGTGCGTGCGAGGCCTGGCAGCCCGCCACGGCGCTGAAGGTCAGTCCGCCGTCCGTGGACCGGAACAGCCCGTTGTCCTTTGCCGACAGCCACAGGTCACCGCTGCGGCCGGGGGCGGCAGCAAGCTTGAACTGGACGTCACCGGAAGGGAGTTGTGCAGCGCCCTGGGTGAACGTCGCGCCGGAGTCGGTGGAGCGGAACACCGCCCCGGTGTCCGTGTCGTACACATAGAACCGCGTCGGGTCGAGCGGATCGGCCAGCGGTGTGCCGCCCTTGGGGAAGGTGGTCACCTCGGTCCAGGTCGCGCCGTTGTCCGTGGAGCGGTGGGCCGGATACTTCGTGCCGTCCCAGTGGATGAACGACCAGAGCAGAGTCTCCCCGTCCGCCCCGACCGCGACCGGTCCCGGGGCCGCGGCCGCGATCTCCGGCTGCGCGGCGAACGGCTGCCAGCTGCTGCCGCCGTCCTCGGAGTACGCCCCGGCCGCACCCGAGCCGGACGGCCAGCCCGTGCGTACGACGTAGGACGGTTCGAGCGCGGCCAGTGCCAGACCGGTGGCGGTACCGAAGACCGGGTTCGATGCCATGCCACGCGACGGGGACGCGGTCAGTGACTCGTGGTACATGACGCCGATGTCGCCCAGTCCGCTGAGCAGTCGGGCACCGTCCGTCGGCGGGGCGATCAGGAACTTGACCGCGGACTCCTCCAGGCCGCGGATCTGCGGCGCCCAGTGGACGAGATCGCGGGTCCCGAAGATCGTGGCGCCCGTGCCGAACACGATGTGCTGCGAGTCGTACGGATCGACGGCCAGGGCCTGGATCCACCAGCCGAACTTGGCCGCGTCCCCGCCCCAGCGCAGATACGGCGTCTCCGACACATCGAGGACCGCCGTGTCCTTCAGCGACGTCCAGGTGGTCCCCCCGTCGGTGGACCGGAACAGGGTGTCGATCTGCGACCACCGGTTGTTGGTGGTGACGACCACCGTGCCGGCCCGCCCGGCGTCGACGGCGACCCCGCCGTACCCGAAGCCGTCCCCGGTGCCGGAGTCCGGCGCCACCGGAGTGACATCCGTCCAGCTGCCCGTGACCGTGTCGAGGCGGTGCACCGAGCCGTCGGACTGACCGTTGGGGCCCGGTGCGTCCGCGTAAGTGACGTACAGAGCATGGGTGTTGGTGTCGTACGCCGCCCGGATCGGTACCTTCGACGCCGCGACACCGCCCGACGGCTGACCGGGCACCGCCTCCCAGCCGCCGGAGGCGTTCGTACGGTGGAGAGGCGTACCGCCGTCGCCCCAGCCCGCGTACACCGACCGGCCCGCGGCGACGAGGAACATGATGCCCTGGCCGTTCGCCGACGGTGTGGCAGGGAAGTCGGCCGTCGCCCAGGTGGCGCCCCGGTCCGTGGAGCGCAGCAGCCCGTCGTGGCGGGTGCCGAGCCAGAGCTGCTCACTGTCGCACGGGTCGACGAGCAGCCGCTCACCGGCGCCTCGCCCGTCCTCGTTCGCCCCGAGCCGCACCGTCAGATCCGTGCGGGCCCAGGTCGCTCCCCGGTCCTCGGACCGCAGCACCGCACCCGGTCCGGCCCACGACTGGGCGTACGTGCCGAGCGCGAGATACAGCCGGTCGGGGTGGGCCCGGTCGACGGCCAGCGCCTCGACGCCCAGCAGGTTCCAGTCGTCCCAGCCCAGTTGGTCCGTGAGCGCGGTCCAGCGGGACTGCGTGTCGTCCCAGCGGTAGGCCCCGCCGATATCGGTACGGGCGTAGGCCAGTCCCTTGACCGACGGGTGGAACAGCAGACCGGTGACGAAGCCGGTGCCGCCGATCGCCGCCGTGCGCCAGCGGTGGGCCTGGGCCCCCTGCACCCCATGAGGCGTCCGCCGGCTCGCGGCGTGGGCGGCGGCGGGAGCCGCGACCGGCAGAGCGACGGCCGCAGCCGCGACAGCTGCTCCCGCCAGCACGGTGCGACGACTGGGCGTGGGCGCGGACGAAGCGCGCATGGCGAACACCTTCCGGTGGAGGAAAGGAGCGGGAGAGAGCGAAGGAAGCGGTGGGGACCGGAGCGTGTGGTGCGTGTCAGCCCTTCACGGCGCCGGTGAGCATGCCCTTCTGGAAGTGCTTCTGGACGAACGGCGACAGCACCGCGACCGGGATCAGCGCCAGCACCATGACCGCCATCTGCACGGCGAGGCTGTTGATCGCCCCGCTGCTGACCGCCGCGCCCATGGCGCCCGGCGGCACCTGGTGCTGGAGGACGAGCTGGCGCAGGATCATCTGGAGCGGGTACTTGTCGCTGTCCTGGATGTAGAGCATCGCGTTGAACCACTGGCTCCAGTAGCCGACCGCGTAGAACAGCGAGATCACGGCGATCACCGCTCGGGACAGTGGCATGACGATCTGCAGCAGGATCCGCCACTCGCCCGCGCCGTCGATGCGCGCCGCGTCGATCAGTTCGGGCGCGGTGTCCATGAAGAAGCCGCGCAGCACCAGGATGTTGAAGACGCTGATCGCGCTGGGCAGGATCATCGACCAGTAGCTGTTGCCCAGTCCGATGCCGGTGACCAGCAGATAGGTGGGGATGAGTCCGGCGCCGAAGAACATCGTCGCCATCAGCGTCATGAGCAGTTTGCTGTGAGCGAAGGAGTCCCGCCGGCTCAGCCCGTATGCGCAGAGCACCGAGATCACCATGCTGAACGCCGTACCGACGAGGGTCAGGCCGACGCTCACCAGGGCGGCCCGGGTGACGGCGCCGCCGCCGAGGAGTTCCTTGTACGCGACGAAGGTGACGGTCCTCGGCCAGACGACCAGACCTCCCGCGTTGTTGATCGTCTTCGTGTCGGAGAGGCTGGTGACGACCACCACCCACAGAGGTACGAGCACGATCGCGCAGATCGTGAAGAGACCGAAGCCCTTGAAGGCGAGACCTGCCTTGGTGGGCTCCTCCTCCCACACGGGACGGGGCTCGATCCGCAGCGCGCGCCGGAGCGGTGACTCCTTGGGTGCCGTGGAGGGCTGTTCCGTGCGGCCGTTGGCCATGTCAGTTTCCAGGAGAGTCGTCATTTCTTGGAGTACACCCCCTGCTCGCCCAGCATGTGGGCGACCTTGTTCGCACCCAGCACCATGGCGACGCTGAACAGTCCCTTGAAGATTCCGGCGGCGGCCGCGTAGCCGAAGTCGCCGGTCTTGATGCCCGTCCACCAGATGTAGGTGTCGAGGATTTCGGAAGCGCCCGGACCGACCTGGTCGCGCTGGAGCAGGATCTGCTCGAAGTCGAGGTTGAGCGCACTGCCGACCCGAAGGACGAGCAGCAGGGCGATCACCGGACGCAGCGCGGGCAGTGTGACGTGCCACATGCGGCGCCAGCGCCCCGCACCGTCGACGGCCGCCGCCTCGTACAGATCGGTGTTGACGGCGGCGAGCGCGGCGAGGAAGACGATCACGCCCCAGCCGGCGTCCTTCCACACGGCCTGTGCGGTGACCAGGAACTTGAAGAAGCTCGCATTGGTCATCAGGTCGAAGCCCTCATGGCCGTGTTCGCGCAGCCACTGCGCGACCAGGCCGGCCCCGCCGAACATCTGCTGGAAGACGGTGACGACGAGCACCCAGGAGAAGAAGTGCGGCAGATAGACGACAGCCTGCACCCAGGCCCGTACCCGCGCACTCATGATCGTGTTGAGCAGCAGGGCGATGGCGATCGGGATGGGGAAGAAGAGGAGCAGCTGAGTGAGGAAGATGACCAGTGTGTTGATGAGGACTTGCCAGAAGCGGTAGTCCTCGAAGATCCGGGTGAAGTTGTCGAAGCCGACGAAGGGGCTGCCGGTGATGCCCAGGTCGTACACGTCGTAGTCCTGGAAGGCCACGATGTTTCCGAGCAGCGGGATGTAGTTGAAGATCAGCAGCAGGGCGATGGCGGGCAGCGTCATCAGGACCAGCGTGCGGTCCCGGCGCAGACGCAGGCGCCAGGTGATGCCGCCCGCTGCCGGTCGAGTCCTGGCCGCATCTCGGGGCTTCGTGCTGCTGTCCCTGCCGCCTGCGGTGCTGTTGCTGTCCGCGCTCCTGCTGTCCCCGCTCCCGCCGTCGCCGATCGGGCCCGTCGCCCGGTCGGCCGCTCGGTCCGTTTCGGTCGCAACCGTGGCCCGTGGCTTCACCGTGTGCTCCCCATGTCGTGCTCTCCGCCCTGGCCGCCGGGCGTCCCTGCGCCCGGCGGCCGTCTCGCTGTCGTGCGTACGGGTCCGTGTCCGCCGTACGCGTCAGTTGCCGGAGCCGTTCTTCTCGAGAATGTCCTGGTACCAGGCGCGCAGCTTGTCGCCGCCGCTGTTCTTCCAGGTCGTCACCGCGGCGTCGACGTCGCTGACCTTCTTGCGGCCGCGCCGGATGTCCTTCTGCAGGTCGTCGAAGGGTGTGTACAGGGACGCGTACCGCTGCGGTTCGACGATCTGCATGCCGAAGAAGAGCGGCTTCTTGACGTTCGGGGCCTGCCGGGCCATCCAGCCCGCGTAGTCCTTCACCAGCTGCGGCTCGTCCGGGAAAGCGATGGTGTGCGGAGGTGAGGCGAGGAACAGGAAGGTGGAGGGCTGGGCCTCCTGGATGCCCTGCGGGGTGAAGGTCGGCACCCCGTCCTTGATCGTGTAGTGGGTGTCCTGCACGCCGTAGTTGGTGAGCATGAACTCCTTGGTGCCGTACGGCGCCGCGGCGAAGTCGGCGATACCGAGGAACTCCTCGATCTTCGCCTTCGGCAGCGTCTTGCTGAGGAAGGTGAAGATGCCGGCCGGGTCGTCCTGCCACAGGACCGGCTTTCCGCCGTCCTGGTTGAAGAAGTCCAGCGCCTGCATGTCGAACTTCGGGTTGGCGGCGGCCTGCTCGGTGACCATGCCCTTCCAGCCGCCGGTGCCGTCGTTGTACATCAGGACGCGTCCGCCGGTGAAGCGGATCTTGGAGTCGGCGTCCTTGCCGGCCTCGGCGTCCGGGTGGACGTAACCGCCGTCGTGAAGCTTGAGGGCGAAGGCGAGCGC
Organism: Streptomyces sp. NBC_00353; assembly: GCF_036108815.1. Lineage (NCBI taxonomy): Bacteria > Bacillati > Actinomycetota > Actinomycetes > Kitasatosporales > Streptomycetaceae > Streptomyces > Streptomyces sp. NBC_00353. The sequence continues at coordinate 2,373,099 of NZ_CP107985.1, read as the reverse complement.
CTCGCGGTACTCCTGCGTCTCGATCTTGTGGACGAGCTTGCCGTTCTCCAGCTTCCAGTAGTGCGGGGCGTCGGGCAGCAGCCCGAAGATCTTCTGGATGCAGGTCCACAGGTCGTCGAAGGCCCAGACCTTCTTCTTCGCGTCCGTGTACTCCTTGCCGAAGGCCAGCAGGTCGGCAGCGCTGCCCGGTACGGCGCCGGAGCCGATCAGGTCCTTGCGGTAGAAGATCGCGTTGCCGAGGACCGGCTGCGGCATGGGCAGACCGCGGAGCTTGCCGCCGAAGACGGAGTACTGCCAGGCGCCGGTCGGGATGTTCGCCAGGTTCGGGTACTTCTTGATCGCGTCACCGGCCAGGTACGGGCTCAGGTCGGCGAACTTGGCGGTGATCGCGTTGCGGATCTGGCCCTGCATGTTCCAGCCGGGGATGGTCACGACGTCCGGGATGTCGGAGCCGGCGAGGACCGCGCCGATCTTGTCCTGGTACGTGTTGCCGTCCTGCGGGTCGAAGTTCAGGGTCGCGCCGACCGCCTTGTTCACGGCCGTGTAGTACGGGTTGTTCTTCTTCGGGACGGTGCCCCACAGCGGAGTCATGATCCGGAACGCGGAACCCTTGCCCGGTGCGGACTTCACCGAGGCGACCAACGGGTCGGGCAGCTCGGTGAAGCCGGGGCTCGAACCGTTGACGCCCGCCACGTCGGGCTGGACCAGGTTCGACGGGACGTAGTTCGGCAGGACCTTCTTGAGCGCCTTGCCCGTCGTCGTACCTTCCTTGCTCCCGGAACCGGAGCCGCCGCCGCAGGCGGCGAGCAGCGGTACCCCGCCGGCCACGGCGACCGCGGCCACTGCGCTCGAAGCGAGGAAGCTCCGTCGGCTCGGGGCGGTGGAGGCGGGGGAGGAATTCGGCGTCATTGCGTCAACCCTTCGAGGCGCACCAGGACGACACACGGCGGGCGACCGCCGTTCGGCTCCTGTGTCTGAGGTGGGGCGTTACTGGTTGAGCCGGATGGGGCCGGTAGAACCGGACGGACCGGTGGAACCGGCTGAACCGGCCTAGGTGAAGCGGTTCAACAAGAGGTGACACGGTGACAGAACGTGTCACCGTCCCGGGAGATCGAGGAGATTGCGGGCGACCGGCGCCCCATCGAAACTCTGTCGAAGCGCTTCGATGTTGCAGCGAGATTAAGTGAAGGGCCCCGGAGGCACAAGAGCCCGTTTCCAGATTCCTCCGACGTGTTTCCCAACCGTTTCCCGGCGTGATCGAGCCCGGTTGGCTGTGAATGGCGAGGCTGCACCCTTGACACCCGTGGGGGTTGACGCAGAGCATCGAAGCGCTTCGAAAGATCTTCCGAGGCCTGGGAGTTCCTCAGCAGGCCCGGACATCGCAAAACCTCCCACCTCTCCAAGGGGACCCGCACGTGACGGAACAACCGCAGCCCTTCCGCGATCCGCGACTGCCCTTCGCCCGGCGCATCGACGATCTGCTTCAGCGGCTCACCCTCGACGAGCGGATCGCGATGCTGCACCAGTTCGCACCCGCGGTCGACCGGCTCGGGATCGGCGCCTTCCGCACCGGTCAGGAGGGACTGCACGGCGTGGCCTGGATGGGCCCCGCGACCGTCTTCCCGCAGGCCGTCGGCCTGGGCGCCACCTGGAACGACGACCTGGTGCGCCGGGTCGGCGAGGCAGTCGGCAACGAGGTCCGGGCCAAGCGGGCCAAGGACGACCGGGTCGGTCTCAACGTCTGGGCCCCGACCGTGAATCTGCTGCGCCATCCGCTGTGGGGGCGCGGCGAGGAGGGGTACGCGGAGGACGCCGCCCTGACCTCCGCCATTGCCGTCGCATACACCCGGGGACTGCGCGGCGACCACCCGCACTACTGGCGCACCGCCCCGGTGCTCAAGCACTGGCTTGCCCACAACAACGAGACCGACCGGGACACCTCCTCCTCGTCGGTCCGTCCGAGGGTGCTGCACGAGTACGACCTCCGGGCGTTCCGCGACGCCGTGCGGGCGGGCGCGGTGGCAGGCGTCATGCCCGCCTACAACCTGGTCAACGGGCGGCCCAACCATGTCTCGCCGCTCCTGTCCCAGCAGCTGCGACGCTGGACCGAGCAGTCGCTCGTGGTCTGCTCCGACGCCGGGGCGCCGTCCAACCTGGTCGACTCCGAGCACTACTTCGACACCCATGAAGAAGCCACGGCCGCCGCGCTGAAGGCCGGAGTCGACAGCTTCACCGACCACGGCCAGGACTCCACCGTCATGACCGGCCGCATCCGCCGCGCACTGGAGCAGGGCCTCCTCGACGAGGCCGACATCGACACGGCTGTCCGCCGCCTGCTCGAACTGCGCTACTCGCTGGGGGAGTTCGACTCCGGCCTCGACCCGTACGCGGACACCACCGCCTTCGACACGGCCGAACACCGGGCGCTCGCCCAGGAGGCCGCCGAACAGGCCGTGGTCCTGCTGAAGAACGACGGTCTGCTGCCGCTCGACCCCGGGGCGCCCGGGACGATCGCGGTCGTCGGCCTGCTCGCCGACGCCTGCAAGCTCGACTGGTACAGCGGCACGCTGATCCACCGGTCCACCCCGCTCGACGGAGTGCGGACCCGGTTCGGCGCGGACCGGGTGACGTTCGCGGAGGGCGCCGACCTGGTCCGTCTGAAGTGTGCGGCGGGCTGGCTGCAGATCCCTGCCGACGCCGGCACCGGCACCGGCCACGGCGCGGAAGGCGCCCTCGACCCGGCGCTCCTCGCCGGCCGCACCGACCTTCCGCCACTGACGTGCGGCGACACCCCGTCCGAGCTGGCGCTCGTCGACTGGGGCAACGGCGTCCTCACCCTGAGGGACCCCGACGGCCGCTATCTGTCGGTCGCCGAGGACGGTTACGTACGCGCGTCCGCGGACGAACCCGGCGGCTGGATCGTCCAGGAGACATTCCGCTGGGAGAAGGTGGAAGGTCACGCCGGGGGGCACCGCCTTGTGCACATCGGAACGGGTGGGTACGTCTCGGTTGCCGCCGACGGCGTAAAGGTTGCCGGGGTGGACGAAAAAATTTCCGGACACGCCGGGACGGGCGCCGGACCGGCCGCCGCCGTCTTCGAGATCGAGGTCGTCGAGCGCGGCGAGGACGCCGTCGCCCGCGCGGCCGCGGCCGCCGACACCGTGATCGTCGTCGTCGGCAACGACCCGCACATCAACGGTCGCGAGACCGAGGACCGCACCACCCTCGACCTGCCTGCCCACCAGGCACGCCTCTGGCGTGCCGCGCACGCCGCGAACCCGCGTACCGTGCTGGCGGTCACCTCCGCCTACCCGTACGCACTCACCGACGCTGCGGCCGCACTCCCGGCCCTGCTGTGGACCGCGCACGGTGGCCAGGCAGCCGGGACCGCGCTCGCCCGGATCCTGTCCGGCGACGTCTCCCCGGCAGGCCGGCTCCCGCAGACCTGGTACACCTCCGACGCGGAGCTGCCCGGCCTGCTCGACTACGACATCATCGGTTCACGGCAGACGTACCTCTACTACCAGGGCACGCCGCTCTACCCGTTCGGCCACGGACTGTCGTACACCGCGTTCTCCTACTCCGGGCTGACGGCCGAGCGGGACGGTGACCGGCTGAACGTGTCGGTGAACGTCACCAACACGGGTGTCGTCGCCGCCGACGAGGTCGCCCAGCTCTACGTACGAGCGCAGGAACCGTCCGTCGTCCGGCCCCTGCGTCAGCTCGTCGGCCACCGGCGTCTGCACCTCGCGCCGGGCGCCGGGCAGCGCATCGAGTTCGCCGTCCCGGTGACCGAACTGGGCCACTGGGACGTGGCGCACAGCCGCTGGACCGTCGAACCCGGGGGGTACGAAGTCCAGGCCGGAGCCTCCTCCGCGGACATCAGGCTCACCACCGCCGTCACGGTCGACGGCGAACCGTCCGGCCCCCGCCCTGTCCTGCACCACGGACTCGAGGCGGCCGACTACGACGAGCAGTTCGGCACCGAGATCGTCGACCGCACGAAGACGGACGGCGACGCCGTCACCGCCACCGCCCCCGTGAACGAACTCCTTTTCCGGCGCTGCGACTTCGCGGCCGGTACCCGCACCGTCGAGGTGTCCGCGGCGGGGGAGGGCTCCGTGGAGATCACGGTCGACGGCCGCACGACAACCGTCGACATCCCCGCCACCGACGGACCCTACGACTACCGCGGCCACGAGACGCCGCTGACCGCCTCCGGCGTGCGGGACGTACAGGTCACGCTGCGGGGCACGGTGCGTCTGGCCCGAATCGCTTTCCCGGGAGCAACCGAGTGACCCCGCCGTATCCACGTCCTGACTCTCACCTCCGTCCAGTTGCCCCCGGCAAGGAGTCCTCATGAAGTTCACCGACGGCTTCTGGCTCATGCGAGAGGGCGTCCGCGCCTGCTACGCGACCGAGATCCGTGACCTGCGGGTCGACGCCGACCAGTTCACCGCCTACGCCGCGGTCAAGCAGGTCCAGCAGCGCGGCGACACCCTCAACACCCCCCTCATCACGGTCGATTGCTTCTCCCCGGCCGAAGGGATCATCGGCGTGCGCACCACCCATCACGCCGGCAAGGTCAACCACGGACCGGACTTCGAGTTCCCCGGACTCGACACCGCGACCGCCGCCGCCCGCACTCGCCGGGACGGCGCGGTCACCGAACTGACCAGCGGCCCGCTGACGTTGCGCATGGACGGCGACGGACCGTGGGGCATGACGTTCCTCGACGCCCGGGGCCGCCGCCTGACGGGAGTGGACAGCAAGGGCACCGCCTTCGCCACCACCCCCGACGGCGCCCATCACATGATCGCCCAACTCGCCCTGGACGTCGGCGAGAACATCTACGGACTCGGCGAGCGCTTCACCCCGTACGTCAAGAACGGCCAGACCGTCGACATCTGGCAGGCGGACGGCGGCACCAGCAGCGACCTGGCCTACAAGAACATCCCGTTCTACCTCTCCTCGCGCGGCTACGGCGTCTTCGTCAACCACCCCGGCAAGGTCTCCTTCGAGATCGGCTCGGAGTCGGTCGGCCAGGTGCAGTTCAGCGTCGAGGACCAGTCGCTGGAGTACTACATCGTCGCCGGGCCGACGCCGAAGGACATCCTGGCCCGCTACACCGCCCTCACCGGCCGGCCCGCGCTGCCCCCGGCCTGGTCGTTCGGCCTCTGGCTGACCACCTCGTTCTGCACGTCGTACGACGAGGAGACCGTCACCTCGTTCGTCGACGGCATGGCGGAGCGGGACATCCCGCTGTCGGTCTTCCACTTCGACTGCTTCTGGATGCGCGAATACCAGTGGTCGGACTTCCAATGGGACCCGGACGTCTTCCCCGACCCGGTCGGCATGCTGGCCAGGCTCAAGGAACGCGGACTGCGCATCAGCATGTGGATCAACCCGTACATCGCCCAGAAGTCGCCGCTCTTTGCGGAGGGCGCCGAGCACGGCTATCTGGTGCGCCGTCCCGGTGGCGACATCTGGCAGTGGGACCTGTGGCAGCCCGGCATGGCACTCGTCGACTTCACCAATCCGGCCGCCCGCGAGTGGTACAACGCCAAGCTGCGGGTCCTTCTCGACCAGGGCGTCGACTGCTTCAAGACGGACTTCGGTGAGCGGGTGCCGACGGATGTCGTCTGGCACGACGGCTCCGACCCGGAGCGGATGCACAACTACTACGCGCAGATCTACAACCGGACCGTCTTCGAACTCCTGGAGAAGGAGCGCGGGCACGGCGAAGCGGTGCTCTTCGCCCGCTCGGCGACGGCCGGCGGCCAGCAGTTCCCGGTCCACTGGGGCGGCGACTGCTTCGCCTCGTTCACCGCGATGGCGGAGTCGCTGCGCGGTGGTCTGTCGCTGTCGCTGTCCGGCTTCGGCTTCTGGAGCCATGACATCGGCGGCTTCGAGGGCACCCCCGACCCCGCGGTCTTCAAGCGGTGGCTCGCCTTCGGCCTGCTCTCCTCGCACAGCCGGCTGCACGGCAACGTGTCGTACCGCGTGCCGTGGGCGTTCGGCGACGAGGCCGTGGACGTGGCCCGGAAGTTCACCCTCCTCAAGCACCGCCTCATGCCGTACCTGTACGGGGTGGCGGCCGAGGCCCACCGCACGGGCATCCCGATGATGCGGCCGATGCTGCTGGAGTTCCCGGCCGACCCGACCACCCGGATGCTGGACCGTCAGTACATGCTCGGCCCGGACCTGCTGGTGGCCCCCGTCTTCACGGAGGACGGCCAGGTCGAGTACTACGTCCCCGAAGGCACCTGGACCCACCTCCTGACCGGCGAAACGGTCACCGGACCGGCCTGGCGCCACGAGATGCACGGCTTCGACAGCCTTCCGCTCCTGGTCCGCCCCGGCGCGGTACTCCCGTGGGGCGCGGACGACCAGCGTCCGGACGGCGACTGGCTGGACGGCCTGACGCTGCGGGCCTTCGGCCCGGCGCCCGCGACGACCGACACGGTTGTCACCTTGGTCGACCAGACGGGCGCCGCTGCGGCGGCCTTCCGGGTCGTACGGGACAGTGCCTCGGGCTCGACGCAGGTCACCGCCGAGGGGACGGACCGTCCGTACCGCGTGATCGTGGAGGAAACCGGGGCGACGGGGCAGGGAGCGGGGACGGTGGAGGTGCCGGCGGTCTGAGGGGGCGCGTCGACGCCCGCACGGACGTGCCCTCGGCCCGCGCCACGGGGGCGGGGCGAGGGCACGCCGGTCCTGCGGGACACCACCCCGACCGCGGGAGTGGCGCGGGTGGCGCCGCGCCGCACGGACGGTTCGTCACTGGGTGAACCGGGGCAGCCACTTCGCCTGGTAGTCGGGGTGCCCGGCGTCCTCCGCGGCCATCTGCCGTACGACGAAGCCCAGTCCGACCGCGCGGCCGGAGGCGAAGTCGTGGTGGGGACGGTCGGCGTCCAGGGCGGCGACCTCCTCGTACTCGTCCAGCAGGACCCTGCTCGTCTCGATGCGGCGGAGCGAGCGCGCGGGGTCCTGCAGGGCGATGTGATCGTCGTAACCATGTGTCCGCAGGCTGAACGCGATGGCACCGGTCCGGTCGTGGACCTCCCCCGGCGTCTCGGCCGGGCACCGCCAACTCTGGCCGCCGGCCGCTCGCGCAACCTGTTCCTCCTCGGCCAGGCGCGCCCGCACGAAGGCCACCATCTCGGAGTTGTCAGTCATCGGGTTCCGCATCCTCCGCCGTCAGGTGCGGCCCCGCTCCGGCGTGATCACCCACCGGGTCCGGGGCCGGACTACTCGTTCAGCACGAGGATGCCGTAAGGCGGACGGCGGCTGCACATCGCGCCCGCGACCGTTCCGCCATCCGGACACGCTCCCGGCGGACTACCGGGCCCGTACCGTCGCCATGACATCCTGGTCCGGCTGGAGTGTCAGCGTGGGCACGGGGTTGACGTCGCCCGCGTCCACCTCCAGTTCGAACCGGCGCGCCAGCACCGCCAGGATCAGCACCGCCTCGACCATCGCGAACCGCGTACCGAGGCAGACCCGGGGACCGCCGCCGAACGGGAACCAGGCGTACTCCGCGATGTCGTCGCCGTTCTCGGCGTCCCAGCGCTCCGGGCGGAACTCCTCGGACTCCGGGAACCACCGCTCGTCGCGGTGCGTCGCCCATTGGCTCGTCCACACCCTGGTGCCCTTCGGCATGTCCACGCCGCCGATCCGCGCCCCCTCCTTGGCGACCCCGGTCACCAGCCAGATCGTCGGGTACAGCCGCAACGTCTCCTTGACCACGGCCTGGGTGTACGTCAGTCGCGCGTAGTCGTCGAACTCCGGCTCCCGGTCGCCGAGCACCCGGTCCAGCTCCTCGGTGAGCGCGGCGCGCGCCTGCGGGTTGCGGGACAGCAGGTACCACGCCCAGACCAGGGTGGAGCTGGTGGTCTCGTGCCCGCCGATGTAGAGGGTGACGGTCTCGTCGCGGATCTCCTTGTCCGTGAGCTGCGCGCCGTTCTCGTCCACCGCGGTCAGCAGCCGGCTCAGCAGGTCGGGGCGCTCACCGTCCCCGTCGCGGTGCCGGGCGACGACCCGGCCCACCTCGGCGTCGATGACCGCGGCGGCCTTCTTGATCCTGGCCCTGCCCGGCGTCGGCACCCAGTCGGGGAGCAGCGCGCCGATGCCGCTGAACTCCTTGCCGATCTCCTGCTGGGCGACATCCATCGCCCGGCCCATCGCCTCGGCGTCCGCCGGGGTGTCCACCCCGAAGATGGTGCGGACGGCGATCTTCTGCGTCAGCGCGGCCATCTCCCGCTTGATGTCGATGCGTTCACTGCCGGACCAGGTGTCCGCCAGCTCCACCGCGCTGCCCGCCATCGTCGCCGCGTACGACCGCACCTGCTTCGGCCGTACCGACGGCTGGACCAGCGACCGCTTCCGCCGCCAGTCCGGACCGCGCGCCACCACCACGCCGTTGCCCATCACGGTGCGGAACGCGATGCCCAGCGCCGGCTGGTCGAAGGTGCGTTCCGTCTCGGTGAGCAGTTCGCCTATGCACCCCGGATCGGCTATGAACACACAGGAGTTGGGACCGAAGCGCCAGCTCACCATGTCCCCGTACCCGCGCAGCCGCTCGAAGAAGGCCAGGGGGTTCTTCCCGAACTGCGGCAGATTCCCGAGAAACGGCAGCCCCTTGGGGCCCGGTACGGGTACGTGGCGGCTCGGCTCGGCATCGACGGCGGGGCCGGTCTCCGTGGACATGAAAGGTCTCCGCTCGCTGGTGGCGTACCCGGATCCGGTACGCGGCGACATGGCTGGACTCCACGGTGGCCGATGGAGTGGAAAGCCCATCTGCCTTGTGGAGTACGTGAGTTGTCGAGGGTAACCGTGCCGCGTTACGGGAGTGTGGTCGGGCGTATCGTGCTCGTCCCTGCGCCGGGGCGCCCTACGCGGACTTCGCCGGCTGCAACCCCGCGTACACCCCGCCCCGCCCCACCAGCTCCTCATGGGTCCCCACTTCGGCAATCCGGCCCCGGTCCATGGCCACGATGCGGTCCGCCGCCCGGATGGTGGAGAGCCGGTGGGCGACGACGAAGACCGTGCGGCCGTGGATCAGCCGGGCGAGCGCCTCCTGGACCAGGGCCTCCGAGCGGGTGTCCAGGGCCGAGGTCGCCTCGTCCAGGATCAGTACCCGGGGGTTGCGGATCAGCGCGCGGGCGATGGCGAGCCGCTGCTTCTGGCCCCCCGACAGCCGCGCGCCGCGCTCTCCGACGACCGTCGACAGGCCGTCGGGCAGGTCTTCGACGAAGTCGAGCGCGTTCGCGTCACGCAGGGCCTGGCGGACCGTCTGTTCGTCGGTTTCGCCCATGCCATAGGTGACGTTCTCCCTGATGCTGCCCTCGAACAGGATGGACTCCTGCGGCACGACGGACAGGAACCGGCGGTAGCTGCGCAGATCCAGGGTGGCCATGTCCGTGCCGTCCAGCAGGATGCGGCCGGACGTCGGGCGGATGAAGCCGATGAGGAGGTTCAGCACCGTCGACTTGCCTGCCCCCGAGGCGCCGACCAGAGCGACCGTCTCGCCGGGGCGCGCCGACAGGGTGAAGTCCTCGACAGCGGGGCTGTCCACTCCGTCGTAACCGAAACCGACCCGCTCGAAGTCGATACGGCCCTGCACCTCGTCGACCCGGTCCTTGCCCGCGTTGCTCTCCAGGTCCGGAGCCTGAAGGACCTCGCCGGCCGAACGTACCGACTCCAGGCCTTTGCTGATGATCGGCGCGAGGCTGAGCAGCGTGGTCATCGATCCGGTGAGCGTGGTGAAGAAGGCGCTCAGCATCACCACGTCGCCGGCCGTGATGGGCAGCCAGCCGTGGTACGCGACCAGGGCCGATCCTGCCAGGCAGGCCACGCCGAGCGAGTTCAGCAGGATCCAGGCGAGCGCTCCGAAGCGGCCGTTGAGCAGATCGAGGCGCAGGCCGGCCGTGAAGACCTGACGCAGCGAACCGTCGACGCGGCCGAGCGCCGTGCGCTCCAGGCCGTGGGCGCGGGTGATGGGGATCAGGCTGGTCATCTCGCTCACCCGGGCGGAGAGCTGTTCCACCTCCTGCCGGAACGACTCGTTGTGGCTCCGCAGCCGGGCCCGCAGCCGCATGACCAGCAGGGCGGCCGCCGGGACGACCACCAGGAACACCGGCAGGAACGACGGAACACGGACGGCGATGACGGTGAGCCCGCCGATCAGCGTGATGACGGCGGCCAGCCCCATGTCGGCGGACTGCTGCACCATCTGCTCGACGCTCTCCACATCCCGGACCACCTTGGCCTGGAGAACGCCCGCGCTCGTCCGCGAGTGGTAGCCGATGGACAGCTGCTGCATGCGGCGGCAGAGCGCGTCGCGCAGTGCGGTGCCCATCCGACGGACACTGCCGCCGAGGCAGCGCACGTAGAGCAGATGCATCGGGTAGTTGAGGACGAGCACGCACAGCAGTGCGCCCGCGTTGAGCCACAACTCCCGTTCGGGGCGGTGCTGGACGACTACGTCGATGATGTTCGCCGTGATCAGCGGAAGCAGCCACACGGGGCTGTGCTTGACGACGAAGGCGGCTGCGGCGATCGCGATGCGTCGACGGTCGGGGCGCAGAAGATAGCCGAGGGTGCGCACCGGGTGCTCGCCCCGGTAACGGTGATCGAGCGTGCCCGGTCGGTGGGATGCGTGGTCATGCGCATGGTGGTACGAAGAGACCGTTCGCTGCATGGGACAAGCGAATCCCGGCGGATCGAACAGCACAAGCCCCTTTCCACCAGCTGGATCCGATCGTCCCCGGCCCCGTCCGGAAGTCGGTGAGATCGTGCTCGTCCGGCGCGCATGATGAGGGGCGTCCCGTCCGAGCCGGCCTCCGGAGCATGTGATGGCGTCGCGCAGTCTTCCGAAGATTCTCGTCTTCACCCGTACCACCGCCTACCGCCACGACTCGATCCCCGACGCAGTCACCGCGTTCCGTGAACTCGGTGCCGGGCACGGCTTCGCCGTCGACGCGACAGAGGCGCCGGACGTCTTCGAGAGCGGGCTCGCCGGCTACGCCGCCGTGGTGTTCCTCTCCACCAGCGGGGAAGTCCTCACCCGTGCCGGGCGCACCGGACTTCGGGCGTACTGCGCCGCGGGCGGCGGGTTCATGGGCGTGCATGCCGCGGCCTGCACGGAGTACGACTGGCCGTTCTACGGCGAACTCCTCGGAGCCAGGTTCGACCGCCATCCCGCCCTCCAGCCGGGAACGGTGATCGTCGAGGACCACGGTCACCCGGCGACCGCGCATCTGGACGCCACCTGGGAGTTCACCGACGAGTGGTACGACTTCCGGGCGAACCCGCGGGCCAGTGTGCGGGTGCTCGCCAGTGCCGACGAGTCCTCGTACGAAGGCGGCGGCATGGGAGCCGACCATCCCCTTGTCTGGGCCCATGAACATGCCGGAGCCCGGGTCTTCTACACCGCGCTCGGGCACACCCGCGAGGCGTACCGCGACCCCGCGTTCCGCGCCCATCTCCTCGGCGGACTCCGCCATGTCGGCCTGTCGCACCACGGCGCCCCCGCCCCGCAATGAGGGGCGAAGGCGCCGTGGAGAGGGCCGGAGCGCGGCCGAGGGGCGGTCAGACGCCCGGCGGGACCCGGGACGGGCGGCCGCTGCCGCGGGTCAGGGAGTAGCCGAACACGGCCGCGAGCGCACCGAGGACGCCACCGCCGACGGTCCAGATCCAGCGGTCCGTCCACCAGCCGGAGGCCCAGCCGTCGTCCGGCTCGCTGCCGAGCGACACCCGGGTCGTGGACTCGTCGCCCGAGGACGCGTCGTCGGACGTCTGCCGCGCGGAGGACGCCCCGGGCACCAGAGGCTCGCTCAGTGCGCCGTCGACGTCGTGGGCCCCGCCCTTGTCGGCTGCCGTCACCTCGACCTCGGTCCGCACCGGCTGCCCGAGATCGGCCGACGGCAGATCGACGACGGTGAGGCGTACGTAGTAGCTGCCCGGCAGCGGGTCGTCGGCCCACGGCTCGGACCAGGCACGGACGGTCCGCAGGACGCAGGAGAGCTCGACCGTGGACGCGTCCGCGGCCGCCTTCCTGGTCTGGTGGCCGTACATGCAGGCCTGCCGGCGCCGCAGCCCGTCGTACACATCGACCTGCCAGGTCGACACGCCGTGCCGGGTCGCGCTCTCGGGCAGGGTGACCGTCGCCTTGACGGTGGCCCGCTGGCCCGCGTCGGCGGGGAACACCCAGTACAGGTAGTCACCCGTGGACGCCCCCGCGGTGGCGCGCTGGTTCTGCTGGATCGCCGTGGCGGTACGGAATGTGGTACCCGCCTCGGTGGGACCCGTACTGCCGTCGGACGCGCTCGGGCTCGGGCTCGCGGACGGGTCGTCGGCCGCGGCCGCCCCCGCCGACGTCAGCAGGGCGAACCCGGCCAGCAGCGCACCCGCGAGTACTCGTCTTGTACGCACCATCAGTTGGTCCTCCATACGGCGATGCGCCAGCGCGAGATCCAGCCGAGGAGCAGACCCGCGATCAGTCCGGTCAGGACGAGTACGCCCAGCAGCCACCAGCCGCGGCCGAGACCGAACGCGGCGGCGTCGGCCGCGTCGTCCGGCGCGTCCACCACGTCGACAGTCAGCTCGACCGGCATGCCCGGCGAGGTCTTCACGGAGGCGGGGGCCGAGAAGGAGTTGCTGAGCTGGAGGCAGACGGTCTCCGCGGCGGGCTTGTCCTCGCCGTCCGTGCTGTCCGTGTCGTCCTGCTCGGGCTTGGGGTAGCGCAGACCGGACGAGATCGCGTCGGTGCGACCGGTGCCGGACTCCGACCCTCTGACGATCTCGCGGCCGTGCACGGTGACGGCACGCAGCAGCACACCGTAGTCGTTGTTGACGGCTCGGTCCGCCGACACACTCACCGAGGCGCGCAGCTCCTGACCCGGCAGCACATCCACCCGGTACCAGCGGTGTTCGCCGAACTTCTGGCGGTCCGTGTAGAGACCCGCCTTGAGCTGCGGGGCGGCGGAGCAGCTGTCCGCGCCCTCGGTCGCCACCGGGGTGACGACGGGCTCGGCCGCCCGGTCCACCAACTGGGTCACACGATCGGAGAGCTCATCGGTGTGCTGGACGGCCGTGTACGTCCCGCCGGTCGCCTCGGCGATGCAGGTGAGCTGCTGGCGGATCTTCGCGTTCGGCACCAGGCCCAAGGTGTCGATGACGAGGTGGATGCCGCGGGCCGCGATGTCGCGTGCCACCTCGCACGGGTCGAGCGGGCCGCAGGTGTCCTCGCCGTCGCTGATCAGCACGATGCGGCGGGTGGAGTCGCCGCCCTCGAGATCGTCGGCTGCGCCCAGCAGGGCCGGGCCGATCGGGGTCCAGCCGGTGGGGGCCAGGGTCGCCACCGCGGTCTTCGCCTCGGTGCGGTCGAGCGGGCCGACCGGGTAGAGCTGCTTGGTGTCCTTGCAGCCGACCTTCCGGTCGTCGCCCGGGTAGTCGGCGCCGAGGGTCCGGATGCCGAGCTGCACCTGTTCGGGCACCGCGTCCAGGACCTCGTTGAACGCCTGCTTCGCCGCGGTCATCCGGGACTGGCCGTCGATGTCACGGGTCCGCATGGAGCCGCTGACGTCGAGTACCAGCTCGACCTTGGGGGAGGCTTTGGTGGGGGCTTCATCGGCAGCGGCGGGGAGGGCCGTGCCGAGCCCGGCGGTCAGGGTGGCAAGCAGAATGCCCACCCCGACCGTCAGCCTTCTTCTTATGATCATCGCCGGATACTAGTGAAGATCACATGGCATCCCCAAACCGGCAATCAGGCCCGTCCGGTGATTGACGGCAAATGCGCGGCCGGGGGCTGCGCAACCCGGTGAACGCGGGAGGTCACCGCGCTACTTGACCCCACCCAGCAGTGGCTCCGCGGCCCGCTCCAGCACCGAGCCGACCCGCTCCCAGGTCTCCGTGTCCCTTTCGACGGGCGGCAGTTGGGTGTCGTCACCGGTGTCCCAAGAGGTGGCGATCGCGACCGGGTCCTGTCCCGTGGCCGCCGCCTGGGCGAGTGCGGCCGCGCCCAGCGCCACCAGTTCGCCGCTGCCGGGCACGATGACGGGCCGTCCGGAGAGCCGTCGTACCGTCTCCACCCAGGCGTGTCCCTGTGCACCGCCGCCGATCAGGCGCAGCGGCCGGGCGGCCACCTCGGGGTCCGCCGGGTCGAGCCCGCAGGCCCGCAGCAGTTCGTCGAGGGCGCGCAGCACGGTGACGACCGCGCCTTCGTAGGCGGCGCCGAGGAGCTGCTGGGGGGTGGTGTCGTGCCGGAGGCCGGTGAGCAGGCCGGAGGCCGTGGGCAGGTCGGGGGTGCGTTCGCCGTCGAGGTAGGGGAGGAGCACCGCCTCGCCGCCGGGTGCCGTGTCGTTGCGGTCCAGGCCGAGCAGGGTGGCGACCTTGTCCACGGCGAGCGTGCAGTTGAGCGTGCAGGCCAGCGGGAGGTACGTACCGTCCGCCGCGGCGAAACCGGAGAGCGCCGCCGATGCGGGCCGGGTCCCGGAGGCGGCGAAGACCGTACCCGAGGTACCGAGGCTGAGTACCGGGTGGTCCAGCAGTCCGGCGCCACCGAGACCGAGGCCGACCGCGGCGCTCATGTTGTCCCCGGTGCCCGCCGCCACGGCGATCCCGGCCGGCAGCCCCAGCGTCTGTGCCGCTTCGGCGGTCAGCGAACCGGCCCGGGCCGCTCCGGTCGTGGCCACCTCGGGCAGCAAGGCGGGGTCCAGGCCCAGCAGTTCGAGAAGCTCGGGGTCGTACGCACCGGTGGCGGTGGAGTACCAGCAGGTGCCCGACGCGTCGCCGGGGTCGGTGACGGCCACGCCCGTCAGCCGTTCGGTGAGGAAGTCGTGCGGGAGGCGGATCGCCGCGGTCGCGGCGGCGGTCTCCGGCTCGTTCTCGCGCAGCCACTGCCACTTCGACGCGGTCATGGAGGCCACCGGCACCGACCCGGTGCGGGCGGTCCAGGCGGCCGCACCGCCCAGTGCGGCGGTGAGGGCGGCGGCCTGCGGGGCGGAGCGGGTGTCGTTCCACAGCAGGGCGGGGCGCAGCGGCCGGCCTTCACGGTCGAGGACGACCAGGCCGTGCTGCTGACCGGCCACCGCGATGCCGGTGACGTCCGCGGCGGGTACGCCGGACTCCTTCAGTCCGGCGGCGACGGCGGCGCGCAGTGCCTGCCACCAAACCTCGGGGTCGGTCTCGCGGGCCCCCGCCTCACCCGTGACGACATGCGGGGCACGTCCGACGGCGAGCAGCTGACCGGTGGCGGCGTCGACGAAGGCCGCCTTGGTGGACTGGGTGGAGCTGTCCACGCCGATGACGACGGTACGCGGCGGCATGGGTTACCTCATTCTCGCGGTGCGGGTGTGCGGGTGTGTGGATGCACTGGTGTGCTGGTGGGCACAGGTGCGAACGATTTGATCGTGCTGAAAACAAATTACGCGATCGCGTGCGTTCGGACCAGGGGCGTCCCTGGATTCATGGAGACGGTGGGTGACGAGGGGTTACGGTGCGGAAGGGTGCCGTGCAAGATTAATCATGACACTGAACAAATAGGGGTTCGGCGGCCTCGATCGGTTGCGGACCCGACTGCACCGAAGGTGGTCAGACGATGACGGAACGCTTCACGCCCACCCCGGCAGACCGATTCACGTTCGGTCTGTGGACGGTGGGCTGGCAGGGACGCGACCCGTTCGGCGACGCGACCCGCGCGGCGCTCGACCCGGTCGAGTCCGTCCAGAGGCTCGCGGAGCTCGGTGCGTACGGTGTGACGTTCCACGACGACGACCTGATCCCGTTCGGCTCCACGGACACCGAGCGCGAAGGCCTCGTGAAGCGGTTCCGGCAGGCGCTGGACGCGACCGGTCTCGTCGTGCCCATGGCGACGACGAACCTGTTCACGCACCCGGTGTTCAAGGACGGCGGCTTCACCTCCAACGACCGCGACGTGCGCCGCTACGCGCTGCGCAAGGTCATCCGCAACATCGACCTCGCCGTCGAGCTCGGCGCCACCACGTATGTGGCCTGGGGCGGCCGTGAGGGCGCCGAGTCCGGTGGCGCCAAGGACGTACGGGTGGCGCTGGACCGGATGAAGGAGGCCTTCGACCTGCTCGGCGAGTACGTCGTCGAGCAGGGCTACGACCTGCGGTTCGCGATCGAGCCGAAGCCGAACGAGCCGCGCGGCGACATCCTGCTGCCCACCGTCGGCCACGCCCTCGCGTTCATCGAGCGCCTCGAGCGCCCCGAGATGTACGGCGTCAACCCCGAGGTCGGCCACGAGCAGATGGCCGGACTGAACTTCCCGCACGGCATCGCCCAGGCCCTGTGGGCCGGCAAGCTCTACCACATCGACCTCAACGGCCAGTCCGGCATCAAGTACGACCAGGACCTCCGCTTCGGCGCCGGCGACCTGCGCCAGGCCTTCTGGCTCGTCGACCTCCTGGAGACCGGCGGATATGAGGGCCCTCGCCACTTCGACTTCAAGCCGCCGCGGACCGAGGGTTACGACGGTGTCTGGGCGTCGGCCGCCGGCTGCATGCGCAACTACCTGATCCTCAAGGAGCGCGCCGCCGCCTTCCGCGCCGACCCGGTCGTGCAGGAGGCACTGCGCGCGTCCCGGCTCGACGAGCTGGCCCTGCCCACCGCCGAGGACGGCGTGGCGGGTCTGCTCGCCGACCGGTCGGCGTACGAGGACTTCGATGTGACCGCGGCAGCGGAGCGCAGCATGGCGTTCGAGGCTTTGGACCAGCTGGCGCTGGACCACCTGCTCGGGGTCCGCTGACGCCAGGGCGCGGCCGCCGGACCTGTCCGGCGGCCGCACACCCCGGTTCGGCCCGCCGCCCGCACATCCCTCGTGGTCAGCCCGCCGCCCGCGCCGCGTACGCCACGGGGTCGGCCAGCACGTCCTGCATCACCAGCGCCGCCGCACCCCGCGCGGCGTCGCCCGCGACCGACGAGGCGCGCAGCCGCCCGCCGCTGCGGGACCACAGCCCGGACACCACCCTGTCCGTGAGCTCCTCGTCGGCGGGCGCCGACAGCCACGGCATCAGGCCCCGGTAGATCCCGCCGAGCACCACCGCGTCCGGGTCGAGCAGATTCACCGCCCCGGACAGCACCCGGCCCAGCATCCGGCCGGCATCGGCCACCGCAGCCACCGCCCGCTCGTCCCCGGCCCGGGTGCGCCGCTCCAGCTCGGCCACCCCGCTGCCGCGGCCGGTCTCCTCGATCCCGGCCGCCCGCAGGAGTGCCGACTGTCCCGCGTACTGCTCCAGGCAGCCGCGCGAACCGCACCGGCACTCCGGCCCGTCCGCGTCGACCACCACATGCCCGATCTCCCCGGCGAACCCGTGCGCACCGCGCAGCAGTTCACCGTCGATGACCAGGGCGCCGCCGACGCCGATCTCACCCGTCAGATACAGAAAGCTGCGGATCTCGTCGAGCCCGCCGAACCAGAGCTCGGCCAGCGCCGCCAGATTGGCCTCGTTCTCCGAACTCACCGGCAGTTCCGTGCGGCCGGGACGCAGCGCGGCGAGCGAGGCCGCGAAGAGTTCCTCGGCCGGCACCTGGTTCCAGCCCAGATTGGGTGCCTGACGCACCGCGCCGCCGGACACCAGACCGGGCAGTGCGAGCGCCACCCCGACCGGGAACAGCTCCTGCTCGGCCGCCGAGTCCAGGGTGCGCGCCGCGATCCCGGCGGCCCGCGCCAGCACCTCGGCGGGCGGGGCGCCCCGGTTGTCGAGGTGCTCGGTCAGCCGGACCCGGCCGGTGCCGGCCAGATCGACGACGCACACCGACACATAGTCGATGTTGACCTCCACGCCGAGCCCGGCGGGACCGGTGCGCGCCACCTTGAGTGCGGTGCCGGGGCGTCCGGCCTGCCCGCTGAACGTCTTGCCCGACTCGGTCAGGAACCCGCTGTCGAGCAGCTGCTCCACCAGCGAGGACACGGCGGCACGGGTCAGCCCCACGCGTGCGGCCACCCCGGCCCTGGTCGCCTCGCGGTCGCCCTCGTCACGGACGGCTCGCAGTACCAGGCTGAGGTTGCTCCGTCGCACGGTGTCCTTGTCGGCCTTGGGCCCCAGCGTCGTGAGGTTGCTCTTCATATCGCTGATGAGCCTATGCGATGCCGTACGTCAGTACGGTCCGGAGCCCGCTCCGGACCCGGCTCGGTGGTCCCCTGCGTGCGGGACCACCGAGCCCGGACCGTCCGGCTCATGCCGTGGCGCCGCGCTCCTCGATCATGTCCGCCATCAGCGCGATCTCCGACTGCTGGCCACGGGCCATGCCGGCCGCCAGGTTCCTGATCTCGTCGGTGCCCGCCCCGGCGGCCGCCGCCTGTGCCATCTCCGCACCGGCCCGGTGGTGCACGGTCATCAGCCTGAGATACATCACCTCGGCGTCCTTCCCCTTCGCCGCCCGCAGTGCGTCCAGCTCGGTGTCGGTCGCCATGCCCGGCATCAGCGATCCGTCGCCCCTGGGCTCGACCGCGTGGCCCATCCACTCCATGGGCGGGCGGCTCGAGCTCTTGGCGCGGCCCCACACGTCCAGCCAGCCGAGCATCATGCCGCGCTGATTGGCCTGGGTGTTGATGATGTCGTACGCGAGCCGCCGCACGTCCTCGTCGGCCGTCCGGTCACGGACGATGAACGACATCTCGACCGCCTGCTGATGGTGGATCGACATGTCACGGGCGAACCCCACATCGACCGAGGCGTCCGCGGGCGCGGCCGCCCGGTTCGCCTCCTGCGGGGTGGACGACGAGGTCGGGCGTACGAGCATCAGCGCGACCAGCCCCAGAGCCAGCAGCAGCACCGCAGCTCCCGCCGCACCCATCCGCCAGGGAGTGCGGACCGAGGACGTCACTGGGCGATCCCGCCGGTGCACGCGGCGCCCGGCTCCGGAGTCTGCGGCCCCTGGACGTATTTGGTGAAGAACTGCGCGACGCGTGTGTCGGTCGCGCTCTTCACCGTGACCTGCTTGCCCCAGGCGCTGAGGACCAGCGGGGCGTCCTGGTCCTTCACCGGGCTCATGAGGGAGTACGGCGTCCTGCCGACGCGTTCGGTGAACTTCTCGATGTCGGCGGGCTTCGCCTTCTCGTTGTACGTGACCCAGACGGCGCCGTGCTCCAGCGAGTGGACGGCGTTCTCGTTCGGGATCGGCGCGGTGTAGACGTCGGCGTCGCAGTTCATCCACACCGGGTTGTGGTCGCCGCCGACCGGCGGGTTCATCGGGTAGTCGACCTTCTTCTGAACATGGTTCTGGGTGAGCTTGTCCCAGCTCCGTTCGCCTCGGACGGGGGAGGACTTGGCCTGCTCCTCTGCCGCGTCCTGCTTGTCGGCGGCGGACATCAGATAGCCGCCGCCCGCGACGAGTCCGGCGACGACGGCGATGGACGCGGCGATGGTGATGATGCGGCTACGGCGCTCGCGGGCCCGCTCCTTGCGGCGGGCCTCCTCCAGCTTGGCGCGGCGCGCGGCGGCAGGGCTGTGCTGCTTCTTGGCGGAAGCCATGGGGAGTCCTCGGGTTCAACACGATGTACGGAAAGTGGGCAGGCGGAGGAACCGGGCCTGCTTCTAGGTCCGTTGAACCTGGAGACGGAGGCGGTCGACGGCGCCCGCGGCATCGTTGGAGGGGCCGCGGATACCGGCGGCGCCGGTGAGCCGGCCCTCCGGTGCGACGACCGTGGAGGTGGGGAGTGCGACGGGGGCGGCCTGGGGGGACAGGACGGCGTGTGTCGCGTGCTCCGAGGCGCCGTGGCAGGAACTGCCGGCGCCCCGGCCGCCCGGAGCCTCGGCCACGACGACGATGCGCGCGGTCGACGGGGGAGTCGCGCCGGGAGCCGTGACCGGAGTGGGAGTCGCGGTCACCGTCGCGGTCATGGCGTGGTGCGCGGCCACGCCGGTCTCGGCGAGCGAACAGCACGAGACCACGGCGAGTACGGCGAACAGCCAGCCGAGAACGGCAGACACACGGACGTCATCGCGCCGCGTGTAGGGCCGTTCTCCGAACCTGGTCATCACCGACATCGTAGCGGTGTGTGAAAGTTCAAGAAGTATGGGGAGCCTGTGGATGCGGCAGTTGAGGGTTCCGCTGTCGGAGCGGCGGGATAGTGTGCCCCGGTGACAACGCACTCGAACGTATCTGCGGGCTGGTACCCGGACCCTCATGGCGCGCCCCAGCTGCTGCGCTACTGGGACGGCTCCCAGTGGACCGAGCACACCAACCCGGCCGGCGGACAGCAGCCCCAGGCGCCGGTCCAGGGGCAGGTGCCCCAGCAGCAGGCCGCCCCCCAGCACCAGCAGGCCGCCGCTCAGCCGCAGGCAGCGCCCCAGCAGTTCGCCCCTCAGCAGATGGCGCAGCCTCAGCAGGGTGGCGTCCCCGGCGGCGCCTCGCTCTTCAACCAGCAGGTCCTGGTCGTGAACCAGAAGGCCAAGCTGATCGAGGTGACGAACGAGTACAGCGTCTTCGACCAGCACGGCAACACGATCGGCTCGGTCATCCAGGTCGGCCAGAGCGTGCTGCGCAAGGTGCTGCGGTTCGTCTCCAGCATCGACCAGTACCTCACCCACAAGCTCGAGATCCGTGACGCGTACGGTCAGCCGCAGCTGCTCCTGACCCGCCCGGCGAAGTTCATCAAGTCCCGGGTCGTCGTGCAGCGCCCGGACGGCAGCCCGGTCGGCGAGATCGTCCAGCAGAACGCCATCGGCAAGATCAACTTCGCCATCATGGTCGACGGTCAGAAGATCGGTGCCATCAAGGCGGAGAACTGGCGCGCCTGGAACTTCGCGATCGTCGACCACAACGACGCGGAGATCGCCCGGATCACCAAGACCTGGGAAGGCCTCGCGAAGACGCTCTTCACGACGGCGGACAACTACGTGCTGCAGATCCACTACCAGCTGCCCGAGCCGCTGCTGAGCCTCGTCGTGGCGACGGCACTGACCGTGGACACCGCCCTCAAGCAGGACGCCCGCGGCCTCGGCTGACCAGCCCCTTCCGCACGGCACACACCGCCCGCGCATCCGTACACACGTGTACGGGGGCGCGGGCGGAGGCTTGTCGCCGGGAAGGCCGAACGGCCGCTGCCCGGGACGGGCGCCCCCCCGGTGGGACGATGACAGGCATGCCCTACCTGGTGCCGCCCCACATCCCTTCCGGCCGTCTCGCGGACGGTGCGCAGCCCGCCCTGCAGGTCGCCGGCGACCTGCTCCTGCGACCGTGGGAGTGCACCGACGCACCCGCCGTCCTCGCCGCCTTCTCGGACCCGGCGATCCAACGCTGGCACCTGCGGCGGGCCGACTCCCAGGACGAGGCCCGCGACTGGATCGAACAGTGGCAGGACGCCTGGCACGCCGAGACCGGTGTCCACTGGGCGGTCGTCCGCCCGAAGGACGGTGCGCCGGACGGAGCCGAGGAACTGCTCGGACGGATCTCGCTCCGCTCGCTGATGCTGAGCATCGGCCAGGCCGAATGCGCCTACTGGACCCTGCCCGCCGCCCGGGGGCAGGGCGTCGCCCCCAGATCCGTGGCCGCCGTGGCGGGATGGGCCTTCGACGAGGTCGGCTTCGAGCGTCTGGAGCTCGCCCACTCGGTCATGAACGAGGCGTCCTGCCGCGTCGCGACCAAGTCGGGCTTCGCGCTGGAGGGCACCCGGCGGCGGGGTCATCTGCACGCCGACGGCTGGCACGACATGCACATCCATGCCCGGATCCGGGACGACGGGGCGAGCGTGCCCGCCGGTCGGGGTGCCCGTCCCGAAGGACTCTAGGGATGGCAGCGTCCTGCCCGTGCCGAATGCCACGGTGGCAGACGGTCGGGCGGAGGAGTCATCGGCGTTCCAGTGCCCGGTCGGTGAGGAGGCCCGCGGACCCGGTGTACCGGGCGGGGTCGGTCAGTTCCGCCAGATCGAGGCCGGCGAGCTCGGGTTCCTCGCGGAGGACGTCGAAGAGCACATCGGAGAGGTCGGCGGTCTCGGAGCGGGCCCGGTCCGCCGCGCCTGAAAGCACCTCCCTGGCTCGCGCCCGGCCGATCCGGCCGGCGAACACGGCAGCCAGTCGCTCCGAGACGATCAGACCGTCGGTGAGCTGAAGGTTCTCCCGCATGGCGTACGGGACGACCCGCAGTCCGGCCGCGAGTGCGGCGCCGTCGCGCGCGGCGCCGCCGACGAGCCGCAGCAGATCGCGCAGCGGCTCCCACTCGGCGTGCCACGCCCCGGCGGGCCGCTCGTCCTCGGCGGTCAGCGAGCCGTACAGGGTGGCCGCCAGGCCCGGGGCGCGGCGGGCGGCCGCCGCGATCAGCGTGGCGTGCACCGGATTCGCCTTGTGCGGCAAGGCCGACGAACCGCCCCACTCTTCCTCCTCGACCTCGCCGATCTCGGTGCGGGAGAGCGTGAGCACATCGGCGGCCATCTTGCCGAGAGCGCCCGCGGTGAAGGCGAGCGCACCGGCGAGATCGGCGATCGGGGTACGCAGGGTGTGCCAGGGCAACACCGGTTCCGCCAGCCCGAGTTCGCGCGCGTAGGCGGCGACCAGAGCAAGCAGGTCGGCCTCTCCCTGCCCGTCGGCGTCCTCCTGCCCCTCGGTGTCCTCCGGTGCGACGGAGGGGGCGGAGAAGGCGGAGAAGGCCGCCAACGTGCCTGCTGCGCCACCCAGTTGGGCGGGCAGCGACGCCCGTACCGTAGTCAGCCGGTCCCGGGCGTCGAGGATCAGCGCACGCCACCCCGCAGCCTTCAGCCCGAACGTCGTCGGCACGGCGTGCTGGGTGAGCGTGCGCCCCGCCATCTGCGTGTCGCGGTGGGTGGTCGCGTGCCGTGCCACCTCGCCCGCCGCCCGCTCCAGGTCGTCCAGCACCGTTGCCAGCGTCCGTGAGGCGACCAGCATCGCGGCGGTGTCGAGGATGTCCTGGCTGGTCGCACCCCGGTGCACATACGGCCGGGCGTCCTCGGGAACAGCCGCCGTGAGGTCCGCGACCAGGGGGATGACGGGGTTGCCGCCGGAGCGGGCCCGCAGCGCCAGGTCGCGTACGTCGAAGCGGTCGGCGTCCGCGGTCTCCGTCACCGCGCGCCCCGCGTCGGCGGGGGCGAGTCCGCAGGTGGACTGGGCGCGGGTGAGCGCGGCCTCGGCGTCGAGCATCGCCTGAAGGAAGGCGCTGTCGCCGGTGGTGGCCTCGGCGGGGGAGCCGGCCCGCCCGGGGGCGAGCAGGCCGGCATCGCTCTCGTACATCAGCTGAACTCCATGAGGACCGTTTCGCCGGCGCCGTGCAGTCGGATGTCGAACCGGCGGGTGCGCCGGTCCATGGGCGTCGCGATCAGTGTGGCCCGGCGCTCCGTACCCGGCGAGTCGAGCAATTGTTTTACGAGTGTAATACCTGCTAAAGTATTTGGGTGAGCGATTCATCCATTCGTACCCGGCAGCCCTCCGTCCGCAGACTCCCCCTGGTCGGCCCGTTGCGCCTGACCCGCCCCTCGGACATGTGGTTCAAGCCGGCGCTGAGCGTGGTCGTCGCTTCCGCCGTACCGAATCTGGCGCTCTTCGCCTTCGGCCGGCTCGACCTCGTGATGTACACGATGGCCGGCTCGCTCTGCGCGCTGTACGGCCACAGCCTCCCGTACGCCCGCCGCGCCGGTACCGTCGCCGGAGTCGTCGTCGGCATGCTCGTCGGCATGGCGATATCGCTGGTCACGGCCTCACTCACCGACTCGACCGCCGTGCTGATCGCCGTCGGCGCGCTTCTCGCGGCCGGGCAGAAGGTGCTCTGCGACGCCACCCGCATCGGGCCGCCCGGACCGGTGATCTTCACCTTCGTCACCTCGGCCGCACTCTTCGCCCCGCAGCACCTCGGCCAGGTGCCCGGACACCTGGCGCTGACAGCGGCCGCGGGCGCGGTCTCCTGGCTGGTCAGCGTCGGGCCCGCGCTGCTGCGGCGGGAGGGTCCTGAGCGGCGCGCGACCGCCCGAGCCCTGGCCGCTGCCGCCGCGTACGCGGACGACCCCGGTCACCGCACCCGGCACGCCGCGGCCGCCGCCGTCCACACGGCCTGGCAGACACTGCTCGCCGCCGGGCGACCCACCCCCGTACGCCGGGAGCTGGAGCGGCTCGTCGTCCACGCCGAAGCCGCGCTCGCCCGGGGAGCCCTGGGTGCGCACCCCGGTGTCCACGCGCGTCGGGTCGGCGGCGGCCACGCCCGTACGGCGGACCTCGACAGCGAGCTCGCCCCTACGGCCGTTGGCACCCGCACCGGCGACCACGACCGCGAAGCCGGCGTCGCCGGCCCCGACCGGCTCCGCGCCTGGGCCCGGCAGACCCGGGCCCGCGGCCCCGTTCCCACCCCGCCGCCCGCCCCCGGCACCGCCGAGGAGCTCTTCGGGATCGACGCCGAGCGGGCCGCGCGCCGGACCGCAGGCCGACGCGACGCCCGCCGGGCGGTGCTGCGCGCACTCGCCCCCGGCTCCCCGCTGCTGCCCATCGCCGCCCGCACCCTCATCGGCTGCGCCCTCGCCGGATATGTCTCGATGGCCGTCGGCGTCGGCCGCCCCTACTGGGCGATCGTCACCGCCGCCTCCCTCTACCAGGCCAATGTCACGCTCTCCTGGAACCGCGCCCTGCAGCGCACCCTCGGCAACCTCCTCGGTGTGCTCGTCTTCGCCGCGGTCCTCCCCGTCTCCCGGACGAGCTCACTCGCACTCATCGGCTGCTGCCTCTTCTTCAACTTCGCCGCAGAGGCCCTGATCACCCGTAACTACTGGCTCGGCTCCATAGCCGTGACCCCGATGGCCCTCCTCGTGCTGGAGTTCGGCGGCACGCACCCGGCCGGAGAGCTCATCGGCGACCGTGTCCTGGACACCGTCATCGGCGCCGTCGTCGGAATCCTCGCCGCCATGGCCGTCACCAACCGACGGGCCACCGGACGCCTGGAACGGGCCCTCGCCGCCACCGTCCGGGCCCGGGCCCACGCCGTACAGACGATCGCCGCCCCGGCGCCGGCGCCCGTCGCCCTCGATGCAGCCCGCCGCAGGCTCACCGGATCGCTCGTCGAACTGCGCGAGGCCGGCGACACGGCAGCCGGCGAATGGTGGCAGCGCGCCCTGCCCGAGGAGCACATTCTCGCGGCTGAGCAGGCCGGACACCGTACGCTCGCGGCGACAGCAACACGGCAGGGGCTGATCGCCCCCGCCCCGGAGAACGGAGCGGTGTGACCGACGACATCGTCGCCTCGGTGGTACGGCAGTGGCACGCCGTCAACCCGGAGCTGGACACCGGACCGATGGAACTCATCGGCCGCATCAACCGCTGCGCCGCCCTGCTCCAGCAGGCGGAGGATGCCCCGCTGCGCGCCGCCGGACTCTCCCGCGCCGAATTCGACCTGCTGGGCGCCGTACGGCGTACCGACCGCGAACTCACGCCCGGCGAGCTGGCCAGGGAGACGTTCTCCTCCGGTGCGGCCGTCACCAAGCGCCTCCGGATCCTCCAGGAGCGCGGCCTGGTCGACCGCCGCAGCGACGAGCGCGACCGGCGCGTCACACACGTCCGTCTGACCGAGGAGGGGCGCGCCCTGGTCGACCAGTTGCTGCCCCGGCAGCTGGCGTACGAACGCGCCGTGCTCTCCGGTCTCGACGAGCGGACCCGCGGCGAACTCAGTGCGCAGCTCAGCGAATTGCTGGTCCAGCTGGAGGGACGCATCGGCGGGGCCCGGCGCTGACCCACGCACCGGACCCCGCTGCGCCCGGGCGGGCGACGGCCGTCAGACGGCCCGCTCCGGCCGTCGGCCGACCCACGGATGCGCGGCCAGGATCAGCACGCAATCGGGGGTGGCGGCTCTGACCGCCGTGCAGCCCCCGTCCACGACGAGTTCGGTGACGGTCACGATGCGGGACTCGTCGGAGGCCAGGTAGAGCACGCCGTACGCGATCGCGTGTGCCTGCGTACCTCGGAGTGGGACGGAATGGCCCATTCGGCGATCGATGCGGTCTGCCAACTCCACTACCGCCGTACCCCTCTCCGAAAGTAAGTCCTGACAATGTCCCGCACAGCGGTACGTGAGTCGTCACATCGCTCGCGTTAGGGCGCTTCGTCACTCCTCGCACACGGCTGAAGTCGGTGCGTGCAAAAACTCGTGAGTGTATTACCGCCGGAACGCTCACGCAGGGGGTTGGGCGAATATGCCGAAGCACTGTTTCTATCTGGCTAAGCTCACGCGCAGTGAAGTCGAGTTGATATGAATTCGAGCACTTGTTCCTGCGCGCCCTGGATGCGCGCATACCTCCCGAATCAACCGTCAGAGGTCTTAGATGGTTCGAGTTGAATCACCGCCGATCGACAGAGAAATTCCCGTCGCTCGCGCCGCGTTGCTCCCCGTGCTCCTGATGGCCGGTGCGACTGCCGCCGCCGCGGCACTGGTCTCCGAGCCCGCGCGGACAGTAGTTGTCTGGTGCGGAGCCGCCGCCACCGTCGTGGTCGCCTCACTCGGCGTCGTGCTCGCCCGCCGCGGGCGCGCGATGCGCAGGCAGCGCGCCGAGTACGAACGCCGCCTCGCCGTCCTTGAACATCGCCTCGCCACCCATGACGAAGAGGCCGTTCGGATCAGCAAGGAGCTGCTGCCGGCCGCGATCCACCGGCTCCGGGTGGGCAACTCGCCCGACGAGGTACTGCGCGACGTCGTCGATTCCGACGAGACGTACCGCGATCTTCCCGATGCCCAACGCGCCCTCGTCCGCACGGTGCTGGACATCATCGACAACGAAGAGGCGATGCGTGACTCCGGACAGCGCGCCTTCGTCAACGTCGCCCGGCGCGTCCAGGCGATCGTCCACCGCCAGGCCTCCGAGCTGCGGGAGATGGAGGAGCACCACGGTCGCAACCCCGACGTCTTCGACGACCTGCTGCGCATCGACCACGGCACCGCGCTGATCGGCCGCCTCGCCGACTCCATCGCGGTGCTCGGCGGTGCCCGCCCCAGCCGTCAATGGCCCAAGCCCGTACCGCTGTTCAGTGTGCTGCGTGGCGCCATGTCCCGGATCCTCGAGTACCCGCGTGTCGATCTGCACTCGATCGCCAAGGTCGCCATCATCGGCACCGCGGTCGAGCCGCTCATCCACGCCTGCGCCGAGCTCCTCGACAACGCCACCCGCTACTCGCCGCCGCAGACCCGGGTGCACGTCACCGCGGTCGAGGTGCAGTCCGGCATCGCCATCGAGATCGAGGACGGCGGCGTCAGCCTCAGCGAGGAGGCCCGCGAACGGGCGGAGAACATGCTCGCCAGGGCGCAGGCCGGATCCAATATGAACGACCTCGGCGAGTCCCCGCGGCTCGGCATGGCCGTCGTCGGCCGGCTCTCCCGGATGTACGACCTCCAGGTCTCACTGCGGCAGTCCGCGTACGGCGGGGTCCGCGCCGTCCTCGTCGTGCCCCGCGCCATGATCACCACCGGCCCCGCACCCGGTATCGCCCACGGCATCGGCGCCACGTCGAGGCCCACCAGCGACATCGACCTCTCGAACATGAAGCACGTCGTTCCGCCGCGCAGCAAGCGCCGCCAGCCTCTCCCCGTGGAATCCCGCCCGGCCACCGGACCGGTCGCCTCCGACTCCCGGCCGGCCGCCCCCGCGTCCGCGTCCGCCATGGGGGACGACGCCCCCGTGGTGACCGAGTGGACCTCCGGCGGCCTCCCGCAGCGCCGCAGCCGCGGCCGCGCACCGCTCGGCTCGCACAATCTCCCCGCGCAGTCGACCGCCCCCGCCGCAGGGCAGCGCAACGGTAGCGACAGCGCCAAGGAGCCGCCGCCCGGACTCTGGCTGGAGGCATTCACCAACGCCGTCAACGGCGTGCCGCAGGAGCCGAAGACCGGCGAAGACTCTGACGATGTGTGGGACAAGGGAGATCTGAAGTGATCCAGCAGCGGGGCAATATGGACTGGATGCTCAAGGAACTGGCCGACGACGTTCCGGACATTCATCAGATCGTGGTGCTCTCCGCGGACGGCCTGCGCATCGCCCGGCACGGCGGTGACCCCGATGTCGCCGACCGGCTGGCGGCTGCCTGCGCCGGACTGCAGAGCCTGGCCGCCGCCGTCGCCTCCGAAATCCCGTACAGCGACGGGATGATGCGGCTCGTCGTCATCGAAGTCACCGGCGGTTTCTTCTACTTGATGGCCGCCGGGACCGGTGCCTACCTCGCGGTCCTCGCCGGAGAGACGGTGGACGCGGGACTCGTCGGAGCACGGATGCGCGACATGGTCGTCAGGATCGGCGCCCACCTCACGAGCCCGCCGCGTCATGACGGGCAGGCCGGATGAGTTCTCCCCGACGAGAACGCCGAAAGGCCGAACCGGCACTGAGCGATCCGGAACGGCTGTACGTGCTCACCGGCGATCCCGACGGCAGCGAGCGGGCGGCGCTCGACCTGGTCACGATGATCGTCGCGAAGGTGGAACCGGCGCCGACGGTCCAGCCCGAACAGGCCGTGATCCTGCGGCTCTGCCAGGCACCGTTATCCGTCGCCGAGATCTCGGCCTACCTCAGCCTGCCGTTCAGCGTGGTGACTTCGCTCCTCACCGATCTCCTCACGACCGAACTGATCGAATCGCGCGCGCCCATCGTCCGCGCCACACTCCCGGACAGGTCCCTTCTCGAAGCGGTGATGCATGGACTTCAGAAACTCTGACACGATCACCGGCCCCAGGACCGAGGACATCCTGCCCACCACGGCCACAGCGGCTGTGAAGGTGGTGATAGTCGGTGGGTTCGGGGTCGGCAAGACGACCATGGTCGGTTCCGTCAGCGAGATCCGGCCGCTGACCACCGAAGAGACCATGACCCAGGCCGGCGTCGGCGTGGACGACAACGTCGGGGTGGAGAGCAAGACCGCCACGACCGTCGCCATGGACTTCGGCCGGATCAGCATCAGCGACGAGCTGATCCTCTACCTCTTCGGCACCCCGGGCCAGGAACGCTTCTGGTTCCTGTGGAACGGACTCTTCGAGGGCGCGCTCGGAGCCGTCGTGCTCATCGACACCCGGCGCCTCGAAGTCAGCTTCGACGTGATCGGGCGTCTGGAGGAGCGCGGCGTGCCGTTCGTCGTCGCCGTCAACACCTTCCCGGACGCCCCGAAGCACCCGGTCGAGGCATTGCGCAGCGCCCTGGACCTGCCGGACGAGGTTCCGATGATCGACTGCGACGCGAGACTGCGCGCGTCCAGCCGCGATGTGCTGATGACCCTGATGCGCTATCTGCACAGCCTGGCCGTCCCACTCGGCTGACCCCACCGGGCTGTGCCCGCCCCACGCGCACTCCGCTGGACACCCTGGCACCCGCTCGATCCCTCGCCCGTACACATCCGATCTCGGCAGCCTCATCCCTGGAGCGATCGTGACAACCCCTTTCCAATACGAGCCCGGCGCGGCCGCGGGGCCGGTTCCACCGCCCGAGTGCCCGGCCCACGGCCTCGGTATCGGACCCGGCGGGCTGCGCCGGTTCTACGGCCCCGAGGCAGAGCGGGACCCCGCAGGGCTGTACGACAAGCTGCGGGCCGAACACGGCACGGTGGCACCGATCCTGCTGCACGGGGACGTACCCGCCTGGCTGGTGCTCGGGCACAGCGAGAACCTGCACCTGACCCGCACCCCCTCGCAGTTCTCCCGCGACTCCCGGCGCTGGCGGGCCCTGCAGGACGGCAGTGTCGCCCCGGACCACCCGCTGGCCCCGATCTTCACCTGGCAGCCGGTGTGCGTGTTCGCCGACGGCGACACCCATGAACGGCTGCGCGGCGCGGTCACCGACAGCATGGCGCGCATCGACCACCGCGGCGTGCGCCGTCACATCAACCGCTTCAGTAACCGCCTCGTCAACGACTTCTGCCAGGAAGGCCGCGTCGACCTGGTCAGCCAGTTCGCCGAGCAGCTGCCGATGATGGTGATGTGCGCGATCCTCGGCATGCCCGAGGAGTACAACGACCGCATGGTGCAGGCCGCCCGCGACATGACCCGGGGCACGGCGACCGCTGTCGCGAGCAACGCCTATGTCGTTGCCGCGCTGAGCCGGCTGGTCCAACGGCGCCGGACCGAACCCGCCGCCGACTTCGCCACCTGGCTCGTCGAGCATCCCGCGGGAATGACCGACACCGAGGTCACCGAGCATCTGCGGCTGATCCTCATCGCCGCCTACGAGGCGACCGCCAACCTGATCGCCAACGTGCTCCGCATGGTGCTCACCGACCCGCGTTTCCGGGCCAGACTCAGCGGTGGCCACATGACGGTGCCGGAGGCGGTCGAGCAGACGCTGTGGGACGAGCCGCCGTTCACCGCGGTGTTCGGCCGCTGGGCGGTCGGCGACACGGAGCTCGGTGGCCAGCGGATCAGGGAGGGCGACGCGCTGATCGTCGGCATCGCACCCGCCAACACGGACCCGGTGGTACGGCCCGATCTCACCGCCAACATGGAGGGCAACCGCGCCCACCTCGCGTTCAGCGGCGGCCCGCACGAATGCCCCGGCCAGGACATCGGGCGAGCGATCGCGGACGTCGGTGTCGACGCCCTGCTGATGCGCCTGCCGGACCTCGAACTGGCCGTCGACGAGAGCCAGCTGCAGTGGATCGGGAACATCATGTCCCGGCATCTCGTGGAACTGCCCGCGGACTTCGCTGCCCGCCCGCCGCAGGACGACAGCGAACCGCCGTCGACGGGCCGGCGCAACCCGGCGCGCGAGAACTGGGAAGTGCAGTCGCCGGTCCGGCACACGCCGCCCGCGTCGGTGCGCACTCCGGCGCCCTCGCCCGTTCCGGCCGGTGCCGAAGCGCAGGCCGCCTCCGGCGGGGCCGCTGACGTGCAGAGGGGCGGGGTGCAGACCGAGACGGCGCCCGAGAACACGGCCGCGGGGCAGTCGGCAGCCGGCCGGATCCCGCGCCGGCGCAAGCCGGCCGCACCGTCGAGGCTGTGGCACGCGGTGACGCGCTGGTGGAGCGGCTACTGACCTGGCTGCCCGCGCACCGACCGGCACGGTCGGCACGAGCGCAGTTACGGGCCGGTGGTCCCGGACCTCGGAGTCCGGGACCACCGGCCCGCGCGCTTGCCGCGGTGACGGCGGCGGGCACGGTGCGGAGCTTCGGGCCCGTACCATGCGGAAGCGTGAAGCTGACAATTCTGGGCGGCGGCGGATTCCGGGTCCCCCTGGTGTACGGGGCGCTGCTCGCCGACCACGCCGAAGGCCGCGTCACCGCCGTCACCCTCTACGACACCGACGCCGACCGGCTCACCGCCGTCGCCCGTGTCCTCGCCGATCAGGCCGAGGGGGTGCCGGACGCACCCACCGTTCTCGCCACCACCGAGCTCGACGAGGCACTGCGGGGCGCCGACTTCGTCTTCTCCGCCATCCGTGTCGGCGGCCTCGAAGGCCGTGCCGCCGACGAACGGGTCGCCCTCGACGAAGGCGTGCTCGGTCAGGAGACAGTCGGCGCGGGCGGCATCGCGTACGGGCTGCGCACCGTCCCCGTCGCGGACGCTCTCGCCCGCCGCATCGCCCGGCTCGCCCCGCACGCCTGGGTCATCAACTTCACCAACCCGGCAGGTCTGGTCACCGAAGCCATGTCCCGCCACCTCGGCGACCGGGTCATCGGCATCTGCGACTCGCCGGTGGGCCTCGGCCGCCGTATCGCCCGGACCCTGGGCGCGGACCCCGACCGCGCCTGGATCGACTACGTCGGCCTCAACCACCTGGGCTGGGTCCGCGGGCTGCACATCGACGGCCGCGACGAACTGCCGCGCCTGCTCGCCGACCCGGAGTTGCTGGGCTCGTTCGAGGAGGGCAAGCTCTTCGGCACCGACTGGCTGCGTTCACTCGGTGCGATCCCCAACGAGTACCTGCACTACTACTACTTCAACCGGGAAGCCGTCCGCGCCTACCAGGACGCCGAGCAGACCCGCGGCGCCTTCCTCCGCGACCAGCAGGAGGGCTTCTACGCCCGGATGAAGGACCCGGCCACCGCCGCCCTGCCGACCTGGGACCGCACCCGCGCCGAACGCGAGGCCACCTACATGTCGGAGAACAGGGAGGTCGCCGGGGCCGGCGAGCGGGACGAGAGCGATCTGGAGTCCGGCGGGTACGAACAGGTCGCCCTGGCCCTCATGCGGGCCGTCGCGCGTAACGAGCGGACCTCCCTCATCCTCAACGTCCGCAACCGCACCACGCTGTCCGTGCTCGACGTGGACGCCGTCATCGAGGTGCCCTGCCTCGTCGACGCCAACGGCGCCCACCCCGTGACCGTCGACCCCCTTCCGTATCACGCCGTCGGCCTGGTCACGGCGGTCAAAGCCGTCGAGCGCGCGGTCCTCGACGCGGCGGCAACCGGCTCACGCGCCACCGCCGTACAGGCCTTCGCACTGCACCCCCTCGTCGACTCGGTCTCGGTCGCCCGCCGACTCGTCGACGGATATACGAAGGCTCATCCCGGACTCGCCTATCTGAACCGGGCCTGACCGGGACACGGCTGCTCACCCCGGAGCGCCATCAGCTTTCGGCGGCCCGCAGCTCGCTGCTGACCATGAGGTGGAGCTGGGCCTCCAGCCAGGCGGCGGTCCGTCCGCTCTCCGCCTGCCCGTCCAGCGCGTTCAGGAACGCCCGCAGCAATGCCGCCGCGCGGGCCAGCCCGGTCCGTGACAGGGCGGTCGCCGCTTCGTCGATACGGGACCGGGTCGGGGCGGTCGGACGGGACAGCCCGCTGTGGGCCGCGGCGGCGAGCGCGGATATCGCCTCGTCGAGCGCCGCGGTCAGCGGATCCGGTGAGCGGCTTCCGGCCGCCGCCAGGGCCGTGGAGCCGTCACCGGCGGCCAGATCGGGCACGGTCACCCCGGCCGGGGTGAGCACCGCGATCGGGTCGATGACGATGCTGCCGCCGGAGCGGTGCACCGAACCGCTGATATGCGTGGCGCCACTCCCCAACGCGTCGGCCAGGGCGTCCAGCGCCCCCGGGCACTCCGGGCGATAGGCGGACGTCAGCACGGCGGACGTTCCCGCAGCGTCCCGGACATGCGCTTCGAGACACTGCTCGGCGGGGTCGTACCCGATACTCCCGACCTCGGACAGGGCGACGACCCGCACCGATTCCGCCTCGACCCTCGGGCGGATCAGCCGCGGCGGCCGCCCCCGCCAACTTGCCGTGAGAGCCGACAGGTCGCGTACGAGGAGGGGCTCGGGGAGATCCGTCCACGCGGCGCCGACCGGGGTGATGCTCGTGGTTCCGAGCCGGCCCCGGGCGATCGTCAGGGCGCGGCTCGCGGTGCGCCGGACGCTCTCGCTGACCAGATTGCCGGTGGCCAGCGCGGAGAGCGAAGTGGACAGGACACGGCGGGTGGCCAGCCGGCGCCCGGTGAGCTCCCGGCCGTCGGCCGTCCACTCCCTGCGCAGGACCAGGACCGAGCCCGCGCCGGGGTGCGCGAAGTACACCTCGGCGACCAGGGCTTCGGCCGTGCCGCGGACCCGGCAGCCCAGCGCGGTGAGCCGGACCCGGCGCAGCGGGGTGTCCCCGGCCTCCCGGGTGCCGAGTGCACCGGGTACCGCGGCGGCCCGCTGCCGGGCGTGGACCTCGGTGAGCAGGGCGGCGACCAGCTCGGGGCGGTAGTGGGCGGTGCGGTCGGCGTAGGCCGCGAGCTGGCCGGTCAGTTCGGCGACCGCGCCGGCCGGCCAGTGCAGCGAACCGGCGGTCAGCGCGTCACCGGCACGGGCCAGGGCACCTCGGAGCACCGGTCCGGCATGGGCCACCCCCTCCCTCAGCAGCTCGTCGGCGAGCGCCGCCGCCGCGTCCAGTTCGGGGCGGGCCGTGGGCCGGGCAGTGGGGCGCCCGCCGACCTGGACGGTGGTGGACCGGTCCTCGGTCCCCGCTTCGTCGGCGACCCGGAACGCCCAGACCGCCAGCGCCACCATCTCGTCCCGCACCGCGGCGGCCACGTCCGTCAGCGCGTACGCGATCTCGCCGGGCACCGGGAACCGCACCGTACAGGTGGGCAACTCGACCCAGGGCTCCGGACGCTCGGCCGTGGGGCGGTGCACCAGGGCGCCGTAACCACGCTCGAAGGTGCGACGGGCCGCGGCGAGTGTGCGGGCGCCGAGAGCATCGGCCAGCGCACGGTCGTCGGTGGAGCCGGGGGACCAGTCCGTGACGGGGACAGGGACCGGGGCGCCGTCCGCACCGGCCCCGGCATCACGCTGATAGGCGAGGACGAGTGCGACGAGGTGGCGGCACACGCCGGGGGCGGCGCAGCTGCAACTGCCCTTGTCCAGACCGACACCGGGCGGAAGGACCGCGGTGATGCCGTCGTCGAAGCGAGCACGGACCGTGGTGTCGGGCTCGGTCGTGAGGCTGGGCGCGGTGCCCGCGTCCAGCTCCTTCGTGGCCCGTTTGACCAGGCCGCGGTTGGCGAGCGCGCTGAGCGTGTCGGGGGTGAGGGCCAGCAGATCGGCGCGGGACACGGGCCCGGTGGTCGTTTCGGTCATCGGCCCAGCCTCTCGGCGACGAATTCGGCGAGCCGGCCCGGTGTCATCGCCCCGATGTGTGCCCCCGCCTCGGCGAGCCGACCGGCCAGCTCGCGGTCGTAGTCGGGGTTCGCTTCCTCGTCCAGAGCGGCCAGACCGAGCACCGTGCTGCCCTGCTGCACCAGCCCGCGCACCGTGCGCAGCAGCCGGTAGGAGTCGCCGCCCTCGTAGAAGTCGGTGATCAGCGCGACGATCGTGCGGCGAGGGTTCTCCACCAGATCCGCGCCGTACTGCACGGCCCGCGCGATGTCCGTGCCGCCGCCGAGCTGGACCCGCATCAGCAACTCCACCGGGTCCGACACCTCGGAGGTCAGGTCCACCACATTGCTGTCGAAGGCGACGAGGTGCGTCTTGAGGCCCGGCAGCCCCCACAGGCAGGCGGCCGTCACCGCGGAGTGGATCACCGAACCTGCCATCGAACCCGACTGGTCGACCAGCAGGATCAACTGCCACTGAGTGAGGTGGCGTTGGGTGCGGGAGTGGAAGTGCGCCCGCTCGATCAGGAGTCGCCGCTCCGCCGGCTGGTAGTGGGCGAGGTTGGCCCGTACGGTCTGCCGGAAGTCGAAGTCCCTCGCCAGGGGCACCTGGCTCGGCTTGCGGGAGCGGGTGCCGTGGAACGCCCGGCGGACCTCCGGCTGCAGCTTGGCCAGGAGCTCCTTGACCACCGACGCGACGATGCGCCTGGCAAGCCGCAGCACTTGCGGGTTCATCAGGTGCTTGGTGCGCAGCACGGCCCGCAGCAGTGTGGGGCTCGGCTCGACCCGCTCCAGAACCGCCGGGTCGGTGACGATCTCCTGGATGCCGTACCGCTCG
Organism: Streptomyces sp. NBC_00353; assembly: GCF_036108815.1. Lineage (NCBI taxonomy): Bacteria > Bacillati > Actinomycetota > Actinomycetes > Kitasatosporales > Streptomycetaceae > Streptomyces > Streptomyces sp. NBC_00353. The sequence goes on along the minus strand of NZ_CP107985.1, from coordinate 2,337,782 downwards.
ACGGCGTCCCGCTCCAGTCGCTCGATGGTCTCCTTCGGGAAGAGCCGGTGGATGTCGTCGAGCCAGTCGATCGCGGTCACCGGCGAAGGCCCGTCCCCACCGGTGCGACGGGTGCTCGTCCCCGAGCGGCGCACCCCGCGCCTGGCGAGGTCGGGGTCACGGCCGTAGAGCCAGTCGAGCGCCGCATCCTGCGCGGCGTGGCCCTGCCCCAGCGGTCCGGTGTGCCGTTCGGCGGCGGCGCCGAGGATCAGCCGCCAGCGCTCCAGCCCGGCGTCGGGCGTGGTCGGTTCGGGTGTCGTGGTCATGATGCGGCTCCCAGGCCGTAACGGGACAGCACGCGGGACACGTTCTCCTCCAGGGCGCCGGCGCGGGCGATCAGCAGCGGGTCCGCGGTGGTCCGCAGCAGACTGCGCGCCGAGCCGCGCACCCCGCGCCGCTCCAGCAACTTTCCGGCGATCCGCTCGCGTTCACGTGGTGGGAAGAACGCGAAGGCCTGGCGCAGCGCGGGCAGACCCGACAGGAAGTCGCCGTCGGGCAGCGCACAGACCAGGCTGTCCAGCACATCGACCAGCGACTCCGTGGCGCCGCCGTCTCCACCACCGCTCTCCACCGCACCCGTCACCTCGTCACGGGCGAGCGCGAACAGCCCGGCCAGCCAGTCGCCGAGCGCATCCGGGCCGGCCGCCGCCACCGTACGCACCGCCTCGGCCGGATCCGTCGATGTCCCCGGCACCGCTCCCAGCGCCCGGTGCAGGCCGAATGCGGCTCCCCGAAGATCGATCGGGGCGTCCGGGTCACGGCTGATCCGCTGGGCGATCCCGGCGACTGTCGCCCGCGACGCCGCAAGCAACTCCGGCGCGTGCAGCACCGCATCCCGCACGGCGACCACGGCCCGCAACCGGGGGAAGTCCACCCCCGACGCACCGCGCGCGCCCTCCAGGAGCCACAGCAGCCGTCCCGTCGCCCCGTCGATCACGGCGCCGAGCAAGGGGCCGCGCGCCACCCCGTACACGCGGTCGTGCCGCCACAGGCCCAGAGCCGTGGCGAGCACGTCGCCGAGCGGCCCCGGCGTCTTCAGCTCACCGACGCGCGCAGCCAGTTCGGCGAGCAGTTGCTCCGAGAGGGTGCCCACCCCGCACAGCACGGCGTCGAACAGCACCCCGGCCGGCGCGTCGGCCCCGGCCTCCGCGTCATGTGTCCGCTCGGTGAGCGCGGCCGCTGCCGCCTCCGCCAGTCCCGCCCCGTACGCTCCCGCCTCGACCAGCGCGGCCTCGCGCCCCGGCGACGGCCGTGGCTCCCAGCGCTCGGTGAACACCGGGTCGATGCCGTGCTCGGGACCGGCGGTCCGCCCGTGACCGGGGATCCCCAGCACCCGCAGCCGGTGCAGCACCCGGCTGCGCTCCAGATCGGTGGCGTCGGTGAGGTCGAGGCGGTACGAGGAGCCGTGACCGCCGTCGAGCCCCAGCCGGGCGAGCTGCGCCGCCACATCGTGTACGAGCGGCGGCGCCGGGGTCGCGGGATGCAGCCGCCCGGTGCGGTCGCCGCTGCAGGCCGCCACCATCTCGACGACCGCGGGATGGCTGCCCGTCGACAACGTACCCCGGCTCGTCCACGGCAGCGGGCGGTCCAGGTCGTCCGTGATCAGGGCACCCGCGAGACCGTCCAGCACATCGATCCTGGCAGGACGCGGATGGCCGCGCAGCGCGGTGAGCCCCTGGGCCAGACTGCGTGCCGCGATCAGATCGGCGGTGGACACCGGGAACTTCCGGGCCCGCAGCCTCTCGACGACCGTCCGCAGCAGCCCGTCCGCCGCGGCCTCGGGGCCCGCTTCCCACACCTGCTGGTAGTAGCCGGGCGACGGCATGCCCGACTGGTACCCGGCGAACGCGTCCAACTGGCGGAACGAGTACGGCACGAGGAAACTCCCCGCCCGTGCCTCCGCCGGAGGAGCGGGCACCTGCGGCCACCCGTCAGCCCCGAGTGCCCAACCGTCCCCACCGCCGCCGAAAGGAAGTTCGCCGGCAGCGCCGACGGCACCGACAGCCTCGCCAGAGGGGGCAACGATCCCGTCGGTGCCACGGACCCCGGCGAGCGCGCGCAGCGCCGGCTGGTGGAAGCCACCGGTCACCACCAGCACCGGCCGTTCCCCGGCCGCAGCCACCGCCCTCCGCACCCACGCCGCCATATAGGCCTCGCGTGCCCGGTCACCCGCATCGGCCTCCGCGTCCCCGCGCACCAGCGCGAAGTACGCGTCGAGACGTGCGGCGAGACCGTCGTCCGGCTCCACCTCGAACAACCGGTCCCAGAGCGCGTCCGAGGAGTCCACCGCGAAGTGCCGGCAGAGCCGCTCGGTGGCCTCTGCGTACCGGACCTCCGCGTCGGCGTACCGGTTGGCGCGCTCGGCGAACGCCGGATGCCAGGCCGGCAGATCGATGAAGCGGACCTCGGCCCCGGCCGCCCGGCCCGCCCGCAGCGCGACCCACTCCGGCGAGTAGTCGCACAGCGGCGCCCAGGACGTCGCGGCCCGATGCCCGTCGCGGTAGTGGCTGAACACCGCGACCGGCAGCTCGTGCCCGAGCAGCAGCTCGTCCAGCCGGGCGTTCATCTCGGCCGGGCCCTCCACCAGCACATGGGCGGGGCGCAGTTCCTCGATGGTCCGCTCGACGAGCCGGGCGCAGGCGGGGGAGTGGTGGCGCACCCCCAGGAACACGGCGGGCATCAGTCGGCAAGCAGATGACGTGCGTCGTACAGGGCCTGCCACTGCGGGCCGCGGCGGCGCGGCACCTGCTGCTCCAGGTAGCGGCGCAGCCGGGCCAGGTCCTCCGGGCTGTCCTTGGCAGCCGTGCCGGCCAGACACGCCACCACATCGGCCGCGCTGCCCGGCTCGCCGCGCAGGAACCAGCCGCGCACGCCGACGGCATGGGCGACCGAGACCGCCTCCGCCGTACTCATCACGGCCGAGGGCCGGTCCGGGCCCGCACCCGAGCCGTCCGGACCGCCCGACCCGCCACCCGCGCGCAGCTCGCGGAACGTACCGACCAGGACCTCCAGGACGTCCCGGTCCGGTGGCGGCTCCACGCCCGAGCGCCGCAACAGGGTGCTCACCTCGGCCTCGACGAGCGCCAGCTCCGTGTCCAGGTCCGGGATCGGGAACACCGTCTCGAAGTTGAACCGCCGCTTGAGCGCCGCGCTCATCTCATTGACGCCCCGGTCCCGGGTGTTGGCCGTCGCGATCACATTGAAGCCCTGCCGGGCGAAGACCATGCCGTCAGGACCGGTCAGCTCGGGGATCGCCACCACCCGCTCGGACAGCAGCGAGAGCAGCGAGTCCTGCACCTCCAGCGGGCAGCGGGTGATCTCCTCGAACCGTACGAGCCGGCCCTCCGCCATCCCGCGCAGCATCGGCGCCGGGACGAGCGACCGTGTCGACGGTCCCTCGGCGACCAGCAGCGCGTAGTTCCAGCCGTACTTGATCTGGTCCTCCGTGGTGGCCGCGCCACCCTGCACCGTCAGCGTGGAGTCCCCGCTGACCGCCGCCGCGATCAGCTCGGACAGCAGCGACTTGGCGGTGCCCGGCTCGCCCACCAGCATCAGCCCGCGGCTCGTCGCCAGGGTCACCAGCGCCCGGTCGACGAGCGACGGATTGCCGACGAACTTCCGGCTGATGCCCGCGTCCATGTCACCGATGACGAACCTGCGCGCCGCCCGCAGACTCAACTCCCAGCCCGGCGGCCGCGGATCGCGGTCGTCGGAGCGCAGCGCGGCCAGCTCCTGGGCGTACCGGACCTCGGCCGGGGGCCGTTGCACGGACGGCCCGGCCTCCACACCGACCGACAGCCCGCCGGCCTGGCCTTCCGGCACCGGCTCCGCATCCGTCCCCCGTACGCTCATGACGCGACGCCCTCGGTCAGCTCCGTCAGATCGGCCAGCAGCTCGGAGACGGTCACCGGGTCGAGATCGGCGAACCGCAGCGGATAGGTGCGCAACGGATAATGGTCGTTGGGCTGATCGTCCAGCCACACCGTTTCGAGGGTCTGGTCCGGGAACATGTCGACGACCCCGACCGCGATGCCGCTGTCCAGCGCGATCACCAGGCAGACGTTGTCGGCGAGCTGCTTGGAGATCCACCGCTCGACCCCGGCGTCCTGCGGCACACCCCGCTCCCAGCCGCGCCGCTCCAGCCCGAGCACCTTGCCCGTCGGCACCTTGAGCCCCTCGAACCGGGTCAGCCGGTAGCCATGTGCGTCTTCGTCCGCCAGACGGAACACGGCGCGCCCCAACTGCGGGAACGGCTGCAGGATCTCGTAGTCCGCGAACACCTCGGACCAGTCGTCGAGCTCCTCACCCAGCGCCATCGGGTGCGCGATCCGTACCGCCGCGCCGTCGGCCGGCTCGAAGGGGTCGTCCTCGGCATTCGCGAACGTACGGTCCTCCGCCACCCGGAACGCGGTGGTCACCCCGTCGGTCTCGCTCAGCCACACCAGCCGGCGCACGAGGTGCCAGAGCAGCGGGTGGCGGAGGAACAGCTCACGGAACTCCGCCGTCGTCCAGGAACGCTGCGCCACCATCGCGGCCTCCAGCCGCCGCACCTGGTCGGAGGCGACCGTCCGCACATCCTTCTTCAGCGCCATGAACCGCTTGCGCTCCGCGGGGGCCAGCTCCGCGTCGTCCCGCGCACCCGGCATCGGCAGATCCTTGCGGCGCTTGCCGTCACCGTCCAGCACATACGGCCGCAGCTGTTCGTCGAAGCCGACGGTGAAACGGCGGGTGCCGTAGTCGACGACCGTCGAACCCCCGGCGTCCAGCCCGAAGTCGGGCACCAGCCGGTCGGAGAGCTGCTCGCCGGTCAGCCCCAGCCCCGAGGCCACCTCGGCGATCTTCTCCTGGGCCCGTACCTTCAGCGCCTTGAACTTCACGCGCTGCGAGATGCCGTGCAGATGCAGCAGCGCCACATCGGTGCCGATGGCCGCCAGCACATCGAGACCCTCGACCGCCCGGTGATGTGCGCCCTCGCCGGGCCAGGCCCTGATGACCGGTGTGAGACTCCGTACCGTTCCGTCGTCGCCGAGCAGCCCGAGAGCGTGCAGCGCCCAGGACTCCTTGGCGGGCATCCCGGACAGCCGCCACTGCTCGAACAGCGCCCAGGCGAACGCGGCGAGCGACTCCGGCTCCGCCGTCTCCCTGAGGACGGCCACCCCCGGATAGGTCTCCCCGGGCCGGGACAGCGCCAGGAGCATCAGGGCATGCCGGACGGACTCCTCCGGCAGCGCGCCGCCGGTCCTGACCCGGATCTGCGGTAGCAGGGCCGGCTCCGCCCACGCGGGCACGACGGGCATCCTGGCGGGCAGCGCCCGCTCCAGCGGGTCGGCCGACAACAGCTCGTCGATCACGCCTGCCGCCCCGGCGCCGTATCCGGCGGCGGCCTCCCGCACCACCGCGTCGCCGTGGACCGCGGCGATCTGCAGCAGGGCCTGCTCGGCGGCACGACGACCGGCCCCGGCCTTGCCGACCGCGTCCGGCACCAGGTAGGCGGCCGCCGTGGCGCCGTGCCGGACGAACCAGGAACGGGCCGTCGTTGCAACCGACTTGAGCCGTATCGACCAGTCCGCCATGTGCCGCGCCACCGCAACATCCACGTACGGCAGGAACAGCGAGGCGAGCGAACCCGGCTGGTGGGGTGCCGCACGGAGCAGCACCGGCAGTGCGTCGAGCCCGAAGCGGGCGGCGACCGGCTTGAGTGTCTCCTCGGCGTCCCACAGATCGTCCGGGGCCCATTTGCCGAGCCACGGCCGGACCGTCTCCTCGGGGCCGTGCAGGAACATCCAGGCCGGCTGGAGGCTGGTCAGCGTCTCCGTCGCCGCGTACGAAGCCGCCTGCTCCTCCCAGTACTTCGCCTCGCCGTGCGTGTGCTCACGCTCGCGGTTGTGCCAGGTGCGGCAGGAAGCCCACTTCTCCTTCTCGCCCGGCAGCCAGGCGATGCCCGGTTCGGCCTCGGCCGTCAGCCCGTCGACGACCGTCGTGCGGGTGGGCTTGCGCGGACGGGACCACGGAGGGGAGACCAGCAGTTCCGGCAGCGTCCGGGAGGAGGCGTCGGCGACCCGGCCGACGGGGTTGAGCAGCGGATCGACCAGCGCGGCCAGGTCGGCGTCGAGCGTGGGGAGCACCGTCTCCACCAGCTCGCGATGGGCGCCGATGTGTCCGGCGAGCAGCAGCCGGGTCGACTCGGCGGAGCCCGGTCCCGAACCGTCGCGCACGGCTGCGGCGAGCAGTCTCAGCGCGCGTACCGGGTAGCGGTGCGCGGCCTTGAACAGCGCGGCCCGGACATGCTTCGCGTCCGAGTGGGTGAGGAGAAGACCGAAGGCCTCGTCCGACGGGAGCTCCACGAGGGCGTTCGCGATCAACTTCAGATAGTCGGTGTTGTAACGGTCGCTCATGCGGCCCGCCAGCAGCGGGGCGACCGCCGTTCCGATGCCCTCCGCGACCGTCCCGATCAGTGCGACCGACCAGCCGACGCCGGGCCGCTCCGCGAGCTCGCCGACCTGCTCGGACGAGTTGAGCGAGCAGAACACCATGGAGCGCAGGGTCTGGTCGCTCTCCGCGATCACCTGCGGGTTCGCACAGAGCTCGGCCGCCCACTCCGTCTCGCTCGGCACCAGGTACGACACGACGATCCGGCGCACCGTATCGTCGCGGCACCCGGCGAGCGCGGCGACCGTCGACCGGTAGGCCTCCTCGTCGGCGTTCGCGAGCAGGGCGCGGATCCGGTCGGCAGCCGGCCGGCGCGCCCCCGTCCAGTACCCGTTGCGGGGGCCCGTGAGGGCCTCGAGCCACGGGTCGTACCGCCGCGTTCCTTTCTGGATCCAGTGCGCCTCGACGGTGAAGAGCTCCACGGCGGCCCGGGCGGCGAACGGCAGCCCGTACGCCTCGGTCCAGCTGTCCGCCCATGCCGCCTGTGTCAACGGGTGGAGGCCGACCACGGCGGCGAGGACCGCCGCCCCGACGGGATCGGGACTGCCCGCCAGATGCGCCCGGGCGGACTCGACGAGCCGGTCGTCGCTGCTCGGAGCCGCCAGAAGCTCGGCGATCCACCCACGCTCCTCGGAGAGCCTGCGCTCCACCGCGTCCAGCGCTTCCTGTGAGGCCTTGCCCGCAGAGCGCCGCACACCGCCGCGCCGCGGGTGCAGCTGGCGCCGCCAGGCGGCCGGCAGCTCGAAGGTGTCCTCGTCGGGCAGCGCACCCACAGTCGCGTCGGCAGCATCGGCGGCCTGCGTGAGGGCTTGTTCGGACGTTTCGGCGGCCACCGTGGCCCGGCCCACCTCCCGGTAGCCCTTGCGCTCCTTCTCCGCGATCGTCCTGAGGACCTGATCCCGCGCGGCGTCCGCCGACGCGTACTCCTTGCTCTGCGTGCGCCCGTCGCTTCCGCACCGCCCGTACCGCACCGTCACCACGGCGCCGTCGGCCCCGGTCTCCCAGAACTTCGATGCACTGCCCTCGACGTACTCCCAGCGCCGCACCGGCCCGCCCCCTTCACACCTGGACAGCCCGCTTCGCGGCGGGCTTCTCGATCAGTGCTGCCACACTAGAACCCGCCACTGACAACGCAGCGTGACGGTGCACCGAGCGGGAAAAATACCAGGTCGGGGGCGTAGTGAAGGGGTTTGGGGTCAGCCGGCGGGCACCGCGCGGGGGCCATCGGTCACTGCCCAGGACGGTGTCACGCCGGTGACTTGGCACACCATCAGGAACAGCGGAATGGGCGGGGTGTAGGGCGTACGGCTGTCGGGCGCGTGGATCAGCCGCGGCCGCGTCGCGGGGACGTACGCACCCCTGGCGTACGCGACCTGCGCCGGCCAGTCCAGTTCGAGGTCCGAACCCGCCGGGACGATCCACCACCAGCGGTCGGCGTCCGCGAAGACACAACCGGTGCGTGGCAGATGGGACAGCAGCCGGAAGCCGTGTGCGGCCGGGACCCCCACCGCGTCGCAGCCCAGACTCGCCGACAGTGCGGGGGGCACCGGCAGCTGCACCCCGCCGTCGCCGGCGCCGGGTGGCTGGTGCTCACGGGAGCGGCGCGTTCCGAGCAACTGGGACATTGCGTTCCTCAACATGACTGCTCCGTGCCGTACGGCAGTTCTGCCCAGACGATGCGGCCCGAGCCGTCCCCGGCGTCGCGGGACCCCCAGGCGCTGCTCATCGCGTCGACGAGCAGCAGGCCGCGTCCGTGTTCGTCGTCGGCGGTGCGGCGCAGCTTCGGGCCACCGGGCTGGTGTCCTTGATCCTGTACGGCTATGCGCAGCCGTCTGTCGAGGCGGTGCAGCTCGCACACGACGCGAGCGCTCGCGGTGTGCACCACCGCATTGGTGACCAGTTCCGAGACGATCAGGACCGCCGCGTCGTGTGCATCCGCGTCCAGCCGCCACTCGTCCAGCCGGGCCCGCGTCAGCCGCCGCGCACCGGCCACCGATTCCGGGTGGGCGGGCAACGCGAAGCAGTACCGGAGCGCTTCCGTCCCGGGGCTGAGGTCGACGTGCCGGGGGATGAGCGCACTGCCAGGTGCCACGACCGATTCCTCACAGTGGGGGGCTGCGCCACGCTCCGCATCCCGGGGGGAGGGAGCGGGCATGACTAAGTGAACTGGTTCACTCACCAACTCTCCCCCTGTCGCGAACACTTGGCAAGGGGCACTCTGAAAATTTCAGAGTGACTGTGTCTTTGAAGGCATACGCATGGCACACTGCTCGCAAACAGCGCATCGGGAGGTCTGAAGTGAGCGAACCGCGGTCCGCCCCGACCGTGGGTCAGGTCGTTCTCGGCAAGCGCCTGCAGGACCTGCGGGAGCGTGTCGGCCTGAGCCGTGACCAGGCTGCCAAGGTGCTGCGGGTCGCTCCTGCGACGATTCGCAGGATGGAGACCGCAGAGGTCGCTCTCAAGATCCCCTATGTGCAACTGCTCCTGAAGGCCTACGGGATCGCCGACGGCGAGGCCGACTCCTTCGTCGAGCTCGCCGAGGAGGCGAACAAGCCGGGCTGGTGGCAGCGGTTCCACGACGTCCTGCCCGACTGGTTCAGCATGTACGTCAGCCTGGAGGGCGCCGCAAGCCTCCTGCGCATGTACGAACCGCACTTCGTCCCCGGACTCCTGCAGACCGAGGACTACGCACGTTCGGTGATGCGTACCGGCGCCGTCGGCCAGACCCGGCCCGAGGACATCGAGGGCCATGTGGCGCTGCGGATGGAGCGGCAGGCACTGCTGACACGCCCGGACGCCCCGAAGCTGTGGGTGGTGATGGACGAGACGGTCCTGCGCCGTCCCGTCGGCAGCGCCGATGCCATGCGCGAGCAGACCGACCGGCTGCTCCAGGCGACCGAAATGCCCAATGTGACGCTGCAGATCGCGGAGTTCGCCACCGGCCACCACCCCGGCACCTATGGCCCGTTCGTCCTCTTCCGTTTCGCCGTCCCCGAACTGCCCGACATGGTGTACAGCGAGTACCTGACCGGCGCCGTCTACTTCGACGCGCGCCCCGAGGTGGCCTCCTACCTCGAAGTCATGGACCGCATGGCGGCTCAGGCCGCAACTGCACAACGCACGAAGGAAATCCTCCGGGACTTCCGCAAGGAGCTGTGATGATCGACCCCATATACAACGGCATGCCGGCCGCCGAACTCGGCTCCGAAGGCTGGTACAAGCCGTGGAGCGGCGGCAACGGGGGCAACTGCGTCGAGGCCATGAGGCTGGCCGACGGCAGAGTCGCTGTACGCCAGTCCGCGGATCCCGACGGCCCCGCCCTCATCTACACCCCCCGTGAGATCGCCGCATTCATCCAGGGCGCCAAGGCCGGGCAGGCGGACTTCCTCCTGACCGGAACCTGACGCGGCCGTACCGGACCCTGAAGAGCCGGCGCCTGTTCCGCGCCACACGTCATTCTCTGTTCGCCGATCCACGGACCCAAGGAGCGCGCTATGACCGGGCACGAGCCGCAGCCCATCGAGATCGACACCAGCAAGCCGCATCCCGCCCGGATGTACGACTGGTTCCTCGGCGGCAAGGACAACTACCCGGTCGACGAACAGATGGCCCAGCAGCTCCTGGCCCTCGACTCACGGGGCCGTGACATGGCCCGGGTCAACCGCGCGTTCATGCACCGCGCCACCCGCTGGCTCGCCGAGCGGGGCGTACGCCAGTTCCTCGACATAGGCACCGGCATCCCGACCGAGCCCAACCTTCACCAGATCGCACAGCAGACCGCCCCGGATGCGCGCATCGTCTACTGCGACAACGACCCGATCGTCCTGGCGCACGCGGCGGCCCTGCTGCGCTCCACCCCCGAGGGCGCCACCGAGTACATCCAGGTCGACGCCCGCCGGCCGGAGGCCATCCTCGAGAAGGCGGGCAAGGTCCTCGACTTCAGCCGCCCCATCGCGTTGTCCCTGCTGGCGCTGTTGCACTTCCTCGACGACGAGGACGGTGCGGCCGAGCTCGTCGACCGGCTCGTGGCGCAGCTCCCCTCGGGCAGCTATCTGGTGCTCTCGCACACCACCGGGGACTTCAACCCCGAGGGTGCGGCCCAGGCCTCCGCCATGTACAAGGCCCGCGGGATGACGCTGCGTCCGCGCTCGCATGCCGAACTCAGTGCGTTCTTCGACGGGCTGGAGCTCGTCGAGCCGGGCGTCACCCTCTCCGCGGACTGGCACCCGGAGCTCGGTGAGGTCATCGACGTGCCGGGCGACGAGCCGATCCCGGGATACGCGGGTGTGGCCCGCAAGCCCTGACTCCGAGCCGCACAGCTCACTTCGGCTCAGTGGACCGACAGCAGCCCACAACCCTGCTGTCCCCGCCGCTTTCAGGTCTTCAGCACGTGTCCGGATGTCGCCTCGACATGGTCGGGCACCTCGTCGTGCCGGTCGCCCACCGATGACGTTCCGGACGGCTCGAACAGCAGGAGTGACGCACCGGCCGCCGAGTACGGCCGGTGCCACGTGGTGCGCGGGACGACGAACACCGCGCCCCGGTCGAGGGTGACCGTCCGCTCCCCGCCGGCCTCGCGCAGCGCGATGTCCAGGGCGCCGTCGAGGACGAGGAAGAACTCGTCGGTCTCCTCATGGACGTGCCAGACATGCTCGCCCCGGACCTTGGCGACCCGCACGTCGTAGTCGTTGACGCGGGTCACGATGCGGGGGCTCCACAGCGCCTCGAATGTCTTGAGGGCATCGCTCAGCAGGATCGGGTCCGGGCCGGCCGTCGCCGTGTGATCGCTCATGCGTCCCATCCTCGGCGGTGGACTCCGCTTCGGGCGAGTGCTACGAATCGCACATGGCGCAAGAATCCTCGCACCGGGTCGTGATGATCGTCTCCGCCGGCTCCAACCCGTTCGAGCTGGGCGTGGCCACCGAACTCTTCGGGCTGCGCCGCCCCGAGCTGCCGGTGCCCTGGTACGAATTCGAGCTCTGCGCCGCGACCCCGACCGTGCGCATGCACCACGGCTTCTTCCAGCTCACCGGAGTCGCCGGACTCGACGCCGTCGACCGGGCCGACACCGTCATCGTGCCGAACCGCCCCGACCCGGACACCGACCCAGACCCGGCCGTCCTCGACGCGATCCGTCGCGCCGCCGGCCGGGGTGCCCGTCTGGTCAGCTTCTGCACGGGTACGTTCACGCTGGCCGCGGCCGGTGTGCTGGACGGCCGCCGCGCCACCACCCACTGGCGCTGGGCCGATGCCTTCGCCGCCCGCTTCCCGCAGGTCCGCCTCGAGCCCGATGTGCTGTTCGTCGACGACGGGCAGATCATCACCGCGGCGGGCAGCGCCGCCGCCCTCGACACGGGCCTCCACATCGTCCGCGGCGACCACGGCGCGGAGATCGCCGCAGCCGTCAGCCGCCGGCTGGTCTTCGCGGTCCACCGCGACGGTGGCCAGCGGCAGTTCGTGGAGCATCCGCTGCCCGACGTGCCCGACACCTCGCTGGGCCCGCTGCTCGCCTGGGCCGAGGAGCGCCTCGGTACGGAGCTCACGGTGTCCGGCCTTGCCGCGCACGCCGCTGTCAGCCCTGCCACCCTGCACCGCCGTTTCCGTTCCCAGCTCGCCACCACCCCGCTCGCCTGGCTGACCGAGCGGCGGATCACCTTCGCCTGCCGTCTGATGGAGCGCGGCGAGGAACGGATCGACGTGGTCGCCCGCGTCAGCGGACTCGGTACGGCGACGAACCTGCGGGCCCAGCTGCGCCGCCGTACCGGGCTCACCCCCACCGAGTACCGCCGCCGATTCGCAGGGACACGATGACGCACCGGTCCGGTACGGCAGCGTCCGCCCTGGTGCACCTGCCCGGTCCCGTCGCAGGTCACAATGGGGCCATGTCCCGACGCAGCTCACGCCCCCGGCAGACTTCCGCCGCGCGTACCCGGATCGCCCCGGCCACCGCGATCACTCCGGCCTCGCCGTGCCCCTGCGGCCTTTCCGCCACGTACGCCGACTGCTGCGGTCGACTGCACGCCGGGGCCGCCGCGCCGACCTGTGAGGCGTTGATGCGTTCGCGGTACGCCGCGTTCGTCGTCCAGGACGCGGCGTACCTGCTCCGCACCTGGCACCCGGACACCCGGCCGCCGGTCATCGACTTCGATCCCGCAATGCGCTGGGTGCGCCTGGAGATCCTGGCGACGACTGACGGCAGCGCTTTCCACACCACGGGGACGGTCACCTTCCGCGCCCACTACACGGACAACGGCCGGCCGGACTCGCTCCACGAACAGAGCCGATTCGTCCGGCACGATGGCGCCTGGGTCTACTCGACGGCGGTCTTCGCCGACTGATCACTCCGCGATCCGCTGAGCGGCATCACGTCGAAAGTGCTCACCACGACCCTGCGGGCGGTGGAGCGAGCAGGCGGCGCCGGTGTGTCAGGCCGGGGCGGGCACCCGTGACGCACCGGCCGCGTCCGCCGGGGACAGCTCCTGCGTCAGGTCCTCAGCCAGCAGCCGTTTGGCGATGACATGGACCGCGGCCCGCAGCTGCTCGTCGTCGGGGCGGGCACCGTCGTGGTCCACTTGTTCATTGAGCCAGGCGCCCCAGGCACGGGAGATCGTCGCCGCCTCCCGGCGGCCCGCCTCGGTGTGCGTGAAGAGATGACCGTCCCCGCTGAGATACCCCTCCTCGATCATCCGGTCGAAGACCGGCACCAGCACCTCGGGCGGAATCCGGTGCCTTGTCGCGATCAGACCGAGGCCCGCATGGCCGACCATCCGGGTGAACAGCTCCACCTGCATCACTGCCCAGGCGCCGGCCATGTCGAGCCGGGTGTCCGAGGCGGCGACGATCCGCCGGGCCGTGTCCGGGCCCATGCCCCGCAGGATCTTCGCCACCGAGTACTCCAGCAGCTTCGCCGAGTCCCCGTCGTTCGGGGAGGCGAATCCTTCGCCCATGTCGGTCGAGGCGACCCGTGCGGTGTCCCGAAGTTTCACCTCTTTCAGGAAGAGGGCCACGACGAACCCGAGCAGTGCGACCGGCACCGTCCAGAGGAACACGGTGTGGAGCGTGTCCGCATATGCCTGGACCAGCGGTGCGGACTGCCCGGGCGGCAGGCTGTGCAGCCCCTTCGGGCTCTGCGCCGCCTTTGCCACGACTGCGGGGTCGCCGCCCGCCCGCGCCGCAGCCGCGACCCCTTGGGTCAGGTTCGGCCCAAGCGCGTTGGCGTAGATCGTGCCGAAGACCGCGGTGCCGAAGGAGCTGCCGAGCGTACGGAAGAACGTCACACCGGACGTCGCCGTGCCGAGGTCCGCGTAGTCGACCGTGTTCTGCACGGCGATCGTCAGCACCTGCATGGCCAGCCCGATGCCGACACCGAGCACCAGCATGTACAGCGACTCCAGCCAGACCCCGCTTCCCGGACCCATCCGGGACAGCAGGTACAGCCCGGCCGCCATGATCAGCGAACCGATGATGGGGAAGATCCGGTACCTGCCGGTCTTGCTGACCACATTGCCGCTGAAGATGGAGGCCGCGAGCAGACCGATGACGAGCGGCAGAGTCCGCACGCCCGACAGGGTCGCCGAGTTCCCGTCCACGAACTGCAGATATGTGGGCAGGAAGATCATCGCGCCGAGCATCGCGAAGCCCACGATGAAGCTGAGGACCGAGCAGACGGTGAAGACCGGGTTCCGGAACAGCCGCATCGGCAGCATCGGTTCCTTCGCCCGGAACTCCACGAGGCAGAAGAGCGCCAGCGCGACGAGACCGCCCGCGAAGAGACCGATGATGACGGGCGACCCCCAGGCGAACTGATTGCCGCCCCAGCTCGTCGCCAGGATCAGGGCGCTCGCACCGATCGTCACCAAGGTGATGCCCAGATAGTCGATGACCGGCCGCCCGGCCGCCTTGACCGCCGGGATAGTCCGGGCGGCGGCTATCACCACCACGATCGCGATCGGCACATTGACGTAGAACGCCCAGCGCCACGAGAGATGGTCGGTGAACAGCCCACCGAGCAGCGGCCCGACCACCGTGGCCACCCCGAAGACCGCACCGATCGCACCCTGGTACTTGCCGCGTTCGCGCAGCGGGATCACGTCGGCGATCAGCGCCATCGAGGTGACCATCAGCCCGCCCGCGCCGATGCCCTGCAGCCCTCGCCAGATGATCAGCATCGACATATTGGTTGCGAGACCGCACAGGAAGGAGCCGGTGATGAAGATGATCGCCGAGACCTGGAAGACGATCTTCCGGCCGAAGAGGTCACCGAACTTTCCGACCAGGACCGTCGCCACCGTCTCGGCGAGCAGATACGCGGTGACCACCCAGGACATATGGGCGGCACCGCCCAGATCCGAGACGATCGTGGGCAGCGCCGTGCCCACGATCGTCTGGTCCAGGGCGGCCAGCAGAATCCCCAGCACGATCGTGATGAAGACGATGTTCCGGCGACGCGGGTCGAGCACGGGTGGCGCGGCGGCACTCTGCGCGGCGGGGGCGGTCTCGCTGGCAGTGGTCACGCTTGCACCCTCACATCGGCCCCTGCCTGCCGCATGTGGGGGACGGCCGGACGAGTCAGCGGATCAGCTCGTGTACCGACGTTTTCATCCTTGCGACGAACGCCTCCCGAACCGGCTCCGTCACCCGGTCGAGCGAGAGGTACGGATTGAGGTCCTCCAGCTCGACGAGCAGCAGCTCGCCGTCGGCCGTCCGGCAGGCGTCGATCCGCTGGATGCCGTGGGCGAGAGCGTTCCAGTCCACGAACCGCCGGGCGAACTCCAGATCCGCCGCCGTCGGCCCGTACGGCTCCAGCACCCAGCGCCTGTCGGTGTGCGGTGCGTACAACGCGTACTGGAAGTCCCGGTCGATGAAGTAGAAGGACACCTCGTAGCTGAAGTCGATCTTCGGCTGGACCAGCACGGTGCCGACCGGTTCGGCGGCCACCTCGGCGGCGAGCAGCTCCGGTGCGACGAACCGCAGCCCGACCGAGTCCGCACCGAGCTTCGGCTTGATCACATACTCCGCGGCCTCGGGCAGCAGCCCCAGATCGGCTGCCCGGTCCACGGTCGCGATCACCGGATACTTCGCGGCACTCAGGTCGACCAGATACTGCTTGCCGGCCATGTCACCGAGTCCGGTGAGCGGGTTGTACACCGGCACGTTCCGCTCGCGTGCGCGGGCGCAGAACGCGTCGTACGCCTCCTGGTAGTGCAGCACCGGACCGCTGTTGCGTACGACGACGACGTCGAAGCCGTCCAGGAGCGCGGCCGCATCCCGCGGATGGCAGAGTGCTACGTCGAACTCGTCGCGGAGCCGCGAGGTCAGAAAGATGTCCTCGTCGCAGTAGCGCCGGCCGCGCGCCTCGTAGGCAAGATCGGTGACGAAGAGGACGGACGGGCGCGGACCGGCGGGCATGGCGTTTCCCAGGGGGTGTGTGCGAACAGGGGATCGGTGGCATTGCTGCCCGACATTCTCTCCTGGTCCGCTTCACCCTGGTCACCGCGGTCCGACCGGCGGCCGTCAGGCCGGCCGATGCGGGTGCAGATGTTCTCCGTGGTCCCGTGGATCACGTGCTGCCGATGTCGGTGGCGTGGCAGTCACCAGGAGCTGCCGGGACGCACCGGCAGCCCGGGGTGGTGGGCGGCGAGCACCTTGTTGGCCCGGGCCAGCTCGGACAGGGCCTGCTCGCGGTCGGCCTGGTCCTCGATGCCGAGCCGGGGGCCGCGGAACCTGCGGACCTCGCGGGCGGCGCACTCGGCGTCGAACTCCGCCTGCACGATGTGCGGCGGGATGCAGGACCCGATCAGTGCGGCGACCCGGTCCGGGATCGGTACGGGGACTAGGAGGTGCGAGGCGGTCATGGGGGGTTTCCCTCTCGGATGGTTGACCAGGAGGTGGTGCTGGGCGGCCGCCGGATGAGCGGTCGACTTCTCCTTATGTAACGGGACGCAGTTCCGGTTTTCTCGTTGAGAACGTCTCCGTCTGGCAACCGTTCGGGAGTGACCGGCTATTTTCCCTTACTCGTAAGTAAGTTGACTCCTCGTGAGGTACGTGCTCGGGTCGGAATCCGCACCGCGTCGTTCATAAAGGCGCGTCGCTGCTGCGAGCGCGCAACTGCATCGCACGCAGCACGGCCTCGGTCGAGAACCGTGACTCGGGTCGACGAGTTGTTCGCCGAAGACGGTCTCCAGACTACGCATCCGGTAGCGGACCGTCTGCGGTTGTACGTCGAGCAGTTCCCCCGTCCGGGCCGCGGTGCCGCAGGTGTCGTCCGAGCAGATGGGGCGAACCGGTCTCGGGGGCATGTGGTCCGGCCCACCGTTACGAAGAGAACTAAGGTGGATTACGGATCATGCAAGAACGCCCCCGGAGGGGCCATGCGCCACCACCGCACCACCCACGTCGACAGCGCCCAGGAAGCTCTGCTCACCCTCGGGCGTCTCGTCGATCAGGCGCTGGAGCGGATCAGGATCCAGCGGGCCCGCGTGGAACTGGCCGAGGCGCTGCAGCGTCATCTGCTCCCGCCTCAACTGCCTGCATTGCCTCATATAGCCATTGCGGCCCGTTACACCCCCTCGCGCGACGGTCTCGATGTCGGGGGCGACTGGTACGACGCTTTTCCGATGACGAACGGTTCGGTCGGGGTCACGATCGGTGACGTGCAGGGGCACGACGTGGAGGCCATCGCCTTCATGGGCCAAGCCCGCACCAGCCTGCGGGCCCTCGCCAGTGCCACGACCGATCCGGGCGAGATATTGAGCCGCACCAACGACCTGCTCATCTCGATGAGCTGCGGCCTCTTCGCGACGTGTTGCTTCCTCACCTTCGACCCGGTCAGCGGCGCGCTCGCCATCTCCCGCGCAGGCCACATCCCGATGGTCTGGGCCACCGCCACCGGCTGGTCCGGCATCGTTCTCGACAGCGGGGGCCCGCCCCTCGGAATTCTCCCCGGCGAGACCTATCCGGTGACGCGACGACGGCTGACGGAGCAGGGATCGTTGGTCCTGGTCACCGACGGGGTCGTGGAAGGGCCGTCCTGCCCGCTCGAGAAAGGGCTCGACAAAGTGGTTCAGCTGGTGAGCAGTGGTTACGACGGAGATCCCGACCGGCTGGCCGGTGACGTGATCAAGGTGGCCGATCTGACGGGGCACCGCGACGATGCCGCAGTCCTCGTCGTCCGCTATGCCGGCATTCCATCCGCGGAGTAGCCGCGTGCAGTCGTCCCGCATGTTCCGCGTTGCGACGATGGAGATGTCTTCCGGCGCGTCCTGGCCGGCAGGGCCCTTCCGGGTGGTGTCTGATGACTGGCGTGGTGACCAATCAGGAGCTCCGGCGCAGAGGCGCCGCGACTCTGCTGGTCCTCGCTGTCGCCGCCGTCTACTACGGGGCTGCCCGGCTGGGCCTTCTCGAACAATTGGTGCGTGGGCAGGTCACGCCGCTCTGGCCGCCCACCGGTATCGCCGTGGCCGGTCTGCTCGTCTTCGGACTGCGGATCTGGCCGGGTGTCGCGCTCGGCGCCTTTCTCGCCAATGCGGCCATCGGGCCGACACCTCTCACCGTCCTGGCCATCGTGGTGGGAAACACGCTCGCACCGGTCTGTTCCTACCTGCTGCTGAGACGTGCGGGCTTCCACAACGACCTGGACCGGCTGCGCGACGCGCTGGCGCTGGTCTTCCTGGGTGCCCTGGGCGGGATGCTCATCAGCGCGACCGTGGGCAGCAGCGTGCTGGTGCTCTCGGGTGCGCTGCCCGCAGGCGACTTCTGGCGCACCTGGTCGGTGTGGTGGACAGGCGATGCGATGGGCGTGCTGGTCGTCGCACCGTTTCTGCTCGTCCTTCGCAAGGCGCGGTGGCCACGGGGTGTGGCATTGCGGCGGTGGGCCGAGGCAGCTGCCCTGACGCTCGGCACCCTTGCAGCCGCGCTCCTGGCGACGGCAGGCACCAGCGCCTCCCTGCTCTTCCTCGTCTTCCCGTTCCTGATCTGGGCCGCGTTCCGCTTCGAACTTGCCGGTGCCGCGTCGTGCGCGCTGGGAGTCTCCACGCTGGCCATTCTGGCCGCCGGCCAGGGGGTCGGCCCGTTCGCCCACAAGGATCTCTTCACCAACATGGTCACGCTCCAGGCCTTCAACGGGGCCACGGCACTCACCGCGCTGCTGCTCGCGGCGGTCATCACCGAGCGGAACCGCACCCACGGGGAGATCAAACGGCTCTGTGCGCGGCTCACGGACATGGTGGCGGCCATGCCGGACCACCCGGTGACCGATCAGTGGCAGACGTCCGACGACCCTGATGACCCCGGCCGCCGGACCGGCGACGGTGAGCCCTGAGGGTTGTCCCGACCCCTGCGCCACACCGTCGGGCTCGACGTCAGTGGGCTGACAGCACCTCGGCCAGGTCGTACCCCACCACCTCTTCCAGCTGCGCATACGTGCAGCCGCCGGGGGTGCGGTCCGGCCGCCACCGGCGGAACTGGGCCGTGTGCCGGAACCGGTCGCCCTCCATGTGGTCGTACGCCACCTCGCACACCCGCTCCGGACGCAGTGCCACCCACGACTGGTCCTTCTTCGCGGACCACCGGCTCTGCGCACCGGGCAGCCGGGCGCTCTCGTGCGCGGTGGCGTCCGCCCAGGCCGCCCACGGATGGTCGGCGGAGTCGGTCCGCAGCGGTTCCAGCTCCGCCACCAGCTCCTCGCGGCGTTTCATCGGGAAGGCGGCGCACACCCCGACGTGCTGCAGGACGCCCCCGGAGTCGTAAAGGCCGAGCAGCAGGGAGCCGACGATCGGGCCGCTCTTGTGGAAGCGGTAGCCCGCCACCACACAGTCGGCGGTCCGCTCGTGCTTGATCTTGTACATGACGCGGACGTCGGAGCGGTACGGCAGATCGAGCGGCTTGGCGACGACGCCGTCGAGCCCGGCCCCCTCGTACCGCTCGAACCACTCCTGGGCGACGGCCGGGTCCGTGGTCGCGGGGGCCAGATGGACAGGGGCCGAGGCACCGGACAGCGCCGCCTCCAGCACCGCGCGCCGGTCCACCTGCGGGGTACTCAGCAGAGCGTCGTCGCCCACCGCGAGGATGTCGAAGGCGACCAGGCTGGCCGGGGTCTGTTCGGCCAGCAGCCGCACCCGTGAAGCGGCCGGATGGATGCGCTCGCTGAGCCGGTCGAAGTCCAGCCGGTCGTCGTACACGACGACGATCTCCCCGTCGATCACACAGCGCGGTGGCAGATTCTCCCGAACCGCCGTGACCAGTTCAGGAAAGTAGCGGGTGAGCGGCTTGCCGGTGCGGCTGCCGATCACCACCTCGTCGCCGTCGCGGTGCACGATCGCCCGGAAGCCGTCCCATTTGGCCTCGTACTGCATCCCGGGCGGGATTTTGGACACGGACTTGGCGAGCATCGGCTTCACGGGCGGCATCACCGGCAGATCCATGGAGCGATTCTTACCCGGACAGCCCGATCAGGCTCCCGATATGCGGCATATGTGAGCCCGGCCTAGCGTGGCCCCATGGGCGCAGCGGGAACAGCGGTGGAGCTGGATGCGGACGGGCGGGCGGTGCGGCTGTCCAGCCCGGACAAGGTGTACTTCCCGGAGAAGGGCTACACGAAGAGGGACGTCGCCGAGTACTTCCTCGCCGTGGGTGCCGGGATCACCCGCGCCCTGCGAGACAGACCGACCACCCTCCAGCGCTTCGTGGACGGAGTCGACGGCGACTTCTTCTACCAGAAACGCGCCCCGAAGAACCTCCCCGACTGGATCCCCACCGCCCGGATCACCTTCCCCAGCGGCCGGCCGGCCGACGAGATCTGCCCCACCGAACTCGCCGCCGTCCTGTGGGCGGCCAACCTCGGCACGCTCACCTTCCACCCGTGGCCGGTACGGAGCGCCGACACCGATCACCCCGACGAGCTGCGCATCGACCTCGACCCGCAGCCCGGAACGGACTACGCCGACGCGGTCACCGCCGCCCATGAGCTGCGGGCCGTCCTCGACGACCACGGGCTGCGCGGCTGGCCCAAGACCTCCGGCGGCCGCGGCATCCATGTCTTCGTACCTGTCGAACCCCGCTGGACGTTCACCGAGGTCCGCCGCGCCGCCATCGCGGCCGGACGCGAACTGGAACGCCGGATGCCGGACCGGGTGACCACCGCCTGGTGGAAGGAGGAGCGCGGCGAACGCATCTTCGTCGACTTCAACCAGACCGCCCGCGACCGGACGATCGCCTCCGCCTACTCCGTACGGCCCCACCCGCACGCCCCGGTCTCCGCGCCTCTGCGCTGGGACGAGATCGACGACGCCGAGCCGAGCGACTTCGACATCAGGACGATGCCGAAGCGGTACGCGGAGGTGGGCGATGTGCACGCGGACATGGACGACCACGCCTTCCGGCTCGACGGTCTGCTGGAACTGGCGGACCGTGACGAGCAGGAACGCGGGCTCGGCGACATGCCGTACCCGCCGGAGTACCCGAAGATGCCCGGCGAACCCAAACGGGTCCAGCCGAGCCGCGCCCGGCACGACGAGGACGGGGATGCATGAGCGCGCCCGACCTGGAACCCGTCACACCGCACGGGGAACATGCCCGGCCCCCGGCCCGCGGTGACCGGTGGGCGGCGTTCAAGGCGTCCCCGTATCTGCCTGCCGTCGTACTCCTGTTCATCATCGCGGCCGCCGCCGGTCTCTTCGCAGGCTCCTACACGTACGCGATGGCCAACCCGACCCCGCGCAACATCCCGGCCGCCGTGGTCGGCGACCTCGGCAGCGTGCGTGACAAGGTCTTCCTCGACCGGCTGGAGCGCGCGCTCGACACCTCGCTGGTGCTCCGTGAGTACGCCACCGAAGCCGAAGCCCGCACCGCACTGGAGGGGCAGAAGGTCTTCGGCATCCTGCGGTCCGAGAACGGCGGCGTCGGTCTGGACGTCGCGAGCGCGTCCGGAGCCTCGGTCGCCCAACTGCTCGCCGAGTCCACGCTGAAGGTGGGGGAAGCGGTCCATGTGCCGGTGAAGGTCAAGGACGTGAAACCCCTGCAGCGGGGCGACCCGCGCGGCCTCGCCCTCTTCTACATCTCGCTCGCCGCGGTGATCATCGGATTCGTCGGTGCCATCCAGCTGACTGTGCACGCCAAGGCGCTGGCCCCGCTGGACCGGATCGGGTTCACCGTCGTCTACGCCCTGCTCGGGGGGTTCGCGATCGCCGCCGTGGTGGACTGGCTGCTCAGCTCCGTCAAGCTGCCGTTCCTCCAGTCGTGGATGATCCTCTCCCTCACCATGTTCACCACCGGCATGGTCTTCACCATGTTCAACGCCCTGATGGGTCGCTGGGCGATGATTCCCACCTGGGGACTGATGGTGCTGCTCGGCAACCCGTCCTCAGGCGGTGCGGTGTCCTGGCCGCTGCTGCCGTCGGTTCTCGGCTTCATCGGCCGCTGGCTCCCCCCGGGCGCCTCGGTCAACGCCCAGCACGCCGCCGTCTACTACCACGGTCATCAGCGGGTCTTCCCGTACCTGGTGCTCGCCGGATGGTCGCTGGTCTCCTGCGCCGTGTTCCTGGTGTGGCGCCACCGGTACCCGGTGGACCGCGACCACATGCCTCAGCATGCGGCCGCGGCCACCTGACATCTTCCTGAGCGGTTACAGCTCCTTGATCCGGATGTCGCGGTACGAGACCACATCCGTGGTGCTGTGGACCTGGAGTCCGATGTAGCCGGACGAGAACCTGCGGCCGTCGGTGCCCGGGTCGTCGCCCCGCGGCGGCTCGAAGACCTGGCCGCCGGTGTTGTCGAACTCGTTCAGCAGGACACCGTTGCGGTAGATCGAGTAGTGCTGGTCCACCACCCGGATCTCGTAGTCGTTCCAGGTGCCCTTGGGCGTCACCCCGGCGCCGGCCAGACCGATCCGGTCGAACCCGTAGATCGAACCCGTTTTGTACATGTCGCCGTCCGGCCGGTCGAGGATCTGCACCTCATGGCCGTACTTGATGGCGACCCACTCCGGACGGGACTCCTCAGGGTTGTCGTGGACGTTCGGGAAGCGGACGAACACCCCGCTGTTGGCGTTGCCGGTGCCGGGGGCGTCGTCGCGCCACTGCAGCTTCAACGAGAAGTCGTCGTACTGCCGCCCCGGGAACCAGAGCATGCCCATGCCGTCCACCGTGGTGGAGCTGGTGATCGTCCCATCGGCGTTGAGCCCGAACTTTCCGCCGCCGACCTGCTGCCACTTGGCGAACGAGTCCGCCGTGCCGTCGAAGAGCTTTTTGTACCCCTCGTCCTGGCCTGGCCTGCCGATGCCCGACTGCTTGGCCGCCCGGTAGATCTTCTTGTGCTCGCGGGCGTCGATCACCCCGGCGGTGAGCAGCTTGTCGAGGACCTTGTCGACGTGCTTGAGGAACAGCGCGTGCGACGACCAGTCCTTCTCGTCCTCGATCAGCTCATTGATCGTGCAGCGGTTGCCGGTGATGCGGTTGGGAACGCCCGTGTCGACCGTGCCGACGATGACGGTCAGCCGCTCGTCGAACTCGGGGCAGTTCGGCGCGGGCACGCCACCGCTCTCCGCGATGGTGAACGACACCTGTTTCGCCTCGGAGGTGTTGCCCGCCTTGTCCGTCGCCCGGTGGGCGACGGTGTGGTAGCCGACGCGGTCGACGATGACCGTGGCCGTGTACGCGAGGTACGGGCCGCCGTCGAGCGAGTACTCGATCCTGTCCACACCCGACTCGGCGTCGGTCGCCGTCACCGTCACCTTGGCGCTGGTGAGGTAGGCGTTGTCCGAATTCTTGTCGCCCTCGACCTTCGCCGTCGTCTCCGGCGGGGTCGTGTCCTGCGTGGGCGGCGCGACGACGGTGAAGTCGACGGACTTCTCGGCGGCGGTGTTGCCCGCCTTGTCGGTGGCCCGGTAGCGGACCGTGTGCGTCCCC
Source organism: Streptomyces sp. NBC_00353 (assembly GCF_036108815.1). Lineage (NCBI taxonomy): Bacteria > Bacillati > Actinomycetota > Actinomycetes > Kitasatosporales > Streptomycetaceae > Streptomyces > Streptomyces sp. NBC_00353. The sequence continues at coordinate 2,314,413 of NZ_CP107985.1, read as the reverse complement.
ACCTCGTGGACCATCACCGGTGCGGTGTACGGCTGCCAGGCGCCGCCGGCCCCGACCGCGTACTCGATGGTGTTGACGCCGGACCCGGTGTCGGACGCGGTCACGGTGATCGTGGCCATACCCAGGTACGCACCCTGGGCGTCCTTCTCACCGGAGACGGTCGCCGAGGTCTCCGGCGCCGTCCTGTCGTCCGTCGGCGGCGCGGCGACCGCGAAGTCCACGGACTTCTCGGCGGCCGTGTTGCCCGCCTTGTCGGTGGCGCGGTACCGGATGCTGTGCGTGCCGACCTCGTTCACCACCACCGGCGTGGTGTACGGCTGCCAGGCGCCGTCCGCCCCGACCGCGTACTCGAGGGTGCCGACGCCCGAACCGTCGTCCGTCGCCGAGACGGTGACCGTCGCCTGACCGATGTACGCGCCGTCGGCGTTCTTGTCGCCGTCGACCTTCGCCGACGTCTCGGGCGCGGTGGTGTCCTCGCCGCCACCGCCGTCGGTCACGGTGAGAATGCCCTGCATCGCCTGATGCCCCGGCATGGTGCAGTGGTAGAAGTACCGGCCGGGTGTGAGCGTGACCTCGACGGTGTGCCTGCCGCCCTGGTCGTCACCGGGGTTGGCCAGGATGTTCAGCGGCACGTCGTTGTTGAACTCCGGGTCCGAGACGCTGAACGTCAGCGTGTGCGGCATGCTCGTCGTGTTGCCGGTCGCCGTGCTGTTCTCGAAGACGATGGTCGCCTTGCCGGCCACCGCGGTCGTGGGAGCCGACAGATAGTGGTCGATGGGGTCGCCCGCGGTCCAGGTGAGGACCTGATCGGCCGCCGCTGCCTCCCGGCCGGCATCACGACCGTACGCGGCCGTCGACGTCAGCCCCAGAACCATCAGTAACGAACCCAGCAGAGCAAGCCACAACCGGGCGGGCCGGTACCGGGGTCGCGCGAAGAACGAACGGTGTCTCACTGCACTGCCGCCTTCCTGGCCAGATCCGAGGCGGCCGGGGTCGGCTCGCCGCCCTTGTACGTCACACGCCACAGCGCGGACTTGGAGTCGGAGGTGAAGAAGCCGCGCCCGTAGTCCAGGACGTACAGCGAACCGTCCGGGGCGAACTTCCAGTCCATCAGGTTGCGGATGCCGTCCGCCCCGACCGGGATGATCTTCTTCAGGGACTCGGCGTGGGTGGGCAGACCGCCCTTGCCGACCGTCTTCGGGTCGGTGAGCACGGCATGCCGCGGCTGCGTGTCGTCGTAGAAGTCACCGACGAACCACTTGCCGTCCCAGTACGACGGCCACTTGTCGGCGCTGGCGCTCGCCGCGTCGTACCGGTACACCGGGCCGTTCATCGTCGCCTGGCCGCCGCCCTTGAGCCACGGCAGCAACTGCTTCTGCTCCGCCACCTTGTAGCTGGGTATGCCGTTCGCGTCGCGCGGGTAGTCCACGCCACCGCCCTGCGGCGAGTACCAGATGGTGTTGGACGTGATCGGCGGCAGATTCACCAGACCGTCGTTGTTCGGCGACTCGTTCCTGGGATGATCGCAGTCGTACCAGCCGAGCGGCTTGCTCGGGTCCGGAAGATTGCGGTCCCGGTACGGCTGCTTGTTGCCCATGCAGTACGGCCAGCCGTGGTTGCCCGCCTTGGTGATCGCGGCGAACGTGTCGTACTTCGCCGGACCCCACGTGGTGCTCGGCGCGCCCGCGTCGGGGCCGACCCAGCCCGCGTACAGGGTGTCGGTGGTCTTGTCGACGGAGATCCGGGCCGGGTTGCGTACGCCCATCACATAGATCTCGCCGCGGGTCCTGCCGCCGCCCTCGTCCGGCTCCTTGCCGGTGAAGAGATTGCCCTCGGGCAGGGTGTACGTGCCGTCGTCCTCGGGGTGGATCCGCAGAATCTTCCCGTTGAGGTTGTTCGTGTTGCCGGCGGTGCGCCGGGCATCGGCGAACGACACGCCCTTGTAGTTCGGTGCCGGGTTGTTGCCGGAATAACCGTCGCTGAATCCGGAGGAGTTGTTGTCACCGGTCGCGATGTACAGGTTGCCCTTGGAGTCCCAGGCCATCCCGCCGCCCGCGTGGCAGCAGCTGTGGATCTGGACCGGCCAGTGCAGCAGCACCTTCTCGGACGAGAGATCCAGCTTGTTCGTGGCCAGGTCCAGAGTGAACCGGGAGACCTGACGCACCGCCATCTGCTTGTCGCGGTCGATCTTCGAGTGGGGCGTGTAGTGCAGATACACCCAGCCGTTGGTCTCGAAGTCCGGGTCCAGCTCGATCCCGAGCAGGCCCTCCTCGACCTTGACCAGCTCGTCACCGCCGCCCTTGTTCCCGAAGACGGTCAGCTCTCCGGCGAGGGTGACCTTCCTGGTCTTGGGGTCGTAGACATGGATCTGGCCCAGGCCCTTGCCGATGTTCGGGTCGTTCCAGTCGGTGACCACCGGCTTGCTGCTGTCGGCGCCACCGCGCCCGATGTACAGCACCCGTCCGTCGGGCGCGACGACCAGTCCGTGCGGCTCGCCGATCTGGTCGTTCTGACCGGGCTGATTGGGCTGGGTGACCCGTTCCGCCTTGTAGTTGGAGGTGATCGTCGCCTTGCAGTCGGCCCGCGAGATCCGGGTCGTCCAGGCGAGTGCGCCCCGCAGATGGTCGCGGAAGTCCGTCTCCGCGAAGCTGTCGACCGTACCGCCCATCGCGGTGTAGAAGGACCGGCCGCCGTCATAGTCACGGCACCAGGACACCGGGTGGTCCCAGCCGTTGGCACTGGCCCCCGGCTTGTACGTGATCTCGCGGACGCGGGCCACGGTGTGCACATCGCCGGACGGGTTCTTCGTCCAGTTCAGCCACCTGTCGGGGCGCTTCCACTCCAGCGGCAGGTTCCTCGTCGCCGGGTGCTGCCGGTCCCCGATCTCAACCGTGGCCCGCTGTACGGCGGTTGGGCTGTCGGCTGCCGGACGGGCGCCGACCAGGCCGGTGAACCAGTCCGAGTACGGTTCGGTGCGCGCCGCGTCATGGATGCCGAGGAAGCCACCGCCGGCCTCCATGTACGCCTCCAGACCGGCCTCCTGTTCCGGGTCGAGGACATCGCCGCCGCCGGTCAGGAAGACGACGGCGTTGTACTTGCCGAGCTGCTTGCCGTTGGTGAAGACGGCCGGGTCGTCGGTCGCGACAGTTCTGAACCGCCCGGCCTCCGGTCCGGTGAGTCCGATCTTCTCGATCGTCGCGATACCGGCGTCGACGGTCGGGGACTCGTCGGTCGCCGAGGCGTGGAAGACCAGCACCTTCACGTTGGTGCCGCCGGGCGGAGACGGCAGGGACAACGTTGTCGCCATCGACTGCGTGTCCACCGGATGAGGTCTGGCATCGGCGGCGTTCTGGCCGAGTAATGAGACGGTCAGCGCGCCGGCCGCCACGGCCGCCGCAAGTCCGCGTCGCGATCTGGACCGGTGATGTGGTGTGCGCTGCATGTGGTCACCCACCCCTCTTTGGTCACTGCAACAGCATGGAGTCACTGCAACAGCGGATGAAGCTAGACCTCTTTTCGCGACTCGCCAATAGCTATGGCGGCAATGGCGCGAACTTTGTCCTTAGTGTGGATAAACGAAAATCTCCGGGCTACCGTATGGCCCGTCCCAGGGGTCACGTGCACCCCGCCGGTCTCTGGAAACCTCCGCAAATACCCTTATGACAGTGGGGAGTTCGACATGGATCGAAGGAACTTCAATCGCCGGTTCCTGGTGGGCGGCGGGGTCGCCGCGGCGGCCGGAGTGACATCGTTGTCTCTAGGAACGATCGAGGCCACCTCGGCGGAGCCCCCGCCGAAAACCGCTCCGGCGGGCGGCGTGGTCCGCCATCTCAAGCTGTACGCGGAGAAGCTGGCGGACGGTCGGATGGGCTACGGGTTCGAAAAGGGCAAGGCCACGGTCCCGGGGCCGCTCATCGAGATCAACGAGGGCGACACCCTGCACATCGAGTTCGAGAACACCATGGATGTGGCCGCCAGCCTCCACGCGCACGGCGTCGACTACGACATCGCGAGCGACGGCACCCGGATGAACAAGAGCATCGTCGAACCGGGCGGCACACGCACGTACACCTGGCGCACCCATGCGCCGGGCCGCAGGAAGGACGGCACCTGGCAGCCGGGCAGTGCGGGCTACTGGCACTACCACGACCATGTCGTCGGGACGGACCACGGCTCGGGCGGCATCCGCAAGGGGCTGTACGGTCCGGTGATCGTCCGGCGCAAGGGTGACATCCTGCCGGACAAGACGATCACCATCGTCTTCAACGACATGACGATCAACAACAAGCCGGCGACCGAGAGCCCCAACTTCGAGGCCACCGTGGGTGACCGGCTCGAAGTGGTCATGATCACGCACGGCGAGTACTACCACACCTTCCACATCCACGGTCATCGCTGGGCGGACAACCGCACGGGGCTGCTCACCGGCCCCGACGACCCCAGCCGGGTCATCGACACGAAGATCGTCGGCCCGGCGGACTCCTTCGGCTTCCAGGTCATCGCGGGCGAACACGTGGGCGCGGGCGCCTGGATGTACCACTGCCATGTGCAGAGCCACTCCGACATGGGCATGGCCGGACTGCTGCTGGTCGCCAAGGCGGACGGCACGGTCCCGGGCTACGACCCGCACGACATGCATGACATGCATGACATGAAGACCGACCCGCCAAAGGCTGAGAAGTCCTGAGGATCAGCCTCCGGTCGTGCCCGTCGCGAGGCGCAGCTGCTCCTCCTCGACGATGCGCCGGGCCAGGCTTCTCTCCGACACGTCCACGGCGTCCGGTGTCGTCTCGGCGACATCGCTGCGCCGTGCGTACGCGTCGAACAGCCGCTCCTTGCGGGCCAGGATGTCCAGCATCCGCTGGTCGACACTGTCCGTCGCGAGCAGCCGGTGCACCTGGACCGTGCGTATCTGCCCCATCCGGTGGGCGCGGGCCACGGCCTGGTGCTCCATCGTCGGCTTGATCTGCGGCTCGCAGAGGATGACCACCGACGCGGCCTGCATGTTCAGTCCGACGCCACCTGCCTGGATCTGGCTCAGCAGGACCGCATGGCCGTCCGCCGCGCTGAACTCGTCGATCAGCTCCTGCCGCCGGGCGGCCGGAACGTTCCCGGAGACCGGTCCGAACATGCCTTCGCCCAAGGCCTCCCGGACCGTGGCGAGCACTTCGCGAAAGTACGAGAACACGACGACCTTGAGCCCGTTGCCGGCGGCCTCCGTGACCAGCTCGCGCAGCCGGTTCAGCTTTGCCGAGGTCTCGGGGCGGGCGTACGCCGCCCGGCGCATCCGCATGAACTGCCCGGCGGCGACCGCCTCGCGGTAGACGGCAAGATCGGCCTCGCTGAACTCCTCCCACTCGTCGACCTGCACCAGCGCAGGGAGTTCGGTCAGCACGTCCTCCTGGTTGCGGCGCAGATAGGCGGGCGCGACGGCTCTGCGGAAGGCGTGCGAACCCGCGACACCATGGGTGGTGCTGATGGACGGGGCCAGTTCGGGCTGGAGATGGCGGACCAGGCTGCGGAACTCCTCGACGCGGTTCTCCATCGGCGTACCGGTCAGGAAGAGCACCCGGTCGGTGTGTCCTGCCCAGCCGGACACCGCGCGCGAGCGGCGGGTGGCCGGGTTCTTGACGTAGTGGGCCTCGTCGACGACCAGCATGCCGGGCCGCTTCCCTCCGTCCCGGGCGGCCGGCAGGGTGTGCAGAGCGTCGAACGTGGTGAGGGCGACCCCGCCGCGCTCGTGCCACTCGGCGAACGCCTCCTGCCGCTCGGGGCCGTGCACCGGCAGGACCCGCAGCGTGGAGCGGGCCCGGACCTCGCGCGCCCAGTTGATCAGCACGCTCGACGGGCACACCACCAGGAAGTGCGTCTCGCCCCGCGCCGCGAGGTGCGCGAGCGCGGCAATGGCCTGCACGGTCTTGCCGAGCCCCATCTCGTCGCCGAGAATCACCCGCTTCTGCGCGAGCGCGAAACGGGCGCCGAACGACTGGTATCCGCGCAGCGAGACCCGCAGGTGCGCGTCGTCGAGCCGCACCCCGCGCACCCGGTCCGCGATCCCGGAGGGGAGGAACCCCTCGGCGGCGTGCCGGTCGGGGCCGGTGCCCGACACCTCGGCGAGCAGGCTGTAGTACTCGGCGGACCGCAGCTCGAAGTCGACCCAGGCCGCGACGTCCGACTCCGGGGCCCGCAGCAGATCGACCGACACCTGCCCGAACAGCAGCGGAAGTCCGCGCTCCGCCGCGTCCGTGACGACGGTCCGTACGGACGCGACGGCGGCGAGCGCCGTCGCGCGGGCCTGCCGGCCGGAGAACAGCATGCGCAGCCGCCCACGGGCCGGCCCGGCCTCCGTCAGCAGCGGCTCCAGTCGGCCGACGAGCCGTCGGGCCGCGTCCACCGCCCGCCGGACGTCCGGTCCGGCCTCGACCAGCCGGTGCAGGGCCGTGATCAGGGCGGTGGTGGACTCGTCCGGCGCTTCCACATCGATCCGGACGGCGACCGTGTCGCGTACCGCGTGGGCGATCTGCCCGGCGGCGGCCAGCACCTGGTCGGCGGTCTGCGCACCGACGCCGGGAATCTGACGGAGCTCGTACCGATTGGCCTCGTGGACCTGGCCGACGGTGGCGTAACCGGCCTGCTCGACCGCGCCGATGCGCAACCGGCCCTCGGTGACGTCCTTGAGCCGGGAGACCGGGATGGCGGCCAGCTCGCGGCGGATCAGGGAGTCGAGGATCGGGGTGAGTTCGGCGTGTATGGCCTCGACGGCGCGGGTGTGATCGGACAGCACCGCACGAGCGGCGCCCAGCAGCTGCTCGGCGCGCGCGAGCAACTCCCGGGCGGCCTTCCCCGTCGGAGCCCCGGTATCCGTCTCCCCGGCCTCTGTCATGTACGTTCCTCTGTCCGCGCAGCCCCGCTGCCGTCTTGCCCGACACCTGCCCGAGTGAGACATATCGTGCCACGGGCCGATGACAGGGACGGCCGGGCGGGCCGGTAACGGTGGACGGCCAGGGTGCGGGCGGGCGGCGTTCGACCGGGACGAGCGGCAGGGCCTCCAGGGCCGACACACAGGTCCGCGCCTGCGTCAGGAACCACTCGGTGCGCGCCTGCGTGATCAGCGCGGACGTCGCCCGTACCGCCGGAGCGACCCGCACATGACCTGCGGCGGGCGGCACCGAGGCCGCCGTGCTCCGGCGCAATGGATTCCGGCGTTGCGCGGACCGCGGTTGTCAGCGCCCGGTGCAAGACTCGGAAGGTCAGGAGATACCGCTGCAGTACAGGTACGGGACTCGCTGAAGGAGCCGCGCGATGCTCACCACCGATTTTGTCACCGGATCCCCCAACTGGCTCGATCTCGGCACGCCCGACCTCGATGGGGCCACCACCTTCTACCGAGGCCTCTTCGGCTGGGAATTCGTGCCCGGCGGTCCCGAGACCGGCGGATACGGGATGTTCATGCTGGACGGGAAGTCTGTCGCGGGCGCGATGACCGTCCCGCCGGAGCAGGCGAAGTCGTCCTGGTCGGTCTACTTCCGGACGCCTGACGTCGATGCCACGGCGAAGTCGGTCGAGCAGGCCCGCGGCACGGTGCCCTTCCCGCCCATGGACATCCTCGATTTCGGCCGGATGGGCGGCTTCACCGACCGGGGCGGGGCGTACTTCGGGACCTGGCAGCCGAGAAAGGTCCCGGGCCTGGGCGCGGTGGGCGTTGCGCGCACGCTCTGCTGGGCCGAGCTGTACACCCCGGACGTGCCCGCGGCCGCCGCGTTCTACCGCGCTGTCTTCGGGTGGGACACCTCCCGGACGCCGTTCCCCGGCGGCGGTGGGTCCTACACTGCGATCCGCACCGAGGGTGGCGGCGACGAGGCCGACTTCGGCGGGATCGTACCCCTCAACACCGTTCCGACCCAGGCCGTTCTGGGACCGCACTGGCTGCCGTACTTCGAAGTCGACGACTGCGACGCCGCGGTCGCGGACGTCGAGCGGCTGGGCGGCAAGCTGACGCTGGAACCCATGGACGTGCAGGGTGTGGGCACGCTCGCCAATGTCGCCGATCCGTACGGGGCACACTTCGCGGTGATCAAGAGCGCCGGGACACCGGGGAGCTGACCGGAGGCCGTGCGAGCTCCGCATTGATGCGTCGTTGATCAGTCGTTTATCGCGACCGGGCACTGTGTCCGCCATGCTGATCAACACCGTGACCGACCCCGCACTCGCCTGGCAGGAGACAGCGCTGTGCGCGCAAGCGGGACCCGAATTCTTCTTCCCTGCCCCCGGCAGCTCCACACGTGAGGCCAAGCAGTTGTGCAACGCCTGCGAGGGCCGGGAGGCCTGCCTGGAGTACGCCCTCGACAACGACGAGCGGTTCGGCGTCTGGGGCGGCCTCTCGGAGAAGGAGCGGGAACGGTTGCGCAGAGTTGAGCGCAAGCAGGCCTGAACTTCCCCTGTACATGCCACAATTCGGCCCTGCGCGTTCCTGAGTCCACAGTCCAGGAGGAGCCGAGTTGAGCGAGTACGACTACATCGTCGTCGGGGCGGGGTCGGCCGGCTGTGTGCTGGCCGCGCGACTCTCCGAGGACCCCACCGTCCGGGTCGCGCTCGTCGAGTCGGGCGGGCGTGACCGAAAGCCGGAGATCCGGATTCCGGCCGCCTTCCCGAAGCTCTTCAAGACCGCGTACGACTGGGACTTCAGTACGGTGAAGCAACCGGCCCTCGGCGGCCGGGAACTGTACTGGCCCCGGGGCCACACCCTCGGCGGATGCTCGTCGATCAACGCCATGATGTGGGTCCGCGGGCACCGCGACGACTACGACGCCTGGGCCGGGTCAGCCGGTGCGGACTGGTCCCACGATGCGCTCGTACAGTATTTCCGCCGAGCGGAGCGGTGGACCGGTCCGACCGGCGACGGCACGGTGTACGGCACCGAGGGTCCCCTCTTCATCTCGCCGCCACGCGCCCCCAGCCCACTGACGGCCGCCTTCCTCGACGCCTGCTCGCTGGAAGGTCTGCCGTTCCTGCCCGAGCTGAACGCCCCCGACCACAGTGGCAGTGCCCTCACCCCGGTCAGTGTCCACCGGGGCCGCCGCTGGAGCGCCGCCGACGGCTACCTCAAGCCGGCCGGCCGCCGCGCCAACCTCGACGTCCTCACCGGAACCCGCATCCGCAGCCTGGCCTTCGACACCGACGACGCCACCCGCGTCACCGGCGTCGTCACCGAAGGCGGCCACGGCGCGGCCACGCTCACCGCACGCCGCGAGGTCATCCTCAGTGCCGGAGCGATCGGATCACCGCAGCTGCTGCTTCGCTCCGGCATCGGCGACCCGGACCAGTTGCGTGAGTCCGGCATCGAGGTGCGGGCCGCATCCCCGGACGTGGGCCGCAATCTCCAGGACCATCTGTCCTTCGCCGTGACCGTGCACTGTCCGCAGCCGGTGACCATGACCGGAGCCGACAGTCTCGCCAATGTCGGCCGCTTCCTGCTGGCGCGTCGTGGGCCGCTCACCTCGAACCTCGCCGAAGCGGTGGCGTTCATCCGCTCCACCCCGGAACTCGCCGCGCCCGACCTGGAGCTGATATTTGCCCCGGCTCCGTTCATCAACCACGGTCTGACCGCCCCGACCGAACACGGCATCACCATCGGCGTGGTTCTGCTCCAGCCCGAGAGCGCCGGCCGTATCACCCTGGACCCGGACACCGGTGAGAACGCCGACGGTGCCCCGGGCGTCCGCATCGACCCCGGCTATCTGACCGCCGAGTCGGACCTGCAGCGCATGGTCGCCGGAGTCCGCCGCGCCGAGTCCCTGTTCGCCGCCGCGCCCCTGGCCGCGCACACCTCGGGTCCGATGGGCCCGTACCCCGGCCCGGTCGACGACGCGCGTCTCGCCGAGGCGATCCGTACCGGAGCCGAGACGCTCTACCATCCGGTCGGCACCTGCAGGATGGGCGAGGACGCGGCCTCGGTGACCGACCCCCGGCTGCGGGTGCGCGGCGTGGCGGGGCTGCGGGTGGTCGACGCGTCGGTGATGCCACGCATCACCCGTGGACACACCCATGCGCCCACGGTGGCCATCGCCGAGCGGGCGGCCGAAATAATTCGTGAGGACGCAAGGGTGACAGCTGGTTAGGATCTCCCCAATGCCCGGACGTAGCGCAGAGGCAGGCGCGCCGCCTCGCCGGGGTGGATACGTCGGTTCGAATCCGGCCGTTCTGGCAGGTCCTCCTCTCGGGGCCCCGTAGCGCAGAGGCAGTCGCGTCCGCACGGCATGCGGAAGGACGCCGGTTCGATTCCGGCCGGGGACCGCGAGGGGCGGATCGATGGACAGTGGCTTCACGGACGAGGACCTGGCGGCCTTCGACCGGCTCGTCGGCCGGCTCCGGGCACTGCCCGCCGACGCCCCCGCCCGGCTGCGCGCCGAACAGGTCGCCGCCTCGTTCACCCGCGACGGCCGGCTGGGGCGCCGCAAAATACGCGGCGAGCAGCGGATCGTGGCCGACGCAGCCGTCACCTCGGCGACGGCGACCGGTGCGGCCGACCGGCGCGAGGACGCCCCGCTGGACTCCGGCGCGGTACCCGTGCGTCCGGCGGGAACGCTGGCGCGGGCCCGGCGTTGCTACATCTGCAAGACCCGGTACCGGCAGGTCGACGCCTTCTACCATCTGCTCTGCCCGGAATGCGCGACGGAGAACCGGTCCCGTCGCGCGCTCTCCACGGATCTGTCGGGACGCCGCGCCCTCCTCACCGGAGGCCGGGTCAAGATCGGCTTCCAACTGGCGCTGATGATGCTGAGGGACGGCGCCGAACTCGTCGTCACCACCCGCTTCCCGCACGACACCCTGCGCCGTTTCCGGGCCGTCGAAGACAGCCCGAAATGGCTCGACCGGCTCACCGTCGCCGCCGTCGACCTCCGCGACCCGCGCCAGGTCCTCGGCCTGTGCGAGCAGTTGCGGGAAACGGGCGAGCCGCTCGACATCCTGATCAACAACGCCGCCCAGACCGTGCGCCGTCCACCCCGGTCGTATGCGTCGCTGGCGGCGGGGGAGTACGGAACACTGCCCGCCGGTGTGCTCCGTGCCCCCGGTTATGCACCGATGACCGCCCTCGAACGCCCCTCCGCGTCGAGCGCACTGGCGCTCGTGCTGCCCGACGCCGTGGAGACCGGACTGCTGCGCCGCACCGACGACGCGGGTCCGCTGCCCGCCGTCGACGAGGCGGGCCTGCTCCCCGACACCGCGCCCGTGAACTCCTGGTCAGCGCGGATCGGTGAACTGGACCCCGCCGAAATCCTGGAGACCCAGCTCGTCAACGCTCTGGCCCCCGCGCTCCTCTGCGACCGGCTGCTCCCCCTTCTGCTGGCCTCCCCGCGGCCGCGCCGCTACATCGTCAATGTGACGGCGGTGGAAGGCCGGTTCGCGGTACGGAACAAGACCGGCGGGCACCCGCACACCAACATGGCGAAGGCCGCCCTCAACATGCTGACCCGCACCAGCGGCGCCGAACTCGCCGCCCAGGGCGTCCATATGTGCGCCGTCGACACCGGCTGGATCACCGACGAGAATCCGGTGCCGAAGAAGGAACGGATCGCCGCGGGAGGCTTCCGTACTCCGCTCGACATCGTGGACGGCGCCGCCCGCGTCTATCACCCGGTCGTGTGCGGCGAGGCGGGATCGCCCGTCTCCGGCGTCTTCCTCAAGGACTACCGGGAAGCGGCATGGTGACTCCGCCGCCGCACGCCGCACCCAGCTGAGGCTGTTGCGCCGGCACCCGGTCCCCGACGTGCGCGACGCCGTCCACGCAGAACGGCCCACGAGTGAGCGGGCTCGTGGGCCGTCGATGAGCTGTGGGGTCCGTGGGTCAGGCGCCCGCGCGGGCTGCCATCCGCGCCTTGCGCGCGGCCAGCTTCTCGTCGAACTTGGCGGCCTCGCTGTCCAGGCCGCCCATGTACAGCCCCAGCTCCTCCTGCGCCTTCAGTCCGTCCGGGCCGAGCCCGTCGATGTCCAGGACCTTCAGGTAGCGCAGCACGGGCTGGATCACGTCGTCGTGGTGGATCCGCATGTTGTAGATCTCGCCGATCGCCATCTGCGCGGCGGCCCGCTCGAAGCCGGGCATCCCGTGGCCGGGCATCCGGAAGTTGACCACGACGTCGCGCACGGCCTGCATCGTCAGGTCCGGGGCGAGCTCGAAGGCCGCACCGAGCAGGTTGCGGTAGAAGACCATGTGCAGGTTCTCGTCGGTGGCGATGCGCGACAGCATGCGGTCGCAGACGGGGTCGCCCGACTGGTGACCGGTGTTGCGGTGCGAGACGCGGGTCGCGAGCTCCTGGAAAGCGACGTACGCCACCGAGTGCAGCATCGAGTGGCGGTTGTCGGACTCGAAGCCCTCCGCCATGTGCGCCATCCGGAACTGCTCCAGCTTGTCCGGGTCGACCGCCCGCGAAGTGAGCAGGTAGTCGCGCATCACGATGCCGTGCCGGCCCTCCTCGGCGGTCCAGCGGTGCACCCAGGTGCCCCAGGCGCCGTCACGGCCGAAGAGGGAGGCGATCTCGTGGTGGTAGCTGGGGAGGTTGTCCTCGGTCAGCAGGTTGACGACCAGTGCGATCTTGCCGATGTCGGTGACCTTGGACTGGTCGGCCTGCCAGGCCTCGCCGTCCTCGAAGATGCCGGGGAAGTTCCTGCCGTCCGAGAACGGCACGTACTCGTGGGGCATCCAGTCCTTGGCGACCTTGAGATGGCGGTTGAGCTCCTTCTCCACCACCTCTTCCAGGGCATACAGCAGCTGGGCGTCTGTCCACGCCTGCGAACTGCCGAGGTGGGGAGAGGTGATCGTCACGGGGGCTCCTGGGGACGGGAGAATTACTTACGGCCTCGTAGGTTACGAGACCGTAGGTTAAGGCGGGAGTAAGGCCCCCGCCAAGCCCACTCACCCGGAATTCGCTTACGTACCGTTATGTATGCAGGTCACGCTCGGTGTGCGGAGAGGTACATCACGCAGTTTCCGAGTGTCGCGAACTCACTGATGCAGGGGTACGGCGGCCGGGATCGCGCCCCGGTGGCGAGCGCTGCCACCGCCCCCCGTCCGGTCCTAATCCGTCCGCCGATCCGCCCGCACTCCTCACATTTCCGCGCGTACCGCCTCGGCCGTCGTGTCACGCAGTCCGCCGTCGAGCAACAGCCAGCGCGTGATCCCGAGCGACTCCAGGAACGGCACATCGTGGCTCGCCACGATCAGCGCCCCCTCGTACGACTCCAGAGCCGCCGTCAGCCGGCGCACGCTCGCCATGTCCAGGTTGTTCGTCGGTTCGTCCAGCAACAGCAGCTGCGGCGCCGGCTCGGCGAGCAGCAGCGCAGCCAGCGCCGCACGGAAACGTTCCCCGCCCGACAGCGTTCCCGCAGGCCGGTCCGCCCGCGGCCCCTTGAACAGAAAATGCGCCAGCTTCGCCCTGATCCGGTTCTCCGTCGCGTCCGGTGCGAACCGCGCCACGTTCTCCACGACGCTCATCCCGTCGTCGAGCACATCCAGGCGTTGCGGAAGAAAACGCAGCGGCAGATGGGCCGTTGCCTCACCGGCCGCCGGTGTCAGCTCACCGGCCAGCGTGCGCAGCAGAGTCGTCTTGCCCGCGCCGTTGCGGCCCACCAGGGCGATCCGCTCCGGGCCGCGCACCTCGAACTCTCCGGGCACCCGGGCCCCGTAAGCGAGTTCGAGCTCGCGCAGTACGAGCACCCCCTGGCCCGGATGGACCTTTGTGTGAGGCAGTTCGACCCGGATCTCGTCGTCGTCGCGCACGGCCTCGACAGCCTCGCCGAGGCGTTCCTTCGCCTCGGCCAGCTTCCCGGCGTGCAGGACGCGGTGCTTGCCGGCCGATACCTGGGCGGCCCGCTTACGGTTGCCCATGACCGCCTTCGGCTCGCGCTTGGTGTCCCACATCTTCTGCCCGTAGCGCTTTCGCCGGGCCAATTTGAACTGGGCGTCGGCCAGTTCGCGCTTCTGGCGTTGTACGTCGGCCTCGGCGACCCGCACCATGCGCTCGGCCGCCTCCTGCTCGACGGCGAGTGCTTGCTCGTACGCCGTGAGGTTCCCGCCGTACCACGTGACCTGACCGTCCCGCAGATCCGCGATCTGGTCGACACGCTCCAGGAGTTCACGGTCGTGACTGACGACGATCAGCACACCCGTCCAGGCATCGATCGCTTCGTACAGCCGCCGGCGGGCGTACAGATCCAGATTGTTCGTCGGCTCGTCCAGCAGCAGCACCCCGGGACGGGCCAGCAGGAGTGCGGCGAGGCGCAGCAGCACGCACTCGCCGCCCGACAGCTCGCCGATGGTGCGGTCGAGTCCGATGTGACCGAGGCCGAGCTGATCGAGGGTGGCGCGGGCGCGCTCCTCCACGTCCCAGTCGTCACCCACGGCCGCGAACAACTCCTCGCGGACGTCACCCGCCTCGATGGCGTGCAGTGCGGCCCGGATCTCCGCGATGCCGAGGGCGGCATCGACCCGCAGAGCCGTGTCGAGGACCAGGTTCTGCGGCAGGTGGCCGATCTCGCCCAGTGTCCGGATACAGCCGTCGGCGGGGGTGAGCTCACCGGCGATGAGCCGCAACAGTGTTGATTTTCCACAGCCGTTGAGACCGATCAAGCCGGTCCTTCCGGGGCCCACGGCCAGCTGGAAGTCGTCGAAGACCTCACTGCCGTCCGGCCAGGCGAAGGAGAGCGACGAACAGGCGATGTGAGTCATGGGGGCAGACATACGGATCTCCCGGTTGCGAGGAAGGGTCAGGAGGCAACGGGTGAGACACCGGTCAAGGGCGTTCCACAGGCATGGCGCACGGCCAAGGAGGAGCCCCGGTTGCGGAGGACGGCTCGAAGAGCTGAGGTCGCACTCGGGCGCGCAGACATGACAGACATGGACGGGCATGAACTGTCCGGACACGGCGCGCAACGCGGTGTCTCACGGCCTCAGACGAGCAACGTCCTTCTCCGATCCGACGACAACAAGGACGTCACGAACGGTACGACCGGGCTTCGCGGGGCAGCAAACGATTTACGTCGATCCCGGCCGCGCCGACGGGTGCGGCGGAACCCGGGCCGGTGGAGCCGCCGGGGGAGTCCTGGTCAGCAGGCTCCGCCGAGCAGGTCCGCCAGACTGCGGTCGAGATCCAGGTACCGGTGCTCATCGCCCGGCGGGACCAGCGCCTGCGCCCGCCGGAGGAAGCGGCGCAGCTCCCCCGTCCGAACATGCACCATCGCGATGCCCTCGGCGGCATGGAATTCCAGAACCGTACGGTCGTAACCGAACGGCCTGATCCGTACGTCCCCGTCACCGGCCGGCGCGTCCATGCCCGCCGCCAGCAGTTCGCGGGAGAACTCCCAGGCCACCTCGGCGCCTTCCAGCGTCGCCGGAGCAGGGAACGCCATGCGTACGGCGAACGGGTCTCTGCGGTCGTACTGCAGCGTGGCGGGAAGGGTCTCCATGCGCGGCGCGGACGCGACCATGCGGGCCTGCACGGACTGCTCGATAACGATGGACACGACCTGCTCCCCCTCGGGCCGGATGAACGGTCCGGCACCGACAGAGACGACAGAAGTCTCCGAACCGTGCCCTGTGGACGGCGTGAGCTGCGTCACCGTGTGACGTTGCCGCGATCGGGATGTCAGCTTCGAGGGGGCGCACCCTGGACGGCGTACTGACGGTGGGTTAGCTTCCTGCGCCATGAGGCTCAAGGGGAAGACGAGACGACTGATGTCATGGGGACTGTGCGGGGCGGCGCTGACCGCCGCACTGGCCACTCCGGCCGCGCAGGCAGCACCGGGGGAGCGGCACGGACCCGGCCACCGGCCCGCCTGGACGCTCACGGAGACGGGAACCGATGCCCGCTTCCGCGGCCTCGCCGCCGTCAGCAGCCGCACCGCCTGGGCCGCGGGCTCGAAGGGCACGGTCCTGCGCACCACCGACGGTGGCCGCCACTGGCGTGACGTGGCGCCGCCCGGCGCGGCGGAGGCGGCCCTGGAGTTCCGCGACATCGAGGCCTTCGACGCACGGCGCGCGGTGGTACTGGCCATCGGGGAGGGCGACGCCTCCAGGGTGTTCCGTACGGACGACGGCGGGACCACCTGGACCGAGTCCTTCCGCAACACCGATGCCCGTGCCTTCTACGACTGCCTCACCTTCTTCGACAGCCGGCACGGCCTCGCCATGAGCGATCCGGTGGACGGAAAATTCCGCATCCTGTCCACCGCGGACGGCGGCCGCAGCTGGAAGGTGCTGCCCACGGCGGGGATGCCGGACGCCCAGGCAGGCGAGGCGGGGTTCGCCGCCGGCGGCCAGTGCCTGGTCAGCTCGGGGTCGAAGGACGTCTGGCTGGCGACGGGCGGCGCGGCCACCGCCCGGGTGCTGCACTCCGCCGACCGCGGGCTGACCTGGACCGCGACCGAATCGACGATCCCGGCCGGAGACCCGGCCCGAGGCGTCTTCGGCCTGGCGTTCCGTGACCGTACGCACGGCATCGCGGTCGGCGGTGACTACCGGGCCGACCAGGCCTCGCCGGACGCCGCCGCCGTCACGGGCAACGGAGGCCGCAGCTGGCAGCAGTCCACCACCGCGCCGCCCGCCTACCGTTCCGGTGTCGCCTGGGTTCCGCACACCCGCTCCACGGCACTGGCCGTCGGCCCGACCGGGACGGACCTGACGACGGACGGCGGGCGCACCTGGCGCACGGTCGACACGGGTTCGTACGACACCGTGGACTGCACACCGGACGGCGGCTGCTGGGCGGCGGGCGAGAAGGGGCGGATCGCCCGGTCGGCCTAGGGGCCGACGTCAGGGCAACTGCTGCTGGTACGGGGCGAGTTCGTCCGACGTCTTCGTCGCGATGAACTCCGTGATCCGGTACGCGCACACGCCCTCGGCCGCGAAGGGGTCGGCCGCCGCGATCTTCTCGATCTGCGCGCGGTCGTCCCCCACGGCGAGGATCACACCGCCGTCGCGCGGGTTCTTGCGGCCGGACGCGATGAAGACCCCGGCCGCGTACTGCGTGTCCAGCCAGGCGACATGCGCCTCCATCAGCGCGTCGACACGCTCGACGGGGGCGGTGTAGGTCAACTCGAGTACGAACATGAATGGCACCCTATCGAGGCCGCATCGGAGCCCGCCCGGACGGGACTTCTAAGCTGGTCGGCACCATGACGACCTTCCGCACTCCCGCCGACGCAGCCGAAGCCCGCGCCATCCAGGACGCCCTCCGCGCCCGCGTGGTGCTGGACGAGCCGGGCCCGCCGCCCGGCACGGGACGGGCGACCGGTGTCGACGTCGCCTACGACGACGAGCGCGATGTCGTGGTCGCGGCGGCGGTCGTGCTCGACGCGGCGACTCTGGACGTCGTCGCGGAGACCACCGCCGTCGGGCGGGTCACCTTTCCGTACGTCCCGGGACTGCTCGCCTTCCGGGAGATCCCGACCGTGCTGGCCGCGCTGGAGGCCCTGCCGGTCGACCCCGGTCTCGTCGTCTGCGACGGCTACGGCAGGGCGCACCCGCGCCGCTTCGGGCTCGCCAGCCACCTGGGCGTTCTCACCGGACTCCCCGTCATCGGCGTCGCCAAGAACCCGTTCACCTTCACGTACGAACAGCCGGGCCCCCGGCGCGGTGACTCCTCGCCGCTCCTCGACGGGGACGAGGAGGTGGGCCGGGCACTGCGCACCCAGGACGGCACCAAACCGGTGTACGTCTCGGTCGGACACCGGACCGGCCTGGACAACGCCTGCGCGTACACGCTCCTGCTGGCCAGGGACTTTCGCCAGCCGGAGACCACCCGCAGGGCCGACGCGCTGTGCAGGCACGTGCTCAGGGAAGCGACCGCCTGAGTACGGGCGGCCGCCCCCACCTGAGTATGTGTACGGATATCGCCTGCCGATCATGACCGGCACCCTTGTACGCATGAACGATCATCGAACGTCTGCACGTACCGGAACTGTCCATGTCGCCCAACGGCGCCTCGCCGTGGGAATGACCCTCGGGGTCCTCGCGGGCGTCGTGTGGACCATCTCGATGATCTGTACGCTCGCGTCCTGGATGCTCTGACCGGCAGCTCCGCCGGCCTGCCGAGTCCTCCCGCGACGGGGCGAGTGGCCGATCCGCTCAGCGGACCGCCGCGACCCGGAAGCGCAGCCCGGCCCCGCGCAGCCGCTCCAGCAGCGCGTCACCCATCGCGACGGCCGTGGTGACCTGCCCCGATGTCGGCGGAAGCTCGTCCAGGGCGAGGCAGAGCGCCGCCTGTGCGAGCATCTTCGCCGTCTCGTCGTAGCCGGGGTCGCCGCCGGACACCTCCGTGAAGACCCGGCGGCCGCCGCCCTCCCCGACGAAGCGCACCGTGAACCAGCTCCGCCTGCGGCGCTCCGCGTCCGGGCCCGCCCCCGGCTCGTACCGGTCCATCAGCCAGTTCCGTGCGGCCGGCAGCTGAGCCATGCCGAGGAGCGCGCCGATCGCGGCCGTGCCGCCGAGCGCCACCGGCAGGCGCTTCACCGAGGCGAAGTGGCGGTAGCGGAAGTCGGGGCCGTACCGCGCCAGCCGCCGCGCCGAGCGTTCGACGACCTGTGGGTCCAGTGTCGGCAGGGGCAGCGCCCAGGTGCCGGTCTCCGCACTGAAGTGCGGGGTGCCGAGCGATGCGCGGGCGCGGCGGCCGACCAGGCGTGGTTCGTGCAGCCGGCGCTCCTGGGCGGCGCGCAGCATCTGCGGGCCGCGGCCCATCGCGGTGAGTGCGGATGCGAACGTACCGCCGGAGAAGACGGCATTGCTGCGGACGAAACCGTCGATCGTCAGCGGCACGTCCTGCGGCAGCTGCTGGACGGTGAAGTACACCCCGAGGTCGTGCGGTACGGAGTCGAAGCCGCAGGCGTGCACGAGCCGGGCCCCGGTCTCGCGGGCCCGCGCGTCATGCTCCAGGTACATCCGGTCGACGAACTCCGCTTCACCGGTCAGGTCCGTGTAATCCGTCCCGGCCTCCGCGCAGGCGGCGACCAGCTTCTCGCCGTACCAGACGTACGGACCCACGGTCGAGGCCACCACATGTGCCGATTCGGCGAGTTCGCGCAGCGCGTCGGGGGCGTCGGCGTCGGCGTGCAGCAGCGGAAGGTCCGCACAGCGCGGATCGATCGCGGTCAGGCGGTCGCGCAGCTCGGCCAGCTTGGCCGGGCTGCGGCCGGCCAGCGCCCAGCGGCAGCTGTCGGGTGCGTGGGCGGCGAGATATTCGGCAGTGAGGGCACCCACGAAGCCGGTGGCGCCGAAAAGGACTATGTCATAGGGGCGTTGTGCCCCGTTCTGCCTGTTCACGAGTGCCTCCGCAGGGGCCGGCGCCGATGTAGCAGGCAGAGGTTAGCGGAGGGGGTCGTGGCGGTGTACAGCCGGGCGGCGATCGTGAGGGAGGATCCAGGGGAAAGAACTAAGCGCTTGCTCGGCTCAAGGGGTTGTGCGGAGCGCAGCACGTTCTTAGCATCATCGCTGTTACATCAGTTGTGTCACACCGCTGGGGGCTTGATGGCAACGACAGAGCACGGCCCACTGGCGGGCGTACGCGTGGTGGAACTGGCGGGCATCGGCCCCGGCCCGTTCGCCGCGATGCTCCTGGCCGACCTCGGCGCCGATGTCGTCAGGGTCGACCGGCCCGCCGGATCGGGACTCGGCATCGATCCCGCGTACGACCTCACCAACCGCAACAAACGCTCCGTGCTCGTCGACCTCAAGGCCGAGGGCGGCCCGGACCGCGTCCTGGACCTGGTCGAACGTGCCGACATCCTGATCGAGGGCTACCGGCCGGGCGTCGCCGAACGTCTCGGCGTCGGCCCCGACGCCTGTCTCGCCCGCAATCCCGGCCTCGTCTACGGGCGGATGACCGGTTGGGGCCAGGACGGGCCACTCGCCGAGCGGGCCGGACACGACATCGCGTACATCGCACTCACCGGCACGCTCTCCATGATCGGCAAGCCCGGCGAGCCGCCCACCGTCCCCGCCAATCTGGTCGGCGACTACGCGGGCGGCTCGCTCTATCTCGTCGTCGGCGTCCTTGCCGCCCTCCAGCACGCACGCACCCCCGGCGGCACGGGCCAGGTCGTGGACGCGGCGATCGTCGACGGCGCCGCCCATCTCGCCACGATGATCCACGGGATGCTGGCGGCCGGCGGCTGGCAGGACCGGCGAGGCTCCAACCTCCTGGACGGCGGCTGTCCGTTCTACGGTTCGTACGAGACCGCCGACGGCCAGTACATGGCGGTCGGCCCGCTGGAGCAGCAGTTCTACGACGAGTTCATCAAGCTCCTCGGCATCGAGGACCGGGCCCCGGACCGCAAGGACGTCACCCGCTGGGAGGAGCTGCGCACGGTCGTCGCCGACCGGTTCAGGACCCGGACCCGTGCGGAGTGGACCGAGGTCTTCGAAGCCACGGACGCCTGTGTGGCCCCCGTCCTCTCGCTCCGCGAGGCCCCGCACCACCCGCACCTCGCCGCCCGCTCCACCTTCGTCGAACACGGCGGGCTCACCCAGCCCGCCCCCGCACCCCGTTTCTCGTCCACACCCGTCTCCGTACGCAGCGGACCCGCGCAGCCCGGCGCGGACACCGAGGACGTCGCCCGCGACTGGGACGTACCGAGCATGCACCGGCCCCGGAAGGACACCACCGACTGATGGAACTCTCCCTGCCGCTGAACTACGCGGGCGACCCGCGCGAGGCCTGCGACCAGGTCGCAGCCCTGGAGTCCGCCGGACTCGACGCCGTCTGGGTCGCGGAGGCCTACGGCTTCGACTCGCCCACCCTCATGGGCTATCTGGCCGCCCGCACCGAACGCATGAAGATCGGCGCGGCGATCCTCAACGTCTACTCCCGCACCCCCGCGCTGATCGCCCAGACCGGCGCCGGACTCGACGCGATCTCCGGCGGCCGGGCGCTGCTCGGGCTCGGCGCGTCCGGGCCGCAGGTCGTCGAGGGCTGGCACGGCAAGGCGTACGACAAGCCGCTCGGCCGGACCCGCGAGACCGTCGAACTGTGCCGCCGGATCTGGCGCCGCGAGGTCATCGACCACCACGGCATCACCGACATGCCGCTGCCCAAGGAGAAGGGCGGCCGGCTCGGCAAGCCCCTGAAGATCCTCACCCGTCCGGTGCGCGAGGAGATCCCGCTCTACATCGCCTCGCTCGGCCCCGCCAATGTCCGGCTGACCGCCGAGATCGCCGACGGCTGGCTGCCCACCCTCTACCTCCCCGAGAAGGCCAAGCAGGTGTGGGGCACGGCCCTCGCGGAGGGCGCTGCCGAGCGCGACCCGGCGCGCGGCGCGCTGCAGACCGTCGCCGGCGGGCTGCTGGCCATCGGCGACGACGCGGCCGCGCTCAGGGACCTCGCCCGCCCGCAGATCGCACTGTACGTCGGCGGAATGGGCGCCAAGGGCAAGAACTTCTACAACGACCTCGCCGTCGCGTACGGATACGAGCAGGAAGCCGCGCTCATCCAGGAGCTCTACCTGTCCGGGAAGAAGAAGGAGGCCGAGGCCGCCGTCCCGGACGAGTTCTGCGAGCTCATGTCGCTGTGCGGGCCCGAGGGGTACGTACGCGACCGCGTCGAGGCGTTCCGCGAGTCCGGCGTCACCATGCTCAACGTCATCCCGGTCGGCCCCGATCCGGCCCGGCTGATCTCCACCGTCAAGAACTGGCTCTAGGGGGCCCGCAGTGCAGCGGCAGATCTTCACCGAGGAGCACGACGCGTTCCGTGAGACCGTCCGGACCTTCCTGACCAAGGAAGTCCTCCCGCACTACGAGCAGTGGGAGAAGGACGGCATCGTCTCGCGCGAGGCCTGGCTCGCGGCCGGCCGGCAGGGGCTGCTCGGCTTCGCCGTACCCGAGGAGTACGGGGGCGGCGGCACCACCGACTTCCGCTACAGCGCCGTCCTCGCGGAGGAGTTCACCCGGGCCGGCGCCCCCGGACTCGCGCTCGGCCTGCACAACGACATCATCGGCCCCTATCTCACCGGGCTCGCCACCGAGGAACAGAAGCGGCGCTGGCTGCCGGGCTTCTGCAGCGGCGAGATCATCACCGCCATCGCGATGACCGAACCCGGCGCGGGCTCCGACCTCCAGGGCATCCGCACCACCGCCGAGGACAGGGGTGACCACTGGCTGCTCAACGGCTCCAAGACGTTCATCTCCAACGGCATCCTCGCCGACCTGGTGGTCGTCGTGGCGAAGACCACCCCGGAGGGCGGCGCGAAGGGACTCTCGCTGATCGTCGTCGAACGCGGCACGGAGGGCTTCGAGCGGGGCCGCAACCTGGACAAGATCGGCCAGAAGTCCCAGGACACGGCCGAGCTGTTCTTCAACGACGTCCGCGTCCCCAAGGAGAACCTGCTCGGTGAGCGCGACGGCGCGTTCATCCACCTGATGACCAACCTGGCACAGGAGCGGATGGGCATAGCGGTCGCCGGTATCGCCGCCGCCGAGTACCTCCTGGAGATCACCACCCAGTACGTCAAGGAGCGCGAAGCCTTCGGGCGGCCGCTCTCCAAGCTCCAGCACATCCGGTTCGAGATCGCCGAGATGGCCACCGAGTGCGCCGTCACCCGGACCTTCATCGACCGGTGCATCGTCGACCACTCGAACGGCGAACTCGATGCCGTACACGCCTCGATGGCCAAGTGGTGGGCCACCGAACTGCAGAAGCGCGTCGCCGACCGATGCCTCCAGCTCCACGGCGGCTACGGCTACATGACGGAATACCGGGTCGCCAAGGCGTTCACCGACGGCCGCATCCAGACCATCTACGGCGGAACGACCGAGATCATGAAGGAGATCATCGGCCGCTCGCTGCTCGCCTGACCCCGACGATCGACCACCCCCGAAAGGCTGCTGTCTTGAGTACCGAAGCATTTGTCTACGACGCGATCCGCACCCCGCGCGGCCGCGGCAAGGCCAATGGCGCCCTGCACGGCACCAAGCCGATCGACCTCGTCGTCGGCCTCATCCACGAAATCCGCAACCGCTTCCCCGGCCTCGACCCGGCCGCCATCGACGACATCGTCCTCGGCGTGGTCAGCCCGCTCGGCGACCAGGGCTCCGACATCGCCCGGATCGCCGCCATCGCCGCCGGACTCCCGGACTCGGTGGCGGGCGTCCAGGAGAACCGGTTCTGTGCCTCCGGCCTGGAAGCCGTCAACCTGGCCGCAGCGAAGGTCCGTTCGGGCTGGGAGGACCTGATCCTCGCAGGCGGTGTCGAGTCGATGTCGCGGGTGCCGATGGGCTCCGACGGCGGCGCCTGGGCGATGGACCCGATGACCAACTACGAGACCGGCTTCGCCCCGCAGGGCGTCGGCGCCGACCTCATCGCCACCATCGAGGGCTTCTCGCGCCGCGACGTCGACGAGTTCGCCGCGCTCTCCCAGGAGCGGGCCGCCGAGGCGTGGAAGGACGGCCGCTTCGCGCGCTCCGTCGTCCCGGTCAAGGACCGCAACGGCCTCGTCGTCCTGGACCACGACGAGCACATGCGCCCCGGCACCACCGCCGACTCGCTGGCCGCCCTCAAGCCCTCGTTCGCCACCATCGGCGAGCTGGGCGGCTTCGACGCCGTGGCACTGCAGAAGTACCACTGGGTCGAGAAGATCGACCACGTCCACCACGCGGGCAACTCCTCCGGCATCGTGGACGGCGCCGCACTCGTCGCCATCGGCAACAAGGAGACCGGCGAGCGGTACGGCCTGACGCCGCGCGCCCGGATCGTCTCCGCCGCGGTCTCCGGCTCCGAGCCGACCATCATGCTGACCGGCCCCGCCCCCGCCACCCGCAAGGCCCTCGCCAAGGCCGGACTCACCATCGACGACATCGACCTCGTCGAGATCAACGAGGCGTTCGCCGGTGTCGTCCTCCGCTTCGCCCGGGACATGGGGCTCTCCCTCGACAAGATCAACGTCAACGGCGGCGCCATCGCGCTCGGACACCCGCTCGGCGCCACCGGCGCGATGATCCTCGGCACGCTCATCGACGAACTGGAGCGCCAGGACAAGCGGTACGGCCTCGCCACCCTCTGCGTGGGCGGCGGCATGGGCATCGCCACCGTCATCGAGCGTCTCTGACCGTCCCCGGCCAACCCTTGCCTACGGAGAACACAGCAATGACCGAGAGCACGACCATCCGCTGGGAACAGGACGAGACCGGCGTCGTCACCCTCGTACTCGACGACCCCAACCAGTCCGCCAACACGATGAACCAGGCCTTCAAGGACTCCATCGCGGCCATCGCCGACCGCGCGGAAGCCGAGAAGGACGCCATCCGCGGCATCATCTTCACCTCCGCCAAGAAGACCTTCTTCGCGGGCGGCGACCTCAAGGACATGATCAAGGTCGGTCCGGAGAACGCCCAGGACGCCTTCGACGTCGGCACCGCCATCAAGCACTCGCTGCGCCGCATCGAGACCCTCGGCATCCCCGTCGTCGCCGCCATCAACGGAGCGGCCCTCGGCGGCGGTTACGAGATCGCCCTCGCCTCCCACCACCGCATCGCGCTCGACACACCCGGCTCCCGCATCGGCCTGCCCGAGGTCACCCTCGGCCTGCTGCCCGCAGGCGGCGGTGTCACCCGCACCGTGCGGCTCATGGGCGTCGCCGACGCGCTGCTGAAGGTCCTCCTCCAGGGCACCCAGTACACCCCGAAGCGCGCCCTGGAGAACGGTCTCGTCCACGAGGTCGCGGCCACGCCCGAGGAGATGCTCGACAAGGCCCGCGCCTTCATCGACGCCCACCCCGAGTCCCAGCAGCCCTGGGACGTCAAGGGCTACAAGATCCCCGGCGGCACCCCGTCCCACCCGAAGTTCGCCGCCAACCTGCCCGCCTTCCCGGCCAACCTGAAGAAGCAGCTCGCGGGCGCCCCCATGCCTGCGCCGCGCAACATTCTGGCCGCCGCCGTCGAGGGTTCCCAGGTCGACTTCGAGACCGCGCTGACCATCGAGGCCCGGTACTTCACCGAGCTCGTCACCGGCCAGATCTCGAAGAACATGATCCAGGCGTTCTTCTTCGACCTCCAGGCCGTCAACTCCGGCGCCAACCGCCCCAAGGGCATCGAGGAGCGCCAGGTCAGGAAGGTCGCCGTCCTCGGCGCCGGGATGATGGGCGCCGGCATCGCGTACTCCTGCGCCCGCGCCGGTATCGAGGTCGTCCTCAAGGACGTCTCCACCGAGGCGGCCGCCAAGGGCAAGGCCTACAGCGAGAAGCTGCTCGACAAGGCGCTCTCCCGGGGCCGTACGACCGAGGCGAAGCGCGACGAGCTGCTGGCCCGCATCACCCCGACCGGTGACCCGGCCGATCTGGCGGGCTGCGACGCCGTCATCGAGGCGGTCTTCGAGGACACCGCGCTCAAGCACAAGGTGTTCCAGGAGATCCAGGACATCATCGAGCCCGACGCACTGCTCTGCTCGAACACCTCGACCCTGCCGATCACGGTCCTCGCCAAGGGGGTCACGCGCCCCGCCGACTTCATCGGCCTGCACTTCTTCTCGCCCGTCGACAAGATGCCGCTGGTGGAGATCATCAAGGGGGAGCAGACCGGTGACGAGGCCCTGGCGCGCGCCTTCGACCTGGTCCGCCGGATCCAGAAGACGCCGATCGTCGTCAACGACTCGCGCGGCTTCTTCACCTCGCGTGTCATCGGCCAGTTCATCAACGAGGGCGTCGCCATGGTCGGCGAGGGCGTCGAGCCCGCGTCGGTCGAGCAGGCCGCGGCACAGTCCGGCTACCCGGCCAAGGTCCTCTCGCTGATGGACGAGCTGACGCTGACCCTGCCGCGCAAGATCCGCAACGAGACGAAGCGCGCGGTCGAGGAGGCGGGCGGCACCTGGGCCGGGCACCCTGCGGACGCGGTCATCGACCGGATGGTCGACGAGTTCGGACGTACCGGACGCAGCGGCGGCGCGGGCTTCTACGAGTACGGCGAGGACGGCAAGCGGGCCGGGCTGTGGCCGGGGCTGCGCGAGCACTTCGCCAAGCCGGACGCCGACGTCCCGTTCGAGGACATGAAGGAGCGGATGCTCTTCTCCGAGGCACTGGACAGCGTGCGCTGCCTGGAGGAGAACGTCCTCATCTCGGTCGCCGACGCCAACATCGGATCCATCATGGGCATCGGCTTCCCGCCGTGGACCGGCGGCGTGCTCCAGTACATCAACGGGTACGAGGGCGGCCTGCCCGGCTTCGTGGCACGCGCCCGGGAACTCGCCGAGAAGTACGGTGACCGGTTCCTGCCGCCCGCGCTGCTGGTGGAGAAGGCCGAGAAGGGCGAGACCTTCCACGACTGACCGGCGGCCCCGGCGGGCCACGTACCGGCCGGAGGCTGCGGTATCCGCACCCTCCGGCCGGAAAATACCGGGTGGACAGCGGGGCACCCTGCTAGCGTCAGCGCCATGAAGCGCGCTGCCATGACGACGACGCCGGAGAGTGTCCCGGCGCGCTGACAGATGTCTCAGTCCGAAGCCCCGGGGCGAGTGCCCCGGGGCTTCGGCACGGGGATTCCTCACTGCTCGAGCGAAGCCGAGAGCCTGAGGGAGGTCACTCGCCCGATGACCGCGAGGAGACCGCCATGCACGACCACCGCAAGCTCGGCCGCGAACTGGCCCTGTTCGACACCGACCCGCTGATCGGCGCGGGACTTCCGTACTGGCTGCCCGACGGCGCGACCGTGCGGCACACCCTGGAGGAGTACATCCGCACCGCCGAGCGGCGGGCCGGCTACCGCCACGTGTACTCGCCGGTGCTGGGCAAGCGGGAGCTGTACGAGATCTCCGGGCACTGGTCGCACTACAGCGACGACATGTTCCCGCCGATGGAGCTGGGATCGGAGCAGGTCGTCCTGAGGCCGAGTCTCTGCCCCCACCACGCGGTGATCTACCGCTCCCGCTCCCACAGCTACCGCGAGCTGCCGCTGCGCATGGCCGAACTGGGCGGCATGTACCGCTCCGAACTCTCCGGCGTGCTCGGCGGACTGACCCGCGTCCGGGCCATCCAGCTGAACGACGCGCACATCTTCTGCACCCTGGACCAGGTCGCCGACGAGGCGCGGGCCGCCCTGGAGATGATCCGCAGCGCGTACGAGGCACTGGGCATCCGCCCGGCCCGATACCGGCTCTCCCTCCCCGGACCCGGCGGCAAGTACGTGGCCGCGCCCGAGAAGTGGCAGCGGTCCACCGCCCTGCTCACCGAGGTACTCGACCGCTCCGGCCTGCCCTACGACTCGGCGGAGGGCGAGGCCGCGTTCTACGGCCCGAAGATCGACGTCCAGGTCACCGACGGTGCGGGCAGGGAGTCCACCCTGTCCACCGTCCAGGTCGACTTCCACCAGCCCGAGCAGTTCGACCTGCACTACATCGGCGCGGACGGCGCGAAGCACCGGCCGGTCATGGTCCACCGCAGCATCATCGGCAGCGTGGAGCGGGCCGTCGCCCATCTCATCGAACAGCACGGCGGCGCCTTCCCCGCCTGGCTCGCCCCGACCCAGCTGGCGATCCTTCCGATCTCCGAGGCGGAACTGCCCAACGCCGTGGCGCTGGCCGAGCGATGCACCGACCGCGGGCTGCGGGCCGAGGTCGCCGGGCCGGAACGCGGCACCCTGGGCGCCCGCATCCGGGAGGACCGCCTGGTGCCCTACCAAGTCGTGATCGGAGCGAGGGAAGCCGCCGACGACCACGTCGCCGTACGGCTGCGCGACGGACGCCGCCTCGACCCGCAGCCCGCCGACGCCTTCCTGGACCGGATCGGCGCACTCATCGACGCCCACACCACCCAGCTGTGGGACGGCGCCGTCGGATAACGGACCACACGCCGGGAAGGTGCTGCGGCCGCCTGCGGCGGGGACTCACTCCGCCGTGAACGCGGCCCGCAGCTCTTCCTTGAGCGACCGCTGGAACGCAGTCACCAGCGCCTGCAGCACCATCGGCTGCATATGGGCCGACAGTGACTTCATCGCCGCCACATGCTCCGGGTCCGACTCCCGCTCCCGGTACGGGTTCCACACCTCGTCCCGGAACAGCCGCGTCAGCTCGTGCGCAGCGGAACGGGTGTGCTCCAGCAGCACCGTGCGAGCCGCGAGGATCGTCTCGTTGGCGATCGGTACGTCGAGCAGCTCGACGCCCAGCCGCAGCATCCCCGGATCGACCCGGAAGCTGCCGTCCGCAGCCTCCGCGCGCTCCAGCACACCCATCGCGGCCAGCCGGTCCACGTCGTCCTCGGTCAGCGCCCGCCCCGCGCGCCGCTCCAGCTCCGCCCGGGTCGCCTCCGCCGCCGAGTCCGGTGCCCAGGACGCCACCAGCGCCCGGTGGATCGCCAGATCGTGGGCGCTCAGATCGGGTGGCAGCTGCTCCAGATAGCGTTCGATCGCGGCGAGCGTCATGCCCTGGTGCTGCAGCTCCTCGATCAGCGCCAGACGGGACAGGTGGGCGTGCCCGTAGTGCCCGACCCGGCGCGGCCCGATCACCGGGGGCGGCAGCAGTCCCCGCGTGCTGTAGAAACGCACGGTGCGTACGGTCACTCCGGCGCGCGCCGCCAGCTCGTCGACAGTGAGCGTCGGCTCCTCGGTCCCGGTCGCCATGTCTGCTCCTTGCTGCTGACCGCCGGCAGTGCTGTCCCCGGTTACGTCCGTACCGCGGCACTGCCCGCATCCGTGTGCATCAATCCGGTTCAACAGTATTGCTGTCTCACCACTGTTGTGAAAGTCTCCGGCACCATCGAAGCGCAGTCCCAACCGCCGGTACGGACCCGCACGGTCCGGCCGATGGCGCCAGGAGGCGGCCGTGACCACGATCCTGCGACTTCCCGCCGAACCCGGGCAACTCACGCTCCCCGCTCTGCTGCGGCGCAACGCAGAGGATCACGGTGATCTGCCGGCCCTCTCGTGGCGCGCCGACGGGGCGGAGTCCGGATGGACGACCCTCACCTGGCACGAGGTACGGCGCAAGACCGCCGTACTCGCCGCCGGGTACACCGCGCTCGGAGTGGAACGCGGCGAGCAGGTTCTCATGATGATCGGCAACCGGCCCGAACACTGGCTGACCGACCTCGCCCTCACCCACCTGGGAGCCGTCCCCGTCACGGTGTACGGCACCGCGGCCCCCGAACAGATCGCGCACATCGCCCGGCACAGTCGCGCCCGGTTCGCGATCGTCGAGGGGGCGCGGGAACGGGAACGCTGGGAGCCGCTGCTCGCCGACGTCACCGTACCGCTGGAGAAGCTGGTCGTCGTCGAGGCCGCAGAGGCCGGACCCCACCGTTCCTACGGTTCGCTGCACGCCACCGGAGCCCGGCTGTACCGGCCGGACGCCTTCGAGAAGGCCTGGCAGGAGTCGCGGGCCGACGACCCCCTCACGGTCGTCCACACCTCCGGAACCACCGGCGATCCCAAGGCCGTCCCGATCACCCACCGCAGCGTCGTCGTCAACGCGCTCGCCCTGGACCGGGTGGTCGAGCTCCCCGACCATGTCGCGCACATCTGCTACCTCCCGTTCGCCCATATCGCCGAGCGGATGCTCGGCATCTACCTGCCGGTCTTCCGCGCCTCGCACGTCCACCTCTGCCCCGACCCGGCGGCGGTCGCGGCTGCGGCGCGGGCTCTGCACCCTGCCCAGTTCTTCGGTGTCCCGCGAGTCTGGGAGAAGCTCGCCGCATCTGTGCGGGCCGCCCTTGCAGCCCTGCCGGAGGAACAGCGCGCGGCGATCGACGCAGCGGCCGGGACGGCCCGTGAGCACGTCGCCCACCGCGAGCGCGGCGAACAGCCGCCGGCCGAGCTGGAAGCCGCCTACCGGCAGGCCAGGACGACGGTGCTGGAACCGCTCCTCGCACAGGCCGGCTTCGACAGACTGGTGTGGGCGGCGAGCGCGTCCGCGCCGATGCCGCTCGACGTGGTCCGCTTCTGGGCCGGCTTCGGCATTGTGATCATGGATGCGTGGGGGCTGACCGAGACGGTCGGCGTCTTCACCTGCAACAGTCCGACCGGCTTCCGGCTCGGCTCGGTGGGCCGGCCGCTGGAGGGCCTGGAACTGAGGACCGCGGACGACGGCGAGATCCTGGTGCGCGGCGAGACGGTCTTCACCGGCTATCTGCGCGCCGACGGCACGGTGGAGCGCGCGCTCGACCCGGACGGCTGGTTCGCGACCGGTGACATCGGCCGGATCGACGAGGACGGGTACCTGTGGCTCACCGATCGCAAGAAGGAAATGATCGTCACCTCGACCGGCAAGAACGTCTCCCCGGCCCTCGTCGAGAACACCCTCAAGGAACACCCGCTGATCGGCCAGGCCCTCGTCCACGGCGACGGCCGCTCCTACCTGGTCGCCCTGCTGGTCCTGGACGCCGAGATGGCCCCGGCCTGGGCGGCGGCCCGGGGCATCGACAGCGATCCGGCCGCACTGGCCGACCACCCAGCCATACGGGAGGAGATCGCCCGCGCCGTCGAGGCGGCCAACGCCAGGCTCAACCGGACGGAGCAGGTCAAGCGGTACCGGCTGCTGTCTGCGGAATGGGGTCCGGAGACGGGCGAACTGACCCCGTCGCTGAAACTGCGTCGCCGGGTGATCCACGGCAGGTACGCAGGGTCCATCGAGGCGCTGTACGGGGAGAGCTGAACCCGGCCGGTTGTCAGTGGTGGTCCGTACGGTGGTGTCATGCCGGAGATCACGTATGTACGGGGGGACGCCACCGCACCACAGGGCAAGGGCGTCAAGCTGATCGCGCATGTCTGCAACGACCTCGGCGGCTGGGGCAAGGGATTCGTCCTCGCCGTGTCGCGCCGTTGGCCCGAGCCGGAGGCCGCGTACCGCCGCTGGCACCGCGAGCGCGCGGGCAACGACTTCGGCCTGGGCGCGGTGCAGTTCGTCCAGGTCGGGCCGTATGTGTGGGTGGCGAACATGGTGGGGCAGCGGGGCATGCGTACGGGCAGCAAAGGTGTACCCGTGCGGTACGAGGCGATGGACACGGCGCTGGAATCCGTGGCCGAACGGGCCGTCGAGCTGGGTGCATCGGTCCACATGCCCCGGATCGGATGCGGCCTCGCAGGCGGTAAGTGGTCCCGAACAGAGCCCTTGATCGAGCGTCGGCTGCTGAGCCGGGGCATAGCCGTGACGGTGTACGACTACGAGTAGGGCGCCGGGCGCTGAGCCCGCGTCACCGGTGAACCATCGCCCACCGTAGGCTCCCGGTCATGCGAACCGACAGCGCTCCGGAAGTCCGCGCCCTTCTGATCACCGGCACCGTCGGGGCCGGCAAGACGTCGGTGGCCGGGGCCGCAGGAGAGCTGCTCACCGGCGCCGGCGTGCCCAACGCCGTCATCGACATGGACTGGCTCTGCCGGACCTGGCCCGCGCCCGCCGACGACCGCTTCAACTTCGCCCTGCTCCTGCGCAATCTCAGGTGCATGGTCGGCAACTACCTCGATGCGGGCGTCACCCGGCTCGTACTCGCGGGCGTCGTGGAGGACGCGGAGGACCGGAAACAGTGCGAGAAGGCGGTGGGTGTCGGCCTGTCCGTGTGCCGGCTCCGGGTCGACCTGCCGGTGGTCCGGCAGCGGCTGTCCCGGCGCCACGCGGACGAGCCCGACGCGCTGCGGTGGCACCTGGACAGATCGGGGGAGCTGGACGGGATCCTCGACCGGTCCCGGGTGGAGGACTTCACACTCGACGCCACCTACCACCGCGTCGACGAGGCCGCGGCCGCGGTGCTGGAAGCGGTCGGCTGGCGGTGACACGAGGCACCGTGCCGCTGTGCACACAGTGGCCGCCGGCCGGACCGGCCTCACCGGTCCCGTCGCCCCTGCTGCTCGCCGGCCTGCCCGCGATCGCATACTGGAATACACATCAGCCGGGCACCGGCCCGCGCGTCCGTCGACTGCTGGGAGCCCCCGCATGAGCAGCGAAGCACCCCGGGGCAGGGACCGGAAGCGGGAGCCCGAGCCGCCGCCGCCCGGCGGAGTGCTCTGGAGCCTTGCCGGAGACGTCCGCGCCCTGCTGATGCTGCCCGCCGCCCTCACCCTCCAGGTCGCCCATCCGGCGGTCGGCGCGGGCGTCGACGACCACTCGGTGTTCCGTACGGACCCGTGGGGCCGCGGCGAACGGTCCCTGCGCTCGCTCCAACTCTGGGTGTACGGGGGTGAGGAAGCCGCCGAGGAGGGGCGCAGGCTCCGGAAGCTGCACCGCACCATTCAGGGCACCGACACCCGCGGGCGCCGCTACCATGCGCTGTCACCCGCGAACTATGCGTGGGTGCACGCCACGGGCTTTCCCATCTACCGGCACGGCACGCGGTATCTCGTCCGCCCGCTCACCGAGGCGCAGGAGCGGGCCCTGTACCGGGAATGGCTCCAGGTCGGCCGGATCCTCGGCATCAACGACCGGGACATGCCGCAGTCGATCGAGGAGTTCTGGCCGTACTACCGCAAGGTGCTCGCCGACGAGATAGAGGCGACCGTCGTCGTCGAGGAGCTGGTCGCCACCGACCGGCCGGTACCGCCGCCGGACCGGGGTCCGCTGCCGGTCAGGCTGCTGCTCAAGGCCCTGTGGCCGGTCCTGTTCCCGCCGCTGGCCCGGTTCCGCAGGTTCATCACCATCGGTCTCATGCCGCCGGACGCGCGCGAGGCGATCGGTCTGGAATGGACGGACGCGCAGGAGCGGAAGCTCAGGCGGTTCTGCCGTGTCGTCCGGGCCGTGGTGCCCGTGCTGCCTGAGCGGCTGCGCTATCTGCCGTACGCGCGCCGGGCCCGAGCCGCCCACCGGATGCGGGGCACCCGCTGAGCTCAGCCGGGCCCGCGGTGTTCAGTTGGCCGATGCGCCTTCGGCGACCGCGGGCGTCTGCCGGCCGGTCGCGGCCGCACGGGCTCGTACGCGGGCGGGGGCGCCGGTGCCGATGACGTCCTCCGCCCGGACGGGTCAGGCCGAGGCCCGCCGGACGAGCTCGGTCGGTGTGATCACCGAATCGGGCTGCTCCCCTTCGCCGTTCAGCCGCTGCATCAGCAGTCGCACCATCAACCTCCCCATGCCTTCGACATCCTGACGGACAGTCGTCAAGGGAGGATCGGTCGTTTCGGCGACCTGCTCCATGTCGTCGAAGCCGACCAGCGCCACGTCCTCCGGTACCCGGCGGCCGTGCTCGCCCAGCACCCGAAGGGCGCCGGACGCCATCAGGTCGTTGGACGCGAACACGGCGTCGAGGCCGGGGTGGCGCTCCAGCAGCTCGGCCATCGCCCGGGCGCCGCCCTCGACGGTGAAGTCGCCCTCCACGATCAGTGACGAATCGGCGTCGGGCAGCACATCGCGGTAGCCGTCGATCCGGTCGAGCGCCGACGTCTGGTCGCGGGGCCCCGCGATGTGCCCGATCCGCCGCCGGCCGAGGGAGACCAGATGGCGTACGGCCTCGCGGGCGCCGCCGCGGTTGTCGCAGTCGACGTAGGGGACGGCGTGTTCCGATGCGTCCCCCGGTGTTCCGGGGCGGCCGCCGTAGACCGTGGGCACCCGGAACCGGCGGATGACGGCGGGAAGTTCGTCGTCGGTGTGCAGTGAGAACGCCA
Source organism: Streptomyces sp. NBC_00353 (assembly GCF_036108815.1). Lineage (NCBI taxonomy): Bacteria > Bacillati > Actinomycetota > Actinomycetes > Kitasatosporales > Streptomycetaceae > Streptomyces > Streptomyces sp. NBC_00353. Next base: position 2,280,872 of record NZ_CP107985.1, on the reverse strand, counting down.
GCACGCCGTCCACATGGCCACCGGCCAGATAGCGGGTGACCCGGTCGAAGTCCCCGCTGCCCTCCACCAGGAGGAGCACCAGTTGGGCGTCGTGCACGTTCAGTTCACGGCTGATGCCACGGATCTGCCGGGAGAAGAACGGGTCGGAGAAGATCCGGAACTCCGGCTCGTCGATGATCACGGCCACCGCGCCGTTGCGCCGGGTGACCAGGGTCCGTGCGGCATGGTTCGGTATGTACCCGAGCTCCTCGACCGCCTTGCGGACCTGGTCCACCAGCGGCTGCCGAACCCCCGCCCCGCCGTTCACGACCCGGGAGGCCGTAGCCCGCGAGACCCCGGCGCGGGCCGCCACGGCCTCCAGCGTGGGACGGGCATCACGGGAGGAATCGGGGGTCGGACCGGGCAAGGGACGCTCCTCGTACGCGCGGGAACCGGCCGGAATCGGCCGAGGCTGGCGGAACAGCACGAACCCCACCAGCCTAGGGGGTGCTGTCCGCGACGTCCCGCCCGACCGGTGCCACCGGCCCGAGACCGCGCGCCGTGCCCCACCGGGGAAGGCGGCGCGCGGACCGGCCCTTCGGGGCAGTCCCGGACGTGTCCATGACCTCTGCTGTCACACGGTCGCCCTTCGGCCGTCATGGCACCCTCGACTGCTTCCACGTCACGTCGGCGCGGAATCGCCCCCTGTTGCACAGGAGTTGACCGGGGTACCTTCCGCAGATGCCGATACGTGCGCGGGGCACCCGCTTGACGTACAGATCGCTGGTGGTGGCGGCCTCGGCCGCCCTGATGACCGTCCTGCTCTCACCGGCAGGCGCGCAGGGCGCGAGCCCGCGGGAGAGCAGACCCGTCTACTCGTACGGGAACGCCGTCCGGGAGTCCGTCTGGGTGGACACCGGACTGGACGGCGACGGAAACGGAAAGAGCGACCGGGTCGCCGTCGACATCGTGCGGCCGCGCGAACCCGCAGCGCAGGGCCGGAAGATACCCGTGATCATGGACGCCAGCCCGTATTACTCCTGCTGCGGGCGCGGCAACGAGAGTCAGCTGAAGACGTACGACAGCCAGGGAAATCCGGTCCGGTTCCCGCTGTACTACGACAACTACTTCGTCCCGCGCGGCTATGCCTTCGTCGCCGTCGATCTGGCCGGCACCAATCGCTCCGACGGATGCGTCGATGTCGGAGGCCGCTCCGACGTCCAGTCCGCCAAGGCGGTCATCGACTGGCTGAACGGCCGGGCCCGTGGCTACACCACACGCACCGGCACCGAACGCACCGGAGCCGGCTGGTCCAACGGCCGCACCGGAATGATCGGCAAGAGTTACGACGGCACCATCGCCAACGGGGTGGCGGCGACCGGAGTCGAGGGTCTGCGGACCATCGTTCCGATCGGCTCCATCTCCTCCTGGTACGACTACTACTTCGCGCAGGGCGCCCCCCTCTACGACAGCGGCCCCGAATGGCTCTCCGACTATGTCGAGAGCCCCGAGGCGCGGGCCCGCTGCGCCGCCGTCCAGCAGAAGCTCGTCGACGAGGCGCCCCGCACCGGCGACCGGACGAAGCTCTGGAACGAGCGCGACTACGTGAAGGACGCCCGCAAGGTGAAGGCCAGTGTCTTCGCCGTCCACGGGATGCAGGACCTCAACGTCCGCACCAAGCACCTCGGCCAGTGGTGGGACGCCCTCGCGGACCGGGGCGTCGAGCGCAAGATCTGGCTCTCCCAGACCGGGCACGTCGACCCGTTCGACTACCGGCGCGCCGAGTGGGCCGACACCCTGCACCGCTGGTTCGACCACTACCTCCTCGGCTACGACAACGGCATCGACCGCGAACCGATGGCCGACATCGAACGCCACCCCGGCCAGTGGTCCACCGACAAGGTCTGGCCGCCGCGCACCACCGCGGCCACCACCGTGCGCCCCGGCACCGGCACCACGCCCGGTGTCGGCACCCTCACCCGCAGGCCCGCCCGCCCCGGCGCCACGGAGACGTTCACCGACGACCCGAAGCAGGGCGAGACGGACTGGGCCGCCGACCTGGAGAGGACCACGGGCGCCAAGGCCGGTTTTCTCACCGCACCGCTCGCCCACGACCTGCGGCTCGCCGGCTCTTCGCAGGTGACCGTCACGGCGACCCCGACGACCGCCACCGCGCATCTCTCCGCGGTCCTCGTCGACGTCGGCCCCGACACCATCCGGGACTACGCCGCATCCGGTGAAGGCATCACCACCCTCACCGACCGCACCTGCTGGGGCGCGAGCACCGCCGGGGACAGCTCCTGCTTCAAGGCGACCGAGGCCAGGACCACCACCGTCGACCGGACGGTCTTCAGCCGCGGCTGGGCCGACCTCGGGACGTACGCCTCCGCGGGCAAGGGACGCCCGCTCACCCCGGGCGAGCGCTACACGATCACCGTCGACCTCGCCGCGAGCGACCACGTCGTGCCGGCCGGACACCGCCTCGCCCTGATCGTCGCGGGCACCGACAAGGACCTCATCGACCCGCCGGACTCCACCCCCACGCTCACCCTCGACCTGGCCCGTACGTCCGCGAAGCTGCCGTTCGTCGGCGGCGCCGCAGCGTTCGTGCGCGCCACCGCGGGCCCCGCGCCCGCGACAGCCACCCCCCGCGTATCCCGTCCCGAGGGCGTGGCACCGCCGCGTCCCGCACACCGCATCCCGGGAGGCAGCCGCTCATGACACCCCGTATCCCGATCGTCCGTCAGCTCCGCGCCCGGCCGCGCCCTGGTCGCCTCGGCATCCGTCGGCCGGGGGCCCGGTACCTGTCCCTGACGGCCGCGGCCGCGGTTCTGGCCGTGCCCCTGGTCACGGTCCCGGCCGAGGCCGCGCACACCCCGCCCCGTACCGGCTTCGAGATCAGCAACGGGGCCCACTGGACCGATCAGCCCGAGGAACAGTCATTCCTCGCCGCCGTCGACCGGGGCAGCGACCGCGTCTCCATCGACCGGATCGGCACGACGAAACAGGGCCGCCCGGTCCAGCTCGTCCGTATCGGCAACCACCACCCCACGTCCGACACGATGCTGCTGATCTGCAGCCAGCACGGCAACGAACCGTCCGGCCGCGAGGCCTGTCTGACCACCGTCCGGGATCTCGCGTACGCCAAGGACCCCGCGACCCGCGCCTTCCTCTCCCGGACCGATGTCCTCGTCGTCCCCACCGCGAACCCCGACGGGCGGGCCGCGAACACGCGCGGCAACTCCGACGGTGTCGACATCAACCGCGACCACATCGCCCTGCAGACCGCCGAGGCCCGTGCCATGGCCGCGGTGATCCGTGACCGGAAGCCCGATGTGATCTACGACCTGCACGAGTACGGTGCCACCCCGCCGTACTACGACAAGGACCTGTTCGTCCTCTGGCCCCGCAACCTCAACACCGACGACCGGGTGCACGGCGAATCGCAGACGCTGGCCGAAGAGTATGTCCGGCCCACCGCCAAGGAGGCCGGCTACAGCAGCGGTCTCTACGGCATATGGACCGACCCGGTCACCGGCGACCCGATCAAGCAGACCGCCGGCGACGGACAGGAGCGCATTCTGCGCAACACCGCGGGCATCAAGCATGCGGTGGGCCTGCTCATCGAGTCCCGGGTCGACGCCCTCACCGACGCCGAGAAGGCCGACCCGGCGCTCAACAGCCGACGTCGCGTCGATTCGCAGCTGGCCGCACTCGACGGGCTGTTCAGCTTCACCGACGAGCGACGCGGGCGCATCGAGGCCGCCACGGCCGCGTCCCGTACGGCAGGGTTCAAGGACCGCGGTCCCGTCTACCTCGGCGGCGCCGACAACGAGGCGGCCGAGCCCGCCGAGATCCTGCAGGACCCGCCCTGCGGCTACCGGCTGACCGCCGCTCAGCTCGCCGACGTCAAGGACGAACTCGCCCTGCACGGTGTGACGTTCCGGCGCGACGGTGACGGAGCGTACGTACCGCTGCGCCAGTCGGCCCGGAACCTGGTCCCCCTCCTCCTGGACGAGCGGGCCACATATCACCTCACAAACGGGCAAGCCGATACCGCTTGTTGATCCAGTGAACGGCACGATGCGTGTGGTACTGGCTACGGAGAGCGAATTTCGGCTTCCGTGAAAGGTGCCACTCGTGTCGCAGGACGAACAGGGGACGGGTGGCCGGGGGGATCTACCGGTAACGGCGGATCTGCCCGGCGACCCGCCCCAGGACCGGCACGGGCGTCGTCACCGGCGCGTGGCGGCCGTGCGATTGAGGACACAACGGGGCCCGAGCCCCCGCACCCGGCGGCTCAGCCCACCAACCGGGCCGCTGTCTCCGCGCAGCCCCAGGCAACCGTCACCCCCGCGCCACCGTGCCCGTAGTTGTGGATCAACCGCCCCCCGCCCGGCAGCGGTTCGGCCTCGATCCGGACACCCGCGTCGCGGGCCGGACGCAGCCCCGCCACGTGCCCGATGATCCGCGCCCGAGCGATCTCCGGCCGGATCCGGGCACACCGGGCCACGATCTCCCCGGCCGTACCGGGATCGGGCACCGTGCTCCAGTTGTCCACCTCGGCCGTGCCGCCGAGGATCAGCCGCCCGGGCTGCGGGAAGTAGTACGTGGTCGCCTCCGACGCCGGGTCCGCCTCGGTGAACCACTCCTCGATCCCCGGGTTCTCCACCAGTACCAACTGGCCGCGCACCGCTCGCACCCCGGCATCCGGGACCAGTTCCCGGGCCCCGAGACCGGTGCAGTCGACCACCGCCGTGGCCTCCGCCGCCGCTTCGTCGAACGCGGTGACCGCGCGCTGCTCGACCGCAACCCCTGCCGCCCCGAGCCGCCGCTCCAACCACCCCAGGTACACCGGCATGTCGATCAGCGGCAGCCGGGCCCGCAGCCCGTCCGCCACCTCCACCAGGTCCTTCAGCTGCCCCGCCCACGGCCCGAGCACGGCGAGCCGCTCGCCCCGGTGCAGGCCGGTGACCAGCCGTACACCGGTCTCCTCCGAGCGCCCGGCCAGCTTCTCGTACCTCCGCAGCGACGTCAGTGACCAGTCACCGACCAGCTCCGCCGGCTCGATCCGGTAAGGCCACCACAACGCGCCCGCCACGGCCGATGCGGTCGCCATCGCCGGCTCCCGGGACCAGACCCGCACCCGGTGACCGCGCTCGACCAGCACCAGCGCCGTGGTCAGTCCGCTGACCCCGCCGCCCACCACGATCACGTCCGACACTTCTGCCCCGCCCGTCCCATCGGCCCATGCGCTGCTCACGGGGACGCTAACGGAATGCCCGATGCCGTGCTCACAAGAGGTCCGAGCCGGGAATACTCGGGTCATGTCTGCCGAGTACGCGACCTTCGGCCTTGCGCCGGCGATGCGAGCCGGTGGAGTCCTCGCCCATGGCGACTATCAGGTGCACCGGGACTTCATGGACTTCATCGTCGACGGCCGCCCGCTGCTGTTCCAGCTCACCGACCTCGACGCCGTGTCCCCGCTCGCCTCCGACGTACCGCCCGCGATCTTCACCACGCACGTGCGGCGCCTGCTCCTCGAAGTGGAAGCCCCGCTCGCCGACGGGCGCTACGTGATCTACGGCTGCCCCGAGTGCGAGAGCCTCGAATGCGGGGCGGTCACCGCTGTCATCGAACGCGACGGCACCGACATCGTCTGGCGCGACTTCGCCTGGCAGACGTACGAGACCGTCGACCTGGAGCAGAGCGGCTACCACGGCATAGGGCCGTTCCGCTTCGACGGCTTCCAGTACCGGCAGGAACTGGAACGACTGCTTCCGCCCGTGCCGGCGGAGGGCTCCGAGCCGGGGCCGGACGTGCCCGCCGGGCGCCGCGTCCTACTGATCGGCGCCCGCGTCGCCGTACTCGCCAAGCTCGCCGCCGCACTCCGCGCCATCGGGATCGGCGCCGACATCACCGCCGACGTCGCCCAGGTGGCGCCCGACGAGCTCCGCGGCTACCGCGCTGTGGCCTTCGGCCGTGCGATCACCGAAGACGAACGCGCCGCCGTGCGGCGGGCATTCACCCGGGCCGGTGCGGACGTCGCCTACGTCGACGGCCTCGCCCCGGTCATCCCCGTGCTGGTCGCCCAGATCGAACATGCCCTGGACCGCAGCGCACCCGCCCAGCGCCGTCTGGTCCGGCTGGCGGCGGCGGACGGCACGGCCGGAGTCCACGTCACCTCGTCCTGCCGGGTCAGCCTCGTCGCGTACCGCCTCGACCGGCTGTACCGCACCCACACCCAGGAGGTCTTCGACGGCGTCCTGGAACCGGGCGAGCACCGAATTCCACTGGACGCACGGGCGGTGAAGGGGCAATCCTTCATCGTGGCGCGCACCATGGGGAGCGTGCTGGTCGCACCGATGGTGCACCACTGAGCTGGAAGTCGATGGCCCCGGCGAGCCGCCAATCGCCGCACACGATGCCTCGTACGCACCACCACTCGTCCGGGAGGTCCGCCTCCGAGCCGCGATGAGCGGCGACCGGAGCGGGCCCGCGATCCGTACCCGTACCCGCACGGAACTCCGCCGCACCCGGCGCCCGCGCGCACATTCCTGCTGGGACCACCTCTACGCCGCTCCGCTCTGGCCGCTGCACGGCGCGAATCTCGGCACCCTGGCCCGCACCTGTGACGCCGTCGGCGCCTGCCTCACCGTGCCCCGCCACCCGTGGGTGCCCGAGGCCCTGGCCCGCGGCAACACCCTCCGCAAACCTCTCTGCACCCACTGGACCGGCGATCCCCTCGGCTGGCTGCAGAAACAGCGCGAGCGCGGTCTGCGGATCGTCGGTGTCGAACTGGCTGACGAGGCGATCCGCCTCGCCGACCTTCCCGCGGCCCGCGAACCGACCGTGATGGTCCTCGGCCACGAACAGCAGGGCATCCCTCCCGAGGCCCTGGATCTCCTCGACACCTGCGTCGAGATCCCGATGATCGGCACCGGCGCCAGCCTGAACGTTGCCGTGGCAGGATCTCTCGCCCTCTACCGACTGGCCGGCCTGCTCTGACACCCGTCGAGGGCGAGGCCGGGCGCCGATTAGGATCGGGACCCTGATGACTGCCACTCTCGTCGCCAAGGACCTCGCCGCCGGACACGGCGACCGCACACTCTTCGCCGGGCTCGACCTCGTCGTCGCGCCCGGCGACGTGATCGGTCTCGTCGGAGTCAACGGAGCCGGAAAATCGTCGCTGCTCCGGCTGCTCGCCGGACTCGACCGGCCGGAGGAGGGCGAGCTGCGGCTCTCCCCGCCCACCGCCACCGTCGGCCACCTCCCGCAGGAGCCGGAGCGGCGCCCGGACGAGACCGTGCGGGAGTTCCTCGCCCGCCGGACCGGTGTCGCCGACGCCCAGGCGGCGATGGACGCCGCGACGCAGGCCCTGGTCGACGAGGCGCCGGGCGCCGACGACGCGTACTCCGACACCCTCGAACGCTGGCTGTCCCTCGGCGGCGCCGACCTGGACGAGCGTGCCGAGGAGATCGCCGCCGACCTCGGTCTGACCGTCGGCCTCGACCTGCCGATGACCGCACTCTCCGGCGGCCAGGCCGCCCGCGCCGGACTCGCCTCGCTGCTCCTGTCGCGGTACGACATCTTCCTGCTCGACGAGCCCACCAACGACCTCGACCTGGACGGCCTGGAGCGCCTGGAGCGCTACGTCTCCGGGCTGCGCGCAGGCACGGTTGTGATCAGCCACGACCGCGAGTTCCTGATGCGCACGGTCACCAAGGTCCTCGAACTCGACCTCGCCCAGCAGCAGATCAACCTGTACGGCGGCGGTTACGCGGCGTACCTGGAGGAGCGCGACCGCGCCCGCCGGCACGCCCGCGAGGAGTTCGAGGAGTACGCCGACAAGCGCTCCGCCCTCGAGGGGCGGGCGCAGATGCAGCGCGGCTGGATGGACAAGGGCGTCAAGAACGCCCGCCGCAAGGCCACCGACTCCGACAAGATCGGCCGCAAGTTCCGCAGCGAGGCGAGCGAGAAGCAGGCCGCGAAGGCCCGGCAGACCCAGCGCATGATCGAACGGCTCGATGTCGTCGACGAACCGCGCAAGGAATGGGAACTGCGGATGGAGATCGCGACGGCCCCGCGTTCCGGTTCGGTCGTCGCGACACTGCGTGACGCACAGGTCGTACGCGGCGATTTCGCGTTCGGTCCGGCGTCGCTGCAGATCGACTGGGCGGACCGGGTGGCGATCACCGGCGCCAACGGAGCCGGTAAGTCCACCCTCCTCGCGGCGCTGCTCGGCCGCCTCCCGCTGGACTCGGGCCATGCGACGCTCGGCTCGGGCGTGGTGGTCGGCGAGGTGGACCAGGCCCGGAAGCTGTTCCACGGCTCGGAGTCGCTGCTGGAGGCGTTCTGCGCGGCCGTCCCGGACACCGAACCCGCCGAAGTCCGCACGCTGCTCGCCAAGTTCGGGCTGCGCGCGGACCATGTGATGCGCCCCGCGACGACGCTCTCCCCGGGCGAACGCACCCGCGCGGCACTGGCCCTCCTCCAGGGTCGGGGCGTGAACCTCCTGGTCCTGGACGAGCCCACGAACCACCTCGACCTGCCCGCGATCGAGCAGCTGGAATCGGCGCTCGACTCGTACACCGGGACGTTGCTGCTGGTCACGCATGACCGGCGGATGCTGGAGGCGGTGCGGACGACGAGGCGCGTCGAGGTGGCGGCGGGCAGGGTGACCGAGGCCTGACGGCCTTCCGGGGCTCCGCCCCGGCTCCGGGTCTCAATCGCCGGCGACGCCCGGATGATGTCGCCGGACGGGCTGGGCTTTCCCCGGACGGACACCTTCAGCCCGTCCGGCGTCAGAGACCCGGTTTCGGGAAGGGGCGGGGTGGGGGCAGCCCCGCTCGGCGGAGCGCCCCCACCCGCGCCGTCGTCAGCGCTTCTTCCCGCCCTGCTTCGGATCCGCCAGTCCCGCCCGCCGCAGCGCATCCGCCATCGCACTGTTCACCGGCGCCGGCGCCGGACGGGCAGAGGCACCGCCACCACGCCGCTCGCGGTCCTGACCGCCCTGGCTCTGGCCCTGCCGCTGCCGCGGCGGCCGGCCACCCTGACCGCCCCGCTCGGCCCGCTCCCGCTTCGCGCCGCCGCCCTGAGGCGCCGCCCCCGCCGACGCCTCGTCGTCCAACCGCAGCGTCAGCGAGATCCGCTTCCGCGGGATGTCGACGTCCATCACCTTGACCTTCACGATGTCGCCCGGCTTCACCACATCCCGAGGGTCCTTCACAAAGGTCTTCGACATCGCCGATACGTGCACCAGACCGTCCTGGTGGACGCCGATGTCCACGAACGCCCCGAACGCGGCAACGTTCGTGACAACCCCTTCCAGCACCATCCCGGACACCAGATCGCCGATCTTCTCGACGCCCTCCTTGAAGGTCGCGGTCTTGAACGCCGGCCGCGGGTCGCGCCCCGGCTTCTCCAGCTCCTTCAGGATGTCCGTGACCGTCGGCAGACCGAATTTCTCGTCCACGAAGTCGTCGGCCCGCAGCGACCGCAACACTCCCGTGTTGCCGATCAGCGAAGCGACGTCACTGCCCGTCCTCTTCACCATCGCCCGCACCACCGGGTACGCCTCAGGGTGCACGCTCGACGCGTCCAGCGGGTCGTCGCCCCGGATCCGGAGGAAGCCCGCGCACTGCTCGTACGCCTTCGGACCGAGCCGCGCCACATCCTTCAGCGCCCTCCGGGACCGGAAGGGGCCGTTCGCGTCCCGGTGCGCGACGATGTTCTCCGCGAGGCCGGAGCCGATGCCCGAGACCCGTGAGAGCAGCGGCGCCGACGCGGTGTTGACGTCGACACCGACGCCGTTCACACAGTCCTCGACAACCGCGTCCAGCGAACGCGACAGCTTCACCTCGGACAGATCGTGCTGGTACTGGCCGACACCGATCGACTTCGGGTCGATCTTCACCAGTTCGGCCAGCGGATCCTGCAGGCGCCGAGCGATGGACACCGCGCCGCGCAACGACACGTCCATGTCGGGGAGTTCCTGCGAGGCGAAGGCCGAGGCCGAGTAGACCGAGGCGCCCGCCTCGGACACCATCACCTTGGTGAGCTTCAGCTCCGGGTGTTTGTCGCACAGCTCACCGGCGAGCTTGTCCGTCTCGCGGGACGCGGTGCCGTTGCCGATCGCGATCAGGTCGACGGAGTGCTCCCTCGCCAGCCGCTCCAGCTTGGCCAGCGACTCGTCCCACTTGTTCGCCGGGACGTGCGGGTAGATCACGTCCGTCGCCACGACCTTGCCCGTCGCATCGACGACCGCGACCTTCACCCCGGTACGGAAGCCGGGGTCGAGCCCCAGCGTGGCCCGCGTCCCGGCCGGCGCGGCGAGCAGCAGATCGCGCAGGTTCGACGCGAAGACCCGTACCGCCTCGTCCTCCGCCGCCGTACGCAGCCGCAGCCGCAGATCGATCCCGAGATGGACGAGGATCCGGGTCCGCCACGCCCAGCGCACGGTGTCGCCCAGCCATTTGTCGCCGGGGCGGCCGCGGTCGGCCACGCCGAAGCGGCGGGCGACCATGTTCTCGTACGTCGACGGGCCCGGCTCGGCCGACGGCTCCTCCGGCTCCAGGACCAGGTCGAGAACGTCCTCCTTCTCGCCCCGCAGCATCGCGAGCACCCGGTGCGAGGGCAGCGCGGTGAACGGCTCGGCGAAGTCGAAGTAGTCGGCGAACTTCGCGCCGGCCTCCTCCTTGCCGTCCCGCACCTTCGCCGCCAGCCGCCCGCGGGACCACATGCGCTCGCGCAGCTCGCCGATCAGATCCGCGTCCTCCGAGAAGCGCTCGGCCAGGATCGCGCGGGCGCCCTCCAGCGCCGCCGCCCCGTCCGCGACGCCCTTGTCGGCGTCCACGAAGGCAGCCGCCGCGGCGAGCGGCTCGACCGACGGGTCGGCCAGCAGCCCGTCGGCGAGCGGCTCGAGCCCAGCCTCCCGGGCGATCTGCGCCTTCGTCCGCCGCTTCGGCTTGAACGGCAGATAAATGTCCTCAAGACGGGCCTTGGTGTCGGCCGCCCGGATCTGCGCCTCCAGGGCCTCGTCCAGCTTGCCCTGCTCGCGAACGGAGTCGAGGATCGCGGTACGCCGGTCCTCCAGCTCCCGCAGATACCGCAACCGCTCCTCGAGCGTGCGCAGCTGCGCGTCGTCGAGCATCTCGGTCGCTTCCTTGCGGTAGCGCGCGATGAACGGCACGGTCGACCCGCCGTCGAGCAGCTCGACGGCCGCCTTCACCTGCCGCTCGCGTACGCCGAGCTCCTCGGCGATCCTGCCTTCGATGGACGTCGTCACGGTTTCTACCGACTCGCCTTCTCGTACTGGCTGTGCTTACCGGGGGCCAGGGCACGCCGTGGCTCCTTCGCCAGCATTGTGCCGCGTGGTCGGGCGCCGTGTCGCCCGACCACCCCGTTTGTCGACCGGTCGGCGGCTCAGCCCTTGCCGATCAGATCGGCCGGGAACGCACCCTCCGAAGCCGCCGTGAACAGGAACCCGCGCGCCAGCTCGGTCAGCCGCGCCACGCCCTCCGCGCCGAGATGCTCGTACGGTGCCGCGTCCATCCGGTCGGTGACGTCCTCCAGCTCCGCGCGCAGCGCCACGCCGGCCTGGGTCAACTCGCCCTCGCTGTCGAGCAGTCCACGGCCGCGCAGCCGCTCGGTCGCGTCCTCCCAGTCGGTGCGGCGCCAGCCGCGGGTGGCGAGAACCCAGCGAGGCGACATGCCCTTGCCGGTCGCGGTGTGGCTGGCCAGGGCCTCGACCGGGTCGAGACCGGCGGCGAGGAGCGCGGCGAGATGGCCGTCGCCGCGGTGTTCGCGCAGCAGTGTCGCGGCATGCCAGTACGCCAGGTGCGGCTGCTCGGGCACGGGCAGATCGGCGTGGGCGGCGTACAACGGCCGGGCGTGTCGGGTGCACGCCTCGGCGGCGCGCAGCGCCAGCTCCGCCGCCTCCGCCAGTTCGGGGGAGTCGATGATCTCCGGGCCGAGCAGCCGGCGCAGCGTCGTGTCGACGGCGCGCAGCCGGGCGTCCAGGACCGCCTCCGGTGAGGCGACGGACCACACCGCGGGCAGGTGCCGGGCGACGAGCTCGTGGTTGAAGTTGTAGAAGGTCGCGGTGACGGTGCCCGGTCCGACAGCTCCCAGCGCCGCCCCGCGTGCGGCGAAGTAGGCGGCATTCGAGTCGTCGATGCCGAGCTCTCCGAGCTCCTTGCCGAGGTCGGGGGAGAAGTAGACCGTCGAGTGCAGCGGGTTGACGGCGTTGTGGCAGCGGCGTCCGGCGAGCGGCGGCAGAGTACTCATGCCCGCACGTTACCGACTGGTCGGTACGTGACGGAACCCCGGGGGGCGAGGTCCGGTCCGCACGGATCCCGGATGGCAGGAAAGGTGGGTTATTCGTCATTGCGGCCATCTTCGCGCCCTACAAGGATGGACGACATGACGCAGCGATCCGTACTCGTCGTCCTCTTCGACGGCGTCCAGAGCCTCGATGTGACCGGGCCCATGGAGGTCTTCGCGGGGGCTGCCCGCTTCCCGGACGTCACGTACGACCTGCGTACCGCCTCACTGGACGGCGCACCGGTCCGCACGAGCGTCGGACTGACTCTCGTACCGGACGGCAGCCTCGCCGACGCGGAACCGCCCCACACCCTCCTCGTCCCCGGCGGCCAGGGCACCCGTACTCCCGCCCCGGCACTCGTCGACTGGCTGCGGGTGCACGCCCCGCACGCCGAGCGGCTCGTCTCGGTCTGCACCGGAGCCCTGCTGCTCGCGGAGGCCGGACTGCTGGACGGGCACCGGGTGACCACGCACTGGGTGGTCGCCGAGCACCTCGCCCGCAGCTATCCGGCCGTCGAGGTCGATCCGGACCCGATCTTCGTACGCGACGGGAAGCTGGCCACGTCCGCCGGTGTCACCGCGGGCATCGATCTCTCCCTCGCTCTCGTCGAGGAGGACTTCGGCAGGCAGATCGCGCTCACCGTCGCCCGGCACCTCGTCGTCTTTCTGCGGCGGCCGGGCAACCAGGCCCAGTTCAGTGCGCAGCTCACCTCGCAGATCGCCTGCCGCGAACCACTGCGCGAGGTCCAGCACTGGATCACCGGGCACCCCGGTGACGACCTCTCCGTCGAGGCGCTCGCCGCCCGCGCCCGCCTCTCGCCCCGCCACTTCGCCCGCGCCTTCCAGGCCGAGACGGGGCAGACACCGGGCCGGTATGTCGACCGTGTCCGGCTCGAACACGCCCGGCGGCTCCTGGAGGACACCACCGACGGGGTCGCCCAGATCGCTCACGCCTGCGGGTACGGCACCCCGGAGGGGATGCGCCGCGCCTTCATCAAGACCCTCGGCACCGCGCCCGCCGAGTACCGGCGGCGGTTCCGTCCCCAGCCCGTGACCAGCACCAGCTGAAAGGCTTGCCATGCAGATCGCCATCGTCCTCTTCGACCGCTTCACGGCACTCGACGCCGTCGGCCCCTACGAAATCCTCTCCCGCACCCCCGGCGCCGAGACCGTCTTCGTCGCCGAGCGGACCGGCCCCGTGCGCAACGACAGCGGCAGCCTCGCGCTCGTCGCCGAGCGGACCCTCGCCGACGTACCCGCCCCGGATCTGGTGATCGTCCCCGGCGGCCCCGGCCAGAGCGCCCAGATGGAGAACGAGACGCTGCTCGGCTGGCTGCGCGCCGCCGATGCCGGCAGCACCTGGACGACCTCCGTCTGCACCGGCTCGCTGCTGCTCGCCGCGGCCGGTCTGCTGGAGGGGCGGCGGGCCACCTCGCACTGGCTCGCCCTGGATGTCCTGAAGACGTTCGGCGCCGAGCCGACCGGCGAGCGCGTCGTCATCGACGGCAAGTACGTCACGGCCGCCGGCGTATCGTCCGGCATCGACATGGGGCTCACCCTGCTCGGCCGGATCGCAGGCGACGAGCACGCCCAGGCCGTACAGCTGCTGACGGAGTACGACCCCCAGCCGCCGTACGACGCGGGGTCACCGGAGAAGGCGCCGGCCGCGCTCGTCGAGGAATTCCGCGCCAAGAGCCGCTTCATCCTCCGCTGAGGGCTGTCCCGGTCCGACGCTCAGGTCGTCCAGGTGAAGCGCGGTGCCCGCCGCTCCAGAAAGGCGGCGACACCCTCCGCGGTGTCGCCGCTGCGGCGCGCCTGCTCCGCCCAGTACGCGTCCCGGTCCTCACGTCCCGCGGCGAACTCCTTCGCCGCCGCCTGCGTCAGCTGCGAGCGCGAGGCCAGGATCCGTACGTACGACTCCACCCGCTTGTCCAGCTCACCGGCCGGCAGCACCTCGTCCACCAGACCGGTCCGCAGCGCGCGCTCCGTCCCGATCAGCTCGCCGGAGAACAGCAGATGCTTTGCCGCGGCGGGGCCGATCAGCGCGACCAGCCGCCGGGTGGACGACGCGGCATAGACGATCCCCAGCTTGGCCGGGGTGACGCCGAAGGACGCGCCCTCCTCGGCGAACCGCAGATCGCAGGCGGCCGCCAGCTGGCTGCCGCCGCCCACGCAGAAGCCGCGCACGGCGGCGAGCGTCGGCCGGGGAAAGGCCGCCAGAGCCCCCTCGGCCGCCACGGCGAGCGCCTGCGGATCGTAGTCAGGATCGCCCGCCCGGTTCCGGAGCGAGGAGATGTCCGCACCCGCACAGAAGGTGTCCCCGGCGCCGGTCAGGACCAGGGCGCGCACGGCGGGGTCGGCGGCCAGCCGCTCCAGCAGTGCGGGCAGCGCCTGCCACATCGCGGCCGTCATCGCGTTGCGCTTGGCCGGGTTGCTGATCACGACGGTGGCGACGCCGTCCGCGACGGTGTGCTTCAGCTGCGGTTCCTCACGGTCCATGCGCCGGATGCTATCCGTACTGTTCGAACCTATGATCAAGAAGGGGTCGCGAAGCAGGCACGCACCGTGAGGAGCTGTCGGATGGCCGATCCCGCAGTCCGGAGCAGGAAGCTGAGCCGCAGTTTCGGCCTGCTCGCCCTGCTCGGTGCCCTTCTCGTCGTGGCGGGCCTGGTCGGCCTCGTCTACACCGGAGTCGCGACCCTCACTTCGATGATCCTCTTCGGCTGGCTGCTGCTGATCGGCGGCCTGGTCGGTCTGCTCCACGCGATCCAGTCGCGCGGCACCAACTACTTCTGGCTGGGTGTCGTGGTCGCCGCGCTGAACATCGCTGCCGGAGTCGTCGTGATCCGTCATCCGCACGGCACGGCCGAGGCGCTCACCATGTTCGCCGCGCTGCTCTTCCTGACCGGTGGGGTGTTCCGGTTGGTGGGGAGTGTCGTGGTGCGCGGACCGCAGTTCGGCTGGACGCTGCTGCAGGGCGCCTTCGGCCTGCTGCTCGGGCTGCTCGTGCTCTTCGACTGGCCGCACAGCAGCCTCTATGTGCTCGGCCTGTTCTTCTCGCTCGCGCTGCTCTTCGACGGTCTCGGCCTGATCGCGATCGGGGTGGGCGGCCGCCGCATCGTCTCGTTGGCCTCGGATCGGACGGTGACCGAGGAGCTGCCGGACAAGCCGTAGAAGAAGATCAGAAACAGTCTGAGAAGTGACGTCGTCCTACTTGATCGATCAAATTCTGTCGATAAGGGTCGACTTTTGTTCAGTAGTACGGTCCGGACCAACCACTCCCCGCACTCTGTACTCGACGTGCAGTGACCAACGAGTGGAGAGCGGGTGCCGGAACTATGGAGAGCCGCGGGAGTGTCCCGGCCCGGCCCGTGTCGTACGAAGGGGTCTGGCGCTTCACCGCGCCTGCCGTCGACGTCTCCGTACCGCAGGCCAGGCACGCCGTACGCGATCTGTTGAACCGCCAGGGCGTGCCGATGGACGAGGACATCGCCCAGGGCCTGCTGCTCATCGTTTCCGAGCTGGTCACCAACGCGGTGAAGCACGCCGCGCTGCTCTCCCCGGAGCTCGCCGTGGAGGTGGCCGTCGGCGCCGAATGGGTCAGGGTGTCCGTGGAGGACAACCATCCGTACCGGCCGACGGCCCTGGAGACGGACTACGCGCAGACCGGTGGGCGCGGGCTGCTGCTGGTCCGGGAGATCACGCTCGAAGCGGGCGGCACCTGCGACGTCGAGCACACCGCCGCCGGCGGCAAGATCATCTGGGCGGCGCTGCCGCTGAGCGCGAAGCTCTGACCGCCCGTACCCGCCGTGGCCCGTGCCGCCGACCCCGTCCCGCCGGTCTGCTGCTACCAGCCCGCGGACGGGCCGGTCAGCTCCCGGATCGCCGGGCGCGCCGCATCGAGCACCGTCATGAACCAGGCCGAGAACGGCGCCTCGTCATGCCGCTTCGCCAGCTCGTCGGCGGCCACGAACGCCGTCTCGCCGATTTCCTCCGGGTCCGGCTGCAGCTGTGCCTGTGCCAGCCCGACGAAAAGGTGGTTGAACTCCTGCTCCACCAGCCCGGATGCCGGGTCGGGGTGGTTGTAGCGGACGGTGCCGGCCTCGGCAAGCAACGACGGCGAGATCCCGAGCTCCTCGTACGTACGCCGGGCGGCAGCGGCGAAGGGCGCCTCGCCCGGATACGGGTGACCGCAGCAGGTGTTCGACCAGACACCGGGGGAGTGGTACTTGCCGAGCGCACGACGCTGCAGCAGCAGCCGGCCCTGCTCGTCGAAGAGGAACACGGAGAACGCGCGGTGCAGTTGACCGGGTGCCTGGTGGGCGGCGAGCTTCTCCGCAGTGCCGATGGTGGTGCCGTTCTCGTCGACCAGTTCGAGCATGATCGCTTCTGCTGCGCCGTTCGACGAGCTGTTCGCCGCGGTGGCTGGTGTGGTCGGCATACCCATCCTTCGCTATGGTCCCCGGCACCGTGCGCCGGTCCCCTCGAGTCTGCTCAAGTCTGCCGTACAAAAGCGGCTTGTCCGTACTTCGGGTCCTGGCATGTCCGGCCCCACCGCACTGTACGGATGCGGTGGGACCGGACCACGCTTCAGACCCCGAATGCCGCCGGATACTGGATCATGCCCTGCGGCACCGGCGTGGAATCGTCGAGCACCAGCGCCATCATCGCCTCGTCCGGTACGTCGAAGCCCGGACGGATCCCGTACCGGGAAGCCGGTACGAAGCCGAACCTCGGGTAGTACTCGGGATGCCCGAGCACCAGCACGAGCCGTTCGCCCCGCAGCCGGGCCTCATCCAGCACGGCCCGCACCACCGCCTGACCCGCCCCCTCGCGCTGCCGGTCCGGGACGGTCGCCACGGGTGCCAGCGCCAGCGCCGGCACGTCACCGACCCGGCACCGGGTCAGCAGCGCGTACGCGGCGATGTCACCGTCCGCCCCGTCCTGTGCGACGTACGACAGGCCGGGCAGCCAGGCCTCCGGATCGGTCCGCAGCGCGTCGACGAGACGGGCCTCGTCCGGTGTCGGGAACGCGGCGGCGTTGACCGCGTGCACGGCCTCGATCTCCGACGCCGTCTCCGGCCGGGTGGTCCAGCGGGGGTCGGCGGGACGCAGGGCGTACGCGGCGTAGCCGTACTCCCTGCCGTGGTCGCGGCGCATGGCCAGTTCCGCACGGGTGGACGCGACCGCCCACGCCATGCCGGGCGCCGAAGGATCCGCGGCTTCGACATGCCGGGCGAGCGGCACGTAGTACTCGTCCCAGTCGCTGTCGGGCTGCACCCGCACCCCGAGGACGTGATAGCCGGCCGCGAGGGCCGCCGCGGTCTGCGCGGCCACCGGGAGCATCGGGCCGTCCTGGTCCCAGAAGGCGCGCGCCTCGTCCGACGGCTCGTCCGTCGTCCAGACGCAGTGACTGAGGACCACTGAGCCCCCCGGGGCGAGCAGCCGCTTCCAGTCCCGCAGCGCGGTGTCGAAGCCGATGATGTACGCGGACCCCTCGGCCCAGACGAGATCGAACGACCCGTCCGGGAGGTCCGGTGTGCCGGGGCCGGAGAGCTTGCCCATATCGGCCCGGACGGTACGGATCCGGTCGCCGAGCCCGCGCGCCTCGGCAGCCACCCGCAGCTCGTCGAGGAACGGCTGGTGGGTGTCGACGGCTGTCACTTCGGCACCCGCCTCGGCGGCGAGCAGCAGTGCGGCCCTGCCGGGGCCGCAGCCCAGATCGAGGACGCGCGGACGGTGCGGCAGCGGGCCGGTGAGGGCGAGCATCTGCCGGGTGGTGGCGTCGGAGCCGGGGCTCTGCCGGGGCAGGTTGTGGTGCAGGGAGAAGAACGCCTCGTAACGAACGGCGTGATCGTCACGAACGGCGTGGTCGTTGTCGGTCAACGTGGGAAACCCTTGAGTGAGAGGGCTCCGGCCAACGTCGCGACTCGGCGTGAGTCGGGGTGCTAGCCGGGAACCCGGGAGCTGAAGAAGGACCGGATGCTGCGCCGGGCAGGCGCCGTCGCGACGGTCATCAACCTCAGCTCCTCTCTCAGACACGGGCGAGGCTCGAATGCCCCTGGGGGGACCCTACACCCGTCCCCCCAGGGGCCGTTCAGTGACAGAGCTTGGCCTCGTGCTCCGCATGACCGATGGGTTCGAGCTGGAATGTGCAGTGCTCGACATCGAAGTGGACGCCGAGGCAGCCCTGCAGTTCGTGCAGCAGCTTCTCGTGCCCCACCGAGTCGAGTAGTTCCTGGTGCACCACCACATGGGCGGAGAGCACCGGCATGCCCGAGGTGATGGTCCAGGCGTGCAGGTCGTGGACGTCCAGCACTCCGGGCAGGGCGGTGATGTGGGCCCGTACCTCTCCCATGTCGACACCCTTCGGGGCCGACTCCAGCAGCACGTTGAGTGTCTCCCGGAGCAGCTTCACCGTGCGGGGCACGATCATCAGGCCGATCAGCAGCGAGGCGATCGGGTCGGCGGCCTGCCAGCCGGTGGCCAGGATGATGCTCGCCGAGACCAGCACGGTGACCGAGCCGAGCGCGTCCGCCAGCACCTCCAGATAGGCGCCGCGCACATTGAGGCTCTCCTTCTGTCCGCGCACCAGCAGCGACAGGGAGATCATGTTGGCGACGAGGCCGACCAGCGCGAACACGATCGTCAGGCCGCCCCGGGTCTCGGTCGGTGTGATGAAGCGCTCGACCGCTTCGAACAGCAGATAGCCGCCGACCCCGAGCAGCAGCAGACAGTTGGCCAGGGCGGCGAGGATCTCCGCCCGGGCGTAGCCGAAGGTTAGGTTGAGTCCGGCCGGCTTGTTGGCGAAGTGGATCGCCAGCAGCGCCATGCTGAGTCCCAGTGCGTCGGTCGCCATATGGGCGGCGTCGGCGATCAGCGCCAGCGAGTCCGAGAGCAGACCGCCGACGATCTCCAGGACCATCACCGTGAGCGTGATGCAGAGCGCGACCCGCAGCCGCCCCTTGTACGCGGCGGCCGCGGTACCGGTCGGCGGCGGCCCGCCGTGTGTGTGCCCGTGATCGTGCCCAGCCCCCATGGGGACGCCTCCGGTCGTTTCGCGGACCCGGGCCCGTACTGGCCCGAGAAGGCCAGTGAACTACGGGTGGGGGGTATCCGGCAACACGGTACTGAACACCGTTGTCAACTGCTCTGACCTGCGGAAACGGTCGCAGGTCAGAGCAGTTGGGCGATCATGCGCGGGTCATGTGCCGAGTGCCTGGGGGTGGCGCAGGCACCAGCCCTCCCAGGCCGACTCGACCATCTCCCGCACCCCGCGCCGGGCCGTCCAGCCCAGTTCCTCGGACATCCGCATGGCGGAGGCGACGGCCCTGGCCGCGTCGCCGGGCCGGCGCGGCTCGGTCTCCGGCTTGATGTGGTGGCCGGTGATCTCGCCCACCAGATCGGCGAGCTCGCGCACCGAGACGCCCTCGCCGCGGCCGATGTTCACGGTCAGGTCCGCGGGAGCGCCCCGCTCGCTCAGCCTGCGGGCCACCGCGAGATGGGCGTCGGCGAGGTCGGCGACATGGATGTAGTCGCGGATGCAGGTGCCGTCCGGCGTCGGATAGTCGTCGCCGAAGATCCGCGGGGCCTCGCCGCGGGTCAGCCGGTCGAAGAACATCGGAATGACATTGAAGACGCCGGTGTCCGACAGTTCCGGTTCGGCCGCTCCCGCCACATTGAAGTAGCGCAGACAGCCGGTGGACAGGGAGTGCGCCTTCCCGGCCGCCCGGACCAGCCATTCCCCGGCGAGCTTCGTCTCACCGTACGGATTGATCGGGGTGCAGGGGGTCTCCTCGGCGATCAGCTCCGCGTCCGGTACGCCGTACACCGCGGCCGAGGAGGAGAAGACGAAGCGCTGCACACCGGCCGCGACGACGGCCTCGAGCAGAACCGCGAGCCCCGAGACGTTCTCCCGGTAGTAGAGCAGCGGCTTCTCGACGGACTCTCCGACCTGCTTCTTCGCTGCGAGATGCACCACACCGGTCACGCCGTGCTCGGCGAGCACCCGGTCGAGCAGTGTGCGGTCGGCGGCCGAGCCGCGGACCAGCGGTACATCGGCCGGGAGCCGCTCGGGAATGCCGGTGGAGAGGTCGTCCAGGACGACCACCCGCTCCCCGGCGCCCGTCATGGCACGCACCACATGTGCCCCGATATATCCCGCTCCGCCTGTGATCAGCCATGTCATGTCTGTCACCCTAGGTCCATGCCACCGCGGTCATCGGCCGAGGCCGGGGCCGTGGCCACCGCGGTTTGTCGGGCAAGGCAGGGATCGACGATGATGATCGCGCGCGGCGCCGCATGATGGCGGCCCACCCCGAACGGAACATAAACGGGCGGTGAACTCCCACTTCCGTTCATCAGATAGCCTCTGCCGACGTGCCGCCGGCCCGCATCCGGGCCGCACTGTCGCGCGCCGACCCTGTCAGCACCAAGGAGTGAGTTCGTCTGTCGACCGCCATTCTCACCGGTGCGCCGGTACCCGGGTCGTCGCTCGAGGACGATCTGAGGTCACTGGGCTTCGACGTACAGGCCGCCGCTGATGTCACCGAAGCCGCGGAGCTGCTCGCCGCGGCTCCCGCCGACGCCCGTGTCGCCCTGGTCGACCCCCGCTTCGTCGGGCATGTCCACGCCCTCCGGCTCGGACTGACCGACCCCCGCTTCCCCGCCGTCACCGTGCCCGGTGCACTCACCGCGCAGCCTGAGGTGCGTGCCGCGCTCGTCCAGGCCCTGCGCAGCACCGCTGCGGCAGTCGGCGCGGGCATCCCTGTGGGACGGGCCGGCGGCGCGGACACCGTGCACGTCACCGACCGCACCGTGCCCGGCCGCATCGCCGTCGCACTGGAGGCCGAGGGCACCGCCGTGCAGCGGCCCGAGCTCGGCTCGCTCGTCGCCGCCGTCCCCGCCGACCAGGCCGCCCGCGCCACCGCGCAGTCCGCCGTGGCCGCGGTCGACGACGAGGCGGTACGGCTGCGCAGCGCCGTGAAGGCCCGCGACGGCTTCTTCACCACGTTCTTCATCAGCCCGTACTCGCGCTACATCGCGCGCTGGTGCGCGCGCCGCGGCCTCACCCCGAACCAGGTCACCACCGCCTCCCTGCTCACCGCGCTGATCGCGGCGGGCTGCGCGGCCACCGGCAGCCGCGGCGGTTACATCGCCGCAGGGCTGCTGCTGCTCTTCTCGTTCGTCCTGGACTGCACCGACGGGCAGCTCGCCCGTTACTCGCTGCAGTACTCGACGATGGGCGCCTGGCTGGACGCCACGTTCGACCGGGCCAAGGAGTACGCGTACTACGCGGGACTCGCCCTCGGCGCCGCCCGCAACGGCGACGACGTGTGGGCGCTCGCGCTCGGCGCGATGGTGCTGCAGACCTGCCGCCATGTCGTCGACTTCTCGTTCAACGAGGCCAACCACGACGCGGTCGCCAATTCGAGCCCGACGGCAGCGCTCTCCGACAAGCTCGACAGTGTCGGCTGGACGGTCTGGCTGCGCCGGATGATAGTGCTGCCGATCGGTGAGCGGTGGGCGATGATCGCCGTGCTGACCGCGGTGTCCACCCCGCGGATCGTCTTCTACGCCCTGCTGGTCGGGTGCGCCGTCGCGGCCTGCTACACCACCGCCGGCCGCCTGCT
Source organism: Streptomyces sp. NBC_00353 (assembly GCF_036108815.1). Classification (NCBI taxonomy): domain Bacteria; kingdom Bacillati; phylum Actinomycetota; class Actinomycetes; order Kitasatosporales; family Streptomycetaceae; genus Streptomyces; species Streptomyces sp. NBC_00353. The sequence goes on along the minus strand of NZ_CP107985.1, from coordinate 2,258,937 downwards.
GCGTTCGCTGACCCGCAAGGCGCAGCGCACCGACCGGGCCGCCGGGGCGCTCGCCGACCTCGCGGACTCCGGGCCGCTGGCCCAGTTCGTGGCGGCGCGGGGACCCCGTATCGGGAGCGGCTGGGCCGCACCGGCGGCAGCCCTCGTCGGCGCGCTCGCCCTGGTCGCCGCCGCCCTGACGCAGCCGTTCGGCAGCCGGCAGATGATCGTCGCCGCGGTCTTCTACGCGGTCTGCTCAGGCGTCGCCGTGGCCCGCCCGCTCAAGGGCGCACTCGACTGGCTCGTACCCCCGATATTCAGGGCGGCGGAGTACTGCACGATCCTTGCTCTGGCCGCACGCAGCGATGTCGATCAAGCACTTCCTGCGGCTTTCGGGCTGATTTCGGCCGTTGCCTACCATCACTACGACACGGTGTACCGCATTCGCGGGGGCACCGGCGCGCCGCCCCAGTGGCTGGTGCGGACGATCGGTGGGCACGAGGGCCGGACCTTGGTGGTGGCCGTACTCGCCGCCGTATTCACTCAGCATTCAGGCTTCACCGTGGCACTCACCGCTCTCGCAGTGGCCGTGGCACTGGTGGTGCTTGTCGAGTCCATCCGTTTCTGGGTCTCCTCCGGAGCACCTGCCGTTCACGACGAAGGAGAACCCGCATGATCGGCCTCGTACTCGCAGCCGGTGCCGGACGGCGTCTGCGCCCCTACACCGACACGCTTCCGAAGGCCCTCGTGCCGGTCGACGGCGAGAAGACCGTGCTCGACCTCACGCTGGCCAACTTCGCGGAGATCGGCCTCACCGAGGTCGCGATCGTCGTCGGCTACCGCAAGGAGGCCGTCTACGAGCGCAAGGCTGCGCTCGAGGCGAAGTACGGTCTGACGCTCACCCTCGTCGACAACGACAAGGCCGAGGAGTGGAACAACGCCTACTCCCTGTGGTGCGCCCGTGACGTGCTCGCACGAGGCGTGATCCTCGCCAACGGCGACACCGTGCACCCGGTCTCCGTCGAGAAGACGCTCCTCGCCGCCCGCGGCAACGGCCAGAAGATCATCCTCGCCCTCGACACGGTGAAGAACCTCGCCGACGAGGAGATGAAGGTCATCACCGACGGCGACAAGGGCGTGCGGCGCATCACCAAGCTGATGGACCCGGCCACCGCGACCGGCGAGTACATCGGCGTCACCCTGATCGAGCCCGAGGCCGCCGCAGAGCTGGCCGACGCCCTGAAGGCGACGTTCGAGCGCGACCCCGACCTGTACTACGAGGACGGCTACCAGGAGCTCGTCAACCGCGGCTTCACCGTCGACGTGGCCGCCATCGGCGACGTGACGTGGGTCGAGATCGACAACCATGACGACCTCGCGAAGGGCCGTGAGATCGCATGCCAGTACTGAGCCGGCTCATTCCGTCGCCGGTCGTCGTCGACATCCGGCGCGGAGCCCTGGACGATCTGGCGGCCCTCCTCGCCGACCAGCGGATCTCCGCCTCCGGCAAGCTCGCCGTCGCGATCAGCGGCGGTTCCGGCCTGGCGCTGCGTGAGCGGCTCGCCCCGGCGCTGCCCGGCGCCCACTGGTTCCAGGTCGCCGACGGCACGATCGACTCGGCGGTCAAGCTCGCCGACGACATCAAGGGCGACCGGTACGACGCGGTGGTCGGCCTCGGCGGCGGCAAGATCATCGACGTGGCGAAGTACGCCGCGGCGCGCGTCGGCATGCCGATGGTCGCGGTCGCGACGAACCTCTCGCACGACGGTCTCTGCTCGCCGGTCGCGACCCTGGACAACGACAACGGCCGGGGCTCGTACGGCGTCCCCACCCCGATCGCCGTCGTCATCGACCTCGACATCATCCGTGAGGCGCCCACCCGCTATGTGCGCTCCGGCATCGGCGACGCGGTCTCCAACATCTCGTGCGTGGCCGACTGGGAACTCGCCCACAAGGTCAACGGCGAGGAGATCGACGGACTCGCCGCGGCCATGGCCCGGCAGGCCGGCGAGGCCGTGCTGCGCCACCCCGGCGGGGTCGGCGACGACTCATTCCTGAAGGTGCTGGCCGAGGGCCTGGTGCTGACCGGCATCTCCATGTCGGTCGCGGGGGACTCCCGGCCGGCCTCCGGCGCCTGCCACGAGATCAACCACGCCTTCGATCTGCTGTATCCCAAGCGCGCCGCCAGCCACGGCGAACAGGTCGGCCTCGGCGCCTGCTTCGCCATGCACCTGCGGGGCGCGCGGGACGAGTCGCTGCTCATGGCGGCCGCCCTGCGCCGCCACGGGCTGCCGGTCCTGCCCGACGAGATCGGCTTCACCGCCGACGAGTTCGTCCAGGCCGTCGACTACGCCCCGCAGACGCGCCCGGGACGCTTCACGATCCTGGAACACCTCAACCTGTCCACCGACCAGATCAGGGACGCGTACGCCGACTATGCCAAGACCATCCGTAGCTGAACTCCGTCCGGTCGTTCACCCTCCGGGCGTCAAGGACCGGCGCAGCGGCGAACACTGGGCGGGCCGGCTCTACATGCGTGAGCTCTCACTGCGTGTGGACCGGTATCTGGTGAACACCAGGGTGACACCCAACCAGCTGACCTACCTGATGACCGTCGCCGGCGTGCTCGCCGCTCCGGCCCTGCTCGTCCCGGGTATCCCCGGCGCGCTGCTCGGGGTTCTCATGGTCCAGCTCTACCTGCTGCTCGACTGCGTCGACGGCGAGCTGGCGCGCTGGAAGCAACAGTTCTCCCTGGGCGGCGTCTACCTGGACCGTGTCGGTGCCTATCTCTGCGACGCGGCCGTGCTGGTCGGCTTCGGCCTGCGCGCCGCCGACCTGTGGGGCAGCGGACGGATCGACTGGCTCTGGGCCTTCCTGGGTACGCTCGCGGCCCTGGGCGCCATCCTGATCAAGGCGGAGACCGACCTCGTCGGGGTCGCACGTCACCAGGGCGGGCTGCCGCCGGTCAAGGAGGCCGCGTCCGAGCCGCGCTCGTCCGGCATGGCGCTCGCCCGCCGGGCCGCCGGTGCGCTCAAGTTCCACCGGCTGATCCTGTGCGTCGAGGCGTCACTGGTGATTCTGGTCGCGGCCGTTCTGGACTCGGTCAGGGACGATCTCTTCTTCAGCCGCCTCGCGATAGCGGTCCTGGCCGGCATCGCCCTGCTGCAGACCCTGCTCCACCTCGTGTCGGTCCTGGCATCGAGCAGGCTGAAGTGAGCACCCCCATGAAGCTCGGCGCGGTCATCATCACGATGGGAAACCGTCCTGACGAGCTGCGCGCCCTCCTCGATTCGGTCGCCAAGCAGGACGGCGACCGGATCGAGACGGTGGTCGTCGGCAACGGCGCCCCCGTCCCGGACGTTCCCGCCGGCGTCCGGACGGTCGAGCTCCCCGAGAACCTGGGCATCCCCGGCGGCCGCAACGTCGGAATCGAGGCCTTCGGCCCGTCCGGCGCCGACGTCGACGCCCTGCTCTTCCTCGACGACGACGGACTGCTGCCGCTGACCGACACCGCCGAGCTGTGCCGGCAGGCGTTCGAGCAGGACCCGAAGCTGGGGATCATCAGCTTCCGGATCGCCGACCCGGACACCGGTGTCACCCAGCGCCGGCACGTCCCACGGCTGCGCGCCGCCGACCCGATGCGCTCGTCGCGGGTGACGACCTTCCTCGGCGGCGCCAATGCCGTCCGGACCCGGGTCCTCGCCGAGGTCGGCGGGCTGCCGGGCGACTTCTTCTACGCGCACGAGGAGACCGATCTCGCCTGGCGGGCACTGGACGCCGGCTGGATGATCGACTACCGCGCCGACATGGTCCTCAACCATCCGACCACTGCTCCGTCGCGGCACGCGGTTTACCATCGCATGGTGGCCCGTAACCGGGTCTGGCTGGCACGCCGCAATCTGCCCGCACCACTGGTGCCGGTCTACCTCGGCGTCTGGCTGCTGCTGACCCTGCTCCGCAAGCCCTCGGGCCCCGCCCTCAAAGCGTGGTTCGGCGGCTTCCGGGAAGGCTGGGCGAAGTCCTGCGGACCGCGCCGTCCGATGAAGTGGCGTACGGTATGGCGGCTGACCAGACTCGGCCGACCTCCCGTGATCTGAGAGGCTCTCCTCTGAGAGCATGAGGCGTATTTTTTCTTTACGGGACCTGTCCGCCTGAACCGCGCCCGCGACTGGCTGCGCATCTTGAATACGAGAGTTTCATCTGGTGAGTGACACAACCCATGATGGTGCGGTCGCGCTGAGCACCGCGCCATCCGCCGACGACGGCCTGAGCGCCGCCGAGAGGGCCGGAAAGTACGGCCTGACGGTGAGCGGAGCCCGGCCCGGGCTGTTCGAGTACGTGCAGCAGCTCTGGGGGCGCCGCCACTTCATCATGGCGTTCTCCCGGGCGAAGCTGACCGCCCAGTACAGCCAGGCCAAGCTCGGCCAGCTGTGGCAGGTGGCAACGCCGCTGCTCAACGCCCTGGTCTACTTCTTGATCTTCGGGCTGATTCTGGGCACGAGGAAGGGAATGCCTCAGGAGGTCTTCATCCCCTTCCTGGTGACGGGCGTCTTTGTCTTCACCTTTACCCAGAGCTCGGTGATGGCGGGCGTACGGGCGATCTCCGGAAACCTCGGACTGGTGCGCGCACTGCATTTCCCGCGCGCCTCGCTGCCCATCTCGTTCTCGCTGCAACAGCTCCAGCAGCTGTTGTACTCGATGATCGTGATGGCGGTCGTGGTGGTCGGCTTCGGCAGCTATCCGTCGCTGTCCTGGCTGCTGATCGTTCCCGCGCTGGTCATGCAGTTCGTCTTCAACACCGGTCTCGCCCTGATCATGGCCAGGCTCGGCAGCAAGACCCCGGACCTGGCCCAGCTGATGCCGTTCGTCATGCGCACCTGGATGTACGCGTCCGGTGTCATGTTCTCCATCCCGGTGATGCTCCAGGACAAGCCGGAGTGGATCGGCAGGGTGCTGCAGTACAACCCGGCGGCCATCTACATGGACCTGATCCGCTTCGCGCTGATCGATGGGTACGGCTCCGAGAACCTGCCGCCGCACGTGTGGATCGTCGGGCTCGCCTGGGCGGCCTTCATCGGCGTCGCGGGCTTTGTGTACTTCTGGAAGGCAGAGGAACGGTACGGCCGTGGCTGAGGACAACACTTCGGGGCGCGTCCCCACCGTCATCGCCGACGATGTGCACATCGTGTACCGGGTCAACGCCGGCGGCGGGGGCAAGGGCAGTGCCACCGCGGCGCTGAGCCGGATACTGCGCCGCGGCAAGGGCGAGGCGCGCGGAGTCCGGAAGGTGCACGCCGTACGCGGCGTCTCCTTCACCGCCTACCGGGGCGAGGCCATTGGCCTCATCGGCTCCAACGGCTCCGGCAAGTCGACCCTGCTGCGGGCCATCGCCGGTCTGTTGCCGACCGAGCACGGCAAGGTGTACACGGACGGCCAGCCGTCGCTGCTCGGTGTGAACGCGGCGCTGATGAGCGACCTGACCGGCGAGCGGAACGTGGTGCTGGGCGGGCTCGCGATGGGTATGACGCGCGAGGAGATCCGCGAGCGCTACCAGGGGATCGTCGACTTCTCGGGCATCAACGAGAAGGGCGACTTCATCACCCTGCCGATGCGGACGTACTCCTCCGGTATGGCCGCCCGGCTGCGCTTCTCCATCGCCGCTGCCAAGAAGCACGACGTCCTCATGATCGACGAGGCGCTGGCCACCGGCGACCGCAAGTTCCAGATCCGCTCCGAGAAGCGCATCCGCGAGCTGCGCAAGGAAGCGGGCACGGTCTTCCTGGTCAGCCACAGCAACAAGTCCATCAGGGACACCTGCGACCGGGTGCTGTGGCTGGAAAAGGGCGAGCTGCTGATGGACGGCCCCACCGACGAGGTCCTCAAGGCGTACGAGCGGGAGACCGGGAAGTAGCACCCCCACCGCTCTCCGACACCGCAGCGGCCTCTGCCGGAGCACTCCGGCAGAGGCCGCTGCCGTGTCCGGACCGTGGACGCCGTGGGGGCGCGCGCCGCGTCGGCGCACGCCCGGGGAAGATCTCCTCCCGCCGGATGACGTCAATTTCCTTGCACGCGGGGAAGGTTGGCGGAGAACGCAGCGTTGTTGTAATGCGCGCTACACCCTGGCGTATGCCTGGGCGTTGTACAACGTAAGCTGTACCGGTGCTGATTCGTGGCAAGTGGGGCGATATTGCCTGGGTGCACCGCCCGTAGGCGGTCCTCCGCACTCGGGAGAGCGGGCGGCGTGTCCGGAATGGGATGTTTTGGGTCAGCAGTGTAGAACGGGAGATGTGACGGCAATGACGGAAAATCTCCAGCTCCGAGGTGTATATGCCGTCCCCGCGCCGGACGGTCAGTGGTGACCCGTACCCGGCAGGCGCGCCATGACGCCGCTGTGCCCGCCACGCTCGACAAGGCCGCGGACGAGAACTTTCCCGTGGCCCCTTTCTTCCTGCCACGCGCCTGGCGTAACGATCTGATGGCGGTGTACGGCTACGCCCGCCTGGTCGACGACATCGGTGACGGCGATCTCGCCCCCGGCGGCGCCGACGCCCGCCACCTCGGGCTGGACCCCGCGCAGACCGATGACCGGCTCGCGATGCTCGACGCGTTCGAGGCGGACCTGTACCGCGTCTTCGACACCGCGGGCGACGGCCCGCACCACCCGCTGCTGCGTGCGCTGCGCCCCACCGTGCGGCGCTGCTCCCTCACGCCCGAGCCGTTCCTCGGGCTCATCGAGGCCAACCGGCAGGACCAGAAGGTCCGGCGGTACGGGACGTACGAGGAGCTCCTCGCCTACTGCGAACTCTCCGCAAACCCGGTCGGCCGCCTGGTTCTCCAGATCACCGGCACCGCGAGCCCCGAGCGGATCCGGCGTTCCGACGCCGTCTGCACCGCCCTGCAGCTCGTCGAGCACCTCCAGGACGTCACCGAGGACCTCGGCCGCGACCGGATCTATCTGCCGGCCGACGACATGGCCGGGTTCCATGTCACCGAGGCCGACCTGGCAACCCCCTCCGGGGGCGCATCGGTGCGCGCACTGGTTGCATACGAAGCAGAACGCGCCCGGAACCTGCTGAATGAAGGCACCCCCTTGGTGGGTAGCGTCCACGGCAGGCTCAAGCTGCTTCTCGCCGGATTTGTGGGAGGGGGGCGTGCCGCCCTCACCGCGATCGCGGCCGCCGGGTTCGATGTACTGCCCGGACCGCCCAAGCCCACCAAGCCCAGCTTGCTGCGCGAGGTGGGAGTTGTCTTGCGAAGAGCGCGTAGAGAGGGGTGAGCCGGACCGTGGAGGGACAGACGACGTACATGTCGGCGCCGGTGCAGGCCGCATACAGTTACTGCGAGGCCGTCACCGGACAGCAGGCGCGTAACTTCGCGTACGGAATCAGGCTGCTGCCTGCCGAGAAGCGGCAGGCCATGTCGGCGTTGTACGCCTTCTCCCGCCGGGTCGACGACATCGGCGACGGCGAGCTGGAGCCGGAGACCAAGCGGCTCCGGCTGGAGAGCACCCGCACGCTGCTGGACCGGATCCGGGACGGCGCGATCGACGAGGACGACACCGACCCGGTGGCCGTCGCGCTCGCCGACGCCGCGAGCCGGTTCCCGCTGCCGCTCGGCGGGCTCGACGAGCTGATCGACGGCGTGCTCATGGACGTGCGCGGCACGACGTACGAGACGTGGGACGACCTCAAGGCCTACTGCCGGTGTGTCGCAGGGGCCATCGGCCGGCTCAGCCTGGGCGTTTTCGGTACGGAACCGGGCGCACCCGGCGCGGACCGCGCCGCGGAGTACGCCGACACGCTCGGTCTCGCCCTGCAGCTGACCAACATCCTGCGCGACGTCCGCGAGGACGCGGGCAACGGGCGTACGTATCTGCCCGCCGACGACCTCGCCAAGTTCGGCTGTTCCACCGGCTTCCACCGGGCCACGCCGCCGCCCGGCTCCGACTTCGCCGGCCTGGTCCACTTCGAGGTGCGGCGCGCCCGCACCCTCTTCGCCGAGGGCTACCGGCTGCTGCCGATGCTGGACCGCCGCAGCGGCGCCTGTGTGGCCGCCATGGCCGGTATCTACCGCCGCCTGCTCGACCGGATCGAGCGCGACCCCGAGGCGGTGCTGCGCGGCCGGGTGTCGCTGCCGGGCCACGAGAAGGCGTACGTCGCGGTGCGCGGCCTGTCGGGTCTGGACGCGCGGTACATCTCGCGCCGGACGGCCCGGGGGCGCGTCTGATGCGTAATGCAGATATCTTGCGCACCATGTGCATCACGGACGATCGGTCCAGACCTTGGGCAACCCTGCGGTGGTCCGACGCGTCCCTGACTGAAACAACATGCCTGACCGAAAAGACGAGCCCGGCCCGAACGGCCGGGCCGGCCGGAGCGAGCTGGCGAAAGGGGGACGCGTGACCGACGAGGCCCTGCGTTCCTCCCGCGCGGTCGTGATCGGCGGCGGACTGGCCGGCATCACCGCGGCCCTCCGTCTCGCCGACGCCGGGCTTGACGTGACCCTGCTCGAAGGACGGCCGAGGCTCGGCGGACTCGCCTTCTCCTTCAAACGCGGCGAACTGACGGTGGACAACGGCCAGCATGTCTATCTTCGTTGCTGCACCGCCTACCGCTGGTTCCTCGACCGGGTCGGCGGTGCCCGTCTGGCACCGCTGCAAAACCGTTTGGACGTGCCCGTTCTCGATGTCGGACGCCCTTCGGGGCCCCGGCTCGGACGGCTGCGCCGCAACGCCCTGCCGGTGCCGTTCCACCTTGCCGCCGGGCTGGCCCGCTACCCGCACCTCTCGCTCGCCGAGCGGGCAGGTGTCGGGCGCGCCGCACTGGCACTCGGCCGGCTCGACCCGGACGACCCGGCGCTCGACGCCATCGACTTCGGCAGCTGGCTGACCCGCCACGGTCAGTCCCCGCGCACCATCGAGGCCCTCTGGGACCTCGTCGGCGTCGCCACACTCAACGCCACCGCCCCGAACTCCTCGCTGGCCCTCGCCGCGAAGGTCTTCAAGACCGGACTCCTCTCCGAGCCCGGCGCCGCCGACATCGGCTGGGCCAGCGTGCCGCTCGGCGAGGTGCACGACACGCTGACCCGCAAGGCGCTCGACGCCGCCGGCGTACGGACCGAGCTGCGCACCAAGGCCGACACCGTCACCCGCACCGGCGACGGACGCTGGATCGTCGACACGGGAGCCGAACGGATCGAGGCGGACACCGTCGTCCTCGCCGTCCCGCAGCGCGAGACGTACGACCTGCTGCCCGAAGGCGCACTGGACGAGCCGGGCAGGCTGCTCTCCATCGGTACCTCGCCGATTCTCAATGTGCACGTCGTCTACGACCGCAAGGTGCTGCGCCGCCCGTTCTTCGCCGCGCTCGGCTCCCCGGTCCAGTGGGTCTTCGACCGTACGGACGCCTCCGGGCTGACCGGCCCCGGACAGTACCTCGCGCTCTCCCAGTCCGCGGCCGACGACGAGATCGACCTGCCCGTCGCCGAACTGCGCAGGCGCTATCTGCCCGAGCTGGAACGACTCCTGCCGGCCGCCCGCGGAGCCGGCATCAGGGACTTCTTCGTCACCCGGGAACGCACAGCGACCTTCGCGCCCGCTCCCGGCGTCGGCCGACTGCGCCCCGGAACCGGCACCCGTGCCCCCGGCCTCTATCTGGCCGGAGCATGGACCGCCACCGGCTGGCCCGCGACGATGGAGGGTGCGGTGCGCAGCGGGTCCAGCGCCGCGGACGCCGCGCTCCGTGCGCTCGGCCGCACCCATCATGAACTTCCGCTGCAGGAGGCGGCATGAGCAGTACCACCGGAACAAGAGGAGAGTCAGTGACCCCGGCGAATCCGGCTTTCGACACCGTGGTAGACACCGCGGACGTCACCGCGCTTCTGGAGCGCGGACGGGCCCTGTCCGCTCCGGTGCTCCGGGCCGCCGTTGACCGGCTCGCACCGCCCATGGACACCGTCGCCGCCTACCACTTCGGCTGGATCGACGCCCAGGGCCGGCCCTCCGACGGCGACGGCGGCAAGGCCGTCCGCCCGGCGCTGGCCCTGCTGTCCGCCGAGGCGGCGGGGGCCGCGGCCGAGGCCGGCATTCCCGGCGCGGTCGCCGTCGAACTCGTGCACAACTTCTCGCTGTTGCACGACGACCTGATGGACGGCGACGAGCAGCGCCGGCACCGTGACACCGTATGGAAGGTGCACGGCCCCGCGCAGGCGATCCTGGTCGGCGACGCGCTGTTCGCGCTGGCCAACGAGATCCTGCTGGAGCTCGGCACGGTCGAGGCGGGCCGCGCGGCCCGCCGGCTGACCACCGCCACCCGCAAGCTCATCGACGGGCAGGCCCAGGACATCTCCTACGAGCACCGCGAGCGGGTCACCGTCGAGGAGTGCCTGGAGATGGAGGGCAACAAGACGGGCGCCCTGCTCGCCTGCGCCGTCTCCATCGGTGCGGTGCTCGGCGGCGCCGACGACCGCACAGCCGACACCCTGGAGGCGTACGGCTACCACCTCGGCCTCGCCTTCCAGGCCGTCGACGATCTGCTCGGTATCTGGGGCGACCCGGAGTCCACCGGAAAGCAGACCTGGAGCGATCTGCGTCAGCGCAAGAAGTCCCTGCCGGTCGTCGCCGCGCTCGCCGCGGGCGGACCGGCCTCGGAGCGCCTCGGCGAGCTGCTCGCCGCGGACGCCAAGAGCACCGACTTCGACAGCTTCTCCGAGGAGGAGTTCGCCGCCCGGGCGGCGCTCATCGAGGAGGCGGGCGGCCGTGAGTGGACCGCCCAGGAGGCCCGTCGGCAGCATGCGGTCGCCATCGAGGCGCTGCACGGTGTCGACATGCCGGAAACCGTGCGTGCGCAGCTCACGGCGCTCGCGGACTTCGTCGTCGTACGAAAGAGATGATCATCATTCGCATATGACTCGCAGTCGCCGGTCGGCGCCCTCGAAGGGCGCCGACCGACGGAGACCCCAGCACAGCAGAGGACCAACTGCACGAAGGGGAAGCCATGACAGCGACGACCGACGGAAGCACCGGGGCCGTTGACCCCCGCGCAGCCTCGGCCAGCGAACCGACCGAATCAACCATCGTCGCGGACGACGTATTCGCCGCCGCGCGGCGGGCCGCGGAACGCTCGGTGGAGCATCTCCTCGGCAGACAGGACGACCAGGGCTGGTGGAAGGGCGACCTCGCCACCAACGTCACCATGGACGCCGAGGATCTGCTGCTCCGTCAGTTCCTCGGCATTCAGGACCCGGCCACCGTCGAGTCGGCCGCCCGCTTCATCCGCGGCGAACAGCTCGGCGACGGCACCTGGGCCACCTTCCACGGAGGCCCGGGCGAGCTCTCCACCACCATCGAGGCGTACGTCGCGCTGCGGCTGGCCGGAGACCGGCCGGACGACCCGCACATGGCCCGCGCCTCGAGGTGGATCAGGGAACAGGGCGGCATCGCCGAGAGCCGCGTCTTCACCCGGATCTGGCTGGCCCTGTTCGGCTGGTGGAAGTGGGACGACCTGCCCGAGCTCCCACCGGAGCTGATGTTCTTCCCGAGGTGGGTCCCGCTCAACATCTACGACTTCGGCTGCTGGGCCCGGCAGACGATTGTGCCGCTGACCGTCGTCTCGGCGAAGCGTCCGGTACGGCCCGCGCCCTTCACCCTCGACGAACTGCACACCGACCCGCTCGTCCCCAACCCGCCCAAGCGCCGTGCCCCGGCGGTCAGTTGGGACGGTGTCTTCCAGCGCCTGGACAAGGCACTGCACGTCTACCACAAGGTGGCCCCGCGCAGGCTGCGCCGGATCGCCATGAATGCGGCGGCCCGCTGGATCATCGAGCGCCAGGAGAACGACGGCTGCTGGGGCGGCATCCAGCCGCCCGCCGTGTACTCCGTCATCGCCCTGCATCTCCTCGGCTACGACCTCGACCACCCGGTGATGCGGGCCGGCCTGGACTCGCTGAACCGGTTCGCGATCTGGCGCGAGGACGGCGCCCGCATGATCGAGGCCTGTCAGTCACCGGTCTGGGACACCTGCCTCGCCACCATCGCGCTCGCCGATGCCGGAGTCCGGCCCGACCATCCCGCGCTCGTGAAAGCGGCGGACTGGATGCTCGGCGAGGAGATCGTCAGGCCCGGCGACTGGTCCGTGCGTCGGCCTCGACTTGACCCGGGCGGATGGGCGTTCGAGTTCCACAACGACAACTACCCGGACATCGACGACACCGCCGAAGTGGTCCTGGCACTGCGCCGGGTCCGGCATCCGAATCCGGCCGGTGTCGAGGCCGCCATCGAACGCGGGGTGCGCTGGAACCTCGGCATGCAGTCCCGCAACGGGGCCTGGGGCGCATTCGACGCCGACAACACCAGCCCGTTCCCCAACCGGCTGCCCTTCTGTGACTTCGGAGAGGTCATCGATCCGCCGTCCGCCGATGTCACCGGACATGTGGTGGAGATGCTGGCCATGGAGGGGCGGTCCGATCACCCCGCCACCCGGCGCGGCATCGAGTGGCTGCTTGCCGAACAGGAGGCGAGCGGTGCCTGGTTCGGCCGTTGGGGCGTCAACTACGTATACGGAACGGGGTCGGTGGTGCCCGCCCTGGTCGCTGCCGGGCTGCCCGCCGCCCATCCGGCGATCCGCCGGGCGGTCGGCTGGCTGGAGTCCGTTCAGAACGACGACGGCGGCTGGGGCGAGGACCTGCGCTCGTACCAGGAGGAGAAGTGGATCGGGAACGGTGCGTCGACCGCGTCCCAGACCGCCTGGGCGCTCCTTGCCCTCCTCGCGGCCGGCCGGCGCGAGAGCACGGCGGTGACCCGGGGCATCGCATGGCTGACCGAGGCCCAGCAGGCTGACGGGTCCTGGGACGAGCCGTACTTCACCGGCACCGGGTTCCCCTGGGACTTCTCCATCAATTACCACCTCTACCGGCAGGTCTTCCCGCTCACCGCACTCGGGCGGTACGTGTACGGCGACCCGTTCGCCGATCGCACGGTCGTCCGGGAGGGAGCCTGATGGGCGATGCACCGGGGCCGTCCGGCCCCGCGGCGCCGCTGCTGATCGCCTGCGCGCTCGGCATCGAGCAACTCGCCCTGCGCAGTGGCAGAGGAAAGGCGGGCGACGCCCCGGGCCAGGTGACCGTGCTCCGTACGGGCATGGGCCCGAAAGCCGCCGAGACGGCCGTGGCGCACGCGCTCGGCCAGGACCGGGCGCTCGGCGCCGCGGTCATCGCCGCCGGGTTCTGTGCCGGGCTCGCGCCCGGCATGCACCCGGGAGACCTGGTGGTCGCCGACGAGACCCGGGAGGCCGGCGACTCGACGGCCTGCACCGGTGCGGGTCTGCTCGCCGAGGCACTCGCCAGGACGGTGCCGGGCCGCACCGTCCACACCGGTCCGCTGACCGGCTCCGGCCATGTCGTGCGCGGACATGAGCGGGCCGAGCTGCGGGCCACCGGAGCGATCGCTGTGGACATGGAGTCCGCCGCCACCCTCCGCACCGCCCTGCGCACCGGGGTACGCCCCGTTGCGGCCGTACGGGTGGTCGTGGACGCTCCGGAGCACGAGCTCGTCCGCATCGGCACGGTACGCGGTGGAATATCGGCTTTCCGTGTTCTCCGTGCTGTCCTGCCGGCTTTCTATGAATGGCACCGATCTTTGCTGCTCCCCAGGAGGTGAGCTAGATGGCCATGCCGCTCCGTCAGACCATCAAGGTTGCGACGTACCTCATTGAACAGAAGCTCCGCAAGCGGGACAAATTCCCGCTCATTGTCGAGCTGGAGCCTTTGTTCGCCTGCAATCTGGCGTGCGAGGGCTGCGGAAAGATCCAGCATCCGGCAGGAGTACTCAAGCAGCGCATGCCGGTGGCCCAGGCCGTCGGCGCGGTGCTGGAATCGGGTGCCCCCATGGTGTCCATCGCGGGCGGTGAACCCCTGATGCACCCGCAGATCGACGAAATCGTGCGGCAGCTGGTGGCGCGGAGGAAGTACGTCTTCCTCTGCACCAACGCGATGCTGCTGCGCAAGAAGATGGAGAAATTCACCCCGTCCCCGTTTTTCGCCTTCGCCGTGCACATCGACGGTCTGCGCGAGCGGCACGACGAATCGGTCGCCAAGGAAGGCGTGTTCGACGAGGCGGTGGCGGCGATCAAGGAGGCCAAGCGGCGCGGCTTCCGGGTCACCACGAACTCCACCTTCTTCAACACCGACACCCCGCAGACCGTCATCGAGGTCCTGAACTACCTCAATGACGACCTGAAGGTCGACGAGATGATGATCTCGCCCGCCTACGCGTACGAGAAGGCTCCCGACCAGGAGCACTTCCTCGGCGTCGAGCAGACCCGCGAGCTCTTCAAGAAGTCCTTCGCGGGCGGCAACCGGGCCCGCTGGCGGCTGAACCACTCGCCGCTCTTCCTGGACTTCCTCGAGGGCAAGGCGGACTTCCCGTGCACGGCCTGGGCGATCCCCAACTACTCGCTCTTCGGCTGGCAGCGGCCCTGCTATCTGATGAGCGACGGGTACGTCCCGACGTACCGGGAACTCATCGAGGACACCGACTGGGACAAGTACGGTCGCGGCAAGGATCCGCGCTGCGCCAACTGCATGGCGCACTGCGGCTACGAGCCCACTGCCGTCCTCGCCACGATGGGCTCGCTCAAGGAGTCCCTGCGTGCCGCGCGCGAGACCGTCGCCGGGAGCCGGTGACGTCATGACCACTGGAGAACCAGTCGCGCTGGGTCTCCCCGAGCTGCCGGCCCGGCCGCTCGCGATGCGCCGTCCTTCGCGGCGCATCCAGGTCGGGTCGGTGGCGGTCGGTGGGGATGCGCCGGTGTCGGTGCAGTCGATGACCACGACCCGGACGTCGGACATCGGTGCGACGTTGCAGCAGATCGCGGAGCTGACGGCGTCGGGCTGTCAGATCGTGCGGGTTGCGTGTCCGACTCAGGATGATGCGGACGCGCTTGCGACGATTGCGCGGAAGTCGCAGATTCCGGTGATCGCGGATATTCATTTCCAGCCGAAGTATGTGTTCGCGGCGATTGATGCGGGCTGTGCTGCGGTGCGGGTGAATCCGGGGAACATCAAGCAGTTCGATGACAAGGTGAAGGAGATCGCGCGGGCGGCGAACGATGCGGGGACGCCGATCCGGATCGGTGTGAATGCGGGTTCGTTGGATGCGCGGTTGTTGAAGAAGTACGGGAAGGCGACTCCTGAGGCTCTGGTGGAGTCGGCGTTGTGGGAGGCGTCGCTGTTCGAGGAGCACGGGTTCCGGGACATCAAGATCTCGGTGAAGCACAACGATCCGGTGGTGATGGTGAATGCGTACCGTCAGTTGGCGGCTCAGTGTGATTACCCGTTGCATCTGGGGGTGACGGAGGCGGGGCCGGCGTTCCAGGGGACGATCAAGTCTGCGGTGGCGTTCGGTGCCTTGTTGAGTGAGGGGATCGGGGACACGATCCGGGTGTCGCTGTCGGCGCCGCCGGCCGAGGAGGTCAAGGTCGGTCTGCAGATTCTGGAGTCGTTGAATCTGAAGCAGCGGCGGTTGGAGATCGTGTCGTGTCCGTCGTGCGGTCGTGCGCAGGTGGATGTGTACAAGCTGGCGGATCAGGTGTCTGCGGGTCTTGAGGGCATGGAGGTGCCGTTGCGGGTTGCCGTGATGGGCTGTGTCGTCAATGGTCCGGGTGAGGCCCGTGAGGCGGATCTGGGTGTGGCGTC
Source organism: Streptomyces sp. NBC_00353 (assembly GCF_036108815.1). Classification (NCBI taxonomy): domain Bacteria; kingdom Bacillati; phylum Actinomycetota; class Actinomycetes; order Kitasatosporales; family Streptomycetaceae; genus Streptomyces; species Streptomyces sp. NBC_00353. Next base: position 2,243,268 of record NZ_CP107985.1, on the reverse strand, counting down.
GGGTAACGGCAAGGGGCAGATCTTCGTCAAGGGCGAGATCATCAAGACGGTTCCCGAGTCGAAGATCGTCGAGACGCTCATCGAGGAAGCCCTGAAGATCGCCGAGAGCATGGAAGACGCGGGAACGCCATCAGGGGTCCCCGCCGTCACCGTGAGCTGAAACAGGACCGAGAGGGGGCCCGAGCGTGACCATTCTGGAGACCATTCGGGGGCCGCACGACCTGAAGGCACTGAGCGGACCGGAACTCGGCGAACTCGCCGAGGACATCAGGAAGTTCCTGATCGAGGCGGTGGCCAGGACCGGCGGCCATCTGGGGCCCAACCTGGGGGTGGTGGAGCTGTCCATCGCCCTGCACCGGGCCTTCGACTCACCCGTGGACCGCATCCTGTGGGACACCGGGCACCAGAGCTACGTACACAAACTGCTCACCGGACGGCAGGACTTCTCCAAGCTGCGCGGGAAGGGTGGCCTCTCCGGCTACCCGTCTCGCGAGGAGTCCGCGCACGACGTCATCGAGAACTCGCACGCCTCGACCGTGCTCGGCTGGGCGGACGGCCTGGCCAAGGCGAACGAGGTGCTCGGCCGCCCCGACCACGTCGTCGCCGTCATCGGGGACGGGGCGCTCACCGGCGGCATGGCGTGGGAGGCGCTCAACAACATCGCGGCGGCCAGGGACCGGCCGCTGATCATCGTGGTGAACGACAACGAGCGCTCGTACGGCCCGACCATAGGCGGCCTCGCCAACCACCTCGCCACCCTCCGTACCACCGACGGGTACGAGCGATTCCTGTCATGGGGCAAGGACGTCCTCCAGCGCACACCCGTCGTCGGACAGCCGCTGTACGAGTCGCTGCACGGTGCGAAGAAGGGGTTCAAGGACGCGTTCGCCCCGCAGGGCATGTTCGAGGACCTGGGGCTCAAGTACGTCGGGCCGATCGACGGACACGACATCGCGGCCGTCGAGTCCGCGCTCAGCCGGGCGAAGCGCTTCCACGGCCCGGTGCTGGTGCACTGTCTCACCGAGAAGGGCCGCGGGTACGCGCCCGCGCTGGAGGACGAGGCCGACCGGTTCCACACCGTCGGCGCGATGGACCCGCTGACCTGTGCCCCGCTCGCACCGCTCGTCAGCCCGTCGTGGACCTCGGTGTTCGGGGACGAGATCGCCGCGATCGGTGCGGATCGGCCGGACGTCGTCGCGATCACGGCGGCGATGCTGCACCCCGTCGGGCTGACGAAGTTCGCCGAGGCGTTCCCTGACCGGGTGTGGGACGTCGGGATCGCCGAGCAGCATGCGGCGGTCTCCGCGGCGGGGCTCGCCACCGGCGGGCTGCATCCGGTCGTCGCCGTCTACGCCACGTTCCTCAACCGCGCCTTCGACCAGCTCTTGATGGACGTCGCGCTGCACGGATGCGGTGTGACGTTCGTCCTCGACCGGGCGGGAGTCACCGGCCCGGACGGTCCTTCGCACAACGGCATGTGGGACCTGTCCGTGCTCCAGGTCGTGCCCGGGCTCCGGATCGCCGCCCCGCGCGACGCCGACCGGCTGCGGGAGGAGCTGCGCGAAGCCGTCACCGTCGACGACGCGCCGACCGTGCTGCGCTTCCCGAAGGAGTCGGTGGGGGAGCCCGTCCCGGCGATCGGCCGGGTCGGTGCCATGGACGTGTTGCACCGCGCCGACGACCCCGAGGTGCTCATCGTGGCGGTGGGCGTGCTCGCCTCCGTCTGTCTGCAGGCTGCCGACCTCCTTGCGGGCGGCGGAATCCGCTGCACGGTCGTCGACCCCCGCTGGGTCAAACCGGTCGACGAACAGCTCGCCCCGCTCGCCGGACGGCACCGGCTGGTCGCCGTCGTCGAGGACAACAGCCGGGCGGGAGGCGTCGGTTCGGCGGTCGGACAGGCGTTGCGCGATGCCGGTGTCGACGTACCGTTGCGCACCTTCGGCATCCCCGAGCAGTTCCTCGCGCACGGCAAGCGCGCCGAGGTGCTGGCCGACATCGGGCTCACACCGGTCGAGATCGCCGGCCGGATCAGTGCCGCGCTGGCCGCCAAGGCCGCAGTCGAGGGGATCGAGGAGAGCGGGGAATGAAGGACGGCGGCCCCAAGGGTTTCGATCTGGCGCAACTCCTCGCGGAGCGCGGCGCCGAACGCTATGAGCTGCACACGAAATACCTCAACCACCAGCTGCCGCGGATGCTGCACACCATCGGCTTCGACAACGTCTACGAGCGGGCCGAGGGCGCGTACTTCTGGGACGCGGACGGCAACGACTACCTCGACATGCTCGCCGGCTTCGGCGTGATGGGGCTGGGCCGCCACCACCCCGTCGTCCGCAAGGCACTGCACGACGTCCTGGATGCCTCGCTCGCCGACCTCACCCGCTTCGACTGCCAGCCGCTGCCCGGACTGCTGGCCGAGAAGCTGCTCTCGCACAGCCCGCACCTGGACCGGGTCTTCTTCGGCAACAGCGGCACCGAAGCCGTCGAGACCGCGCTGAAGTTCGCCCGGTACGCCACCGGGAAGACGCGCGTGCTCTACTGCACCCACGCCTTCCACGGCCTGACGACCGGCTCGCTCTCGGTCAACGGCGAGTCCGGCTTCCGGGACGGCTTCGCACCGCTGCTGCCCGACACCGCCATCGAACTCGGCGACCTCGACGCGCTGCTGCGTGAACTCGAACGAGGCGATGTGGCGGCGCTCGTCGTCGAGCCGATCCAGGGCAAGGGCGTCCACGAGGCGCCGCCCGGCTTCCTGCGCGCCGCGCAGGAGCTGCTGCACCGGCACAAGGCACTGCTCATCGCCGACGAGGTGCAGACCGGCCTCGGCAGGACCGGTGACTTCTACGCGTACGAGCACGAGGAAGGTGTCGAACCCGATCTGGTCTGTGTCGCCAAGGCACTCTCCGGCGGCTATGTGCCGGTGGGAGCGACCCTCGGGAAGGACTGGATCTTCAGACGCGTCTACTCGTCGATGGACCGGGTTCTGGTCCACTCGGCGAGCTTCGGCTCCAACGCCCAGGCGATGGCGGCGGGGCTCGCGGTCCTCGCGGTGATGGAGGACGAGGAGACCGTCGCCAACGCCCGCCGCACCGGCGATCTGCTGCGCGAGCGGCTCGCCGCGCTCATCGGGCGGTACGAGATGCTGCACGAGGTCCGTGGCCGCGGGCTGATGATCGGCATCGAGTTCGGCCGGCCGTCCTCGCTGAAGCTGCGCAGCCGCTGGACCGTGCTCCAGGCGGCCCGCAAGGGTCTCTTCGCGCAGATGGTGGTCGTACCGCTGCTGCAGAAGCACCGGATCCTCACCCAGGTCTCCGGTGACCATCTGGAAGTGATCAAGCTGATTCCGCCGCTGGTCATCGGTGAGCCGGAGGTGGACCGGTTCGTGACCGCGTTCACGGCGGTGATGGACGACGCGCACAGTGGCGGCGGGCTGATGTGGGACTTCGGCAGGACACTGGTCAAGCAGGCGGTCGCCAACCGCTGAGCCCCACAGGATTTGCCTCCGAGGCAAGAAAATTGCCTCTGAGGCAGAATCCTGGCCCAATGGACATATGAATCCTCCCGATGGAGGGGTGGCCGACGAGCTGCCCGGGGTCGCGCCACGCCTGCGCGATCTGCGCCGCCGCCGTGGTCTCACCCTCGAGGGCGCCGCGCAGCGCGCGGGGCTCTCCCCCGCCCATCTCTCCCGGCTCGAAACGGGCCGACGACAGCCCTCGCTGCCGATGCTCCTCGGACTTGCCAGGATCTACGGTACGACGGTCTCCGAGCTGCTCGGCGAGACTCCGCCGGAACGTGACGCGATCGTCCGCGCCGGCAGCTTCGAGGGCGCCGAGGCCGACGGCTGGATGTATCAGCAGGCCGGAGGCTCCGGCCGGGCGATGCAGGCGCTGCGCGTCCGCGTGCCGTACGGCGCGCAGGGCGATCTCGTACGCGTCCATCCGGGCGAGGAGTGGCTGTACGTCCTCGCCGGGCGGCTACGGGTGAGCCTCGGTGACACGGTGCACGATCTCGACCCCGGGGACAGTGCCCACTTCGACTCGCTCATCCCGCACCGGATCGCCGCCGCCGACCGCGACGGATCCGAGCTCCTCTTCGTCCACACCCTGCTCCAGAGTCCTGCCGCCGAGCTGTGCCTCGGCAGGGGCATCCACCGTCGCTGAGACCGGTCCGCCCGGTCGCCAGAGAGGACTGTCATGTCCGATTCAGAGAACTTCGATCCGCTCACCCCGGCCAGGTCCAGGAAGGACGGATCGCAGGAGGGGAAATTTCCGCGCGGCGTGGTGATCCGGCTGGTCGCCTATCTCGTCGCCGGGCACGTCTTCGCGGCCTTCCTCTACCTGCTCTTCGCGGTGGCAGGCAAGGGCTGATCGCCGGCCACCACCGCCGGCGGTCCGGCTACGCCTCGTCGAGCAGCCGTCCGCGCAGCCGCTCCAGCGTCTGCGGAGTGAGTTTCAGCCCCTCGGCGAGATAGCGGTCGGTGCTGCCCCAGGTCTCCTCGATGGTGGTGAAGGCCTGGGCGAGATATTCGGCGCGGGCGTCGAAGAGCGGGCTGAGCAGCTCCATCACCTCGGGCGACATCCCGGTCTCCGAGGTGTCGCTGCGGCGCACCTTGTACCGGCGGTGCGGGTGGTTGGACTTGAGGTAGTCGGCCTCGATGGCCTCGCGCTCGACCCCGACGGCGAGCAGCGACACCGCGATCGAGATCCCGGCCCGGTCCTTGCCCGCCGCGCAGTGCATCAGCGCGGGGACGCTGTCCTCGGCCAGGGCGTGCAGCACCCGGCTGTGCTCGGCGGTGCGGTCCCTGACGATCGTCCGGTACGAGGCGGTCATCCGGGCCGCTCCCTTGCCGTCGGCGAGGAGCACGCGCAGCTGCTCGATGTTGCCGTCGCGGACCATCCGCCAGAACTCGGCGCCGTCGGCCGGGTCGGAGAGCGGGATGCTCACATTCCGTACACCTGGCAGCTCCACGTCCAGGCCGTCGAGCTTGTGGTCGGCCGCATTCCGGAAGTCGAAGATCGTGTGCAGCCCGAGACCGCCGAGGAACGCCGCGTCCTCGGAGGTGGCGTGTGCGAGGTGACCGCTGCGGAAGAGCCGTCCGTGCCGCACCCGGCGTCCGTCGACGGTGGGCAGCCCGCCCACGTCGCGGAAGTTGCGCACGCCTGACAGCTCGGGTTCCGTCGACGGGATCTGCGGCACCTGCTGCGTCACGGTGTCTCCTGGAATCTCTGGCGTCGGCGCGGCTCGCCGGCGAGGTCACTCCCGCGACGATACGACATCGGTGGCTCGGACAATCATCTCGGCCTTTCTCGCCCTGCCCGCTGGTGAATTCCCCCTTGCGCGGGCGTTGCCCGGCCACCCGTCGGAGCTTGATGATGTGCGGAACTGTGTGAATGTGGGGATGACATGATCGAGACTGGTGAGACAGGTCGGACCTGGCTGCTGACCGGGGCGACGGGTAGCTATGCGCTGCATCTCACGGACCGGGACGAACTGCTGCATCTGCACTGGGGGCCGCGGATCACCCTCGCGGTCGCCGAGGCCCTCGCCGCGTCACCGGACCTGCCCTTCCGGGGCTTCGAATCGCAGCTGGACGGCCGCGAGGAGTACCCGGTGGAGGGCGGCCCCCGGTTCGTCCGGCCCGCCCTCTCGGTACGCACCCCCGAGGTCCGCGGCACCGAATGGGTCTACGCCGAGGCGTCGGTGGAGGGCGACGAACTGCGCATCGCGTTCTCCGACTCCGTACAGCAGCTCGCGCTCGCACTGCACTACCGGATGCGGGACGACTCCGATGTGATCGAGCGCTGGGCCACCGTCAGCCACGCCGGACCCGACGGACCGCCGCTGGAGCTGCTGCGCGCCGACGCGGCCACCTGGGCGCTGCCCGCCCGCGACGGCTGGCGCCTCAGCCATCTGCACGGGCGGTGGGCGGCGGAGACGCAGCTCGTGCGGTCGGAGCTGACGTACGGCGAGAAGGTCCTCTCCAGCAGGCGCGGTCACACCGGGCACCAGTTTCTGCCCTGGGTCGCGCTCGACGCGGACGGAGCCGCCACCGAGGAGCACGGCGAGGTGTACGGCTGCGCGCTCGCCTGGTCCGGCTCGTGGCGGATCGCCGTGCAGCAGCTCCCCGACGGGCTCGTACAGATCACCGGCGGGGCCGGCTACGACGACTCGGGGCTGCTGCGGCTCGCACCGGGGGAGACGTACACCACACCGGTGTTCGCCGGACTGTGGAGCGCCGAAGGGTTCGGCGGGGCGAGCCGGGCCTGGCACGCCTGGCAGCTGGCCCACGTCGTTCCGGACGCCGAGAGCCTGCGCCCGGTGCTCTACAACTCCTGGGAGGCCACCGGCTTCGACATCGCGGAGGACCAGCAGCGCGCCCTGGCCGTGCGCGCCGCAGCAATGGGTGTCGAACTGTTCGTGGTGGACGACGCGTGGTTCGGGCAGCGCACCAGCGACCGGGCGGGACTCGGCGACTGGACCCCGAACCCCGAGCGCTTCCCCGGCGGGCTGAAGCCGCTCGCCGACGAAGTGCACACACTCGGCATGCAGTTCGGCATCTGGGTCGAACCGGAGATGGTGAACGCCGACAGCGACCTCTACCGCGCGCACCCGGACTGGGTGCAGCACTTTCCCGGGCGTACCCGCACGGAGTTCCGTAATCAGCTGGTGCTGAATCTGGCCCGGACCGATGTGCAGAACTATCTGTGGGAACAGCTCGACTCACTGCTCTCCAGCGCCCCGATCGACTATGTGAAATGGGACTTCAACCGGTGCTTCACCGATGCGGGCTGGCCGGGCGAGGAGTATTCGCAGAAGCTTTGGATCGAGCATGTGGATGCGCTGTACGCGCTGATCGACCGGCTGCGGGCCGCTCACCCCGGTGTCGCCTTCGAGTCCTGCTCGGGCGGCGGCGGCAGGATCGATCTGGGCATCCTCGCCCGCACCGACCAGGTGTGGACCTCCGACAACACCGACCCGCTGGACCGGCTCGCCATCCAGGAGGGCTTCGGGCAGATCCATCCGGCTCGTGTGATGGCCGCCTGGGTCACCGACAGCCCGAATGTCCAGCTCAACAGCAGGGTCAGCTCGCTGCGCTTCCGCTTCGTGAGCGCGATGGCCGGGGTGCTCGGGGTCGGCGGAGACCTCACCGAGTGGAGCGACGAGGAGCTGGCCGAGGCCCGGGGCTGGGTGAACCTGTACAAGGAGATCCGCCCGGTGGTGCAGCACGGGGCGCTGTACCGGCTGCGTGCGCCGCGCGGCGGGCTCAGCGCCGTGCAGTACACGCACGGTGACGAGGCCGTGGTGCTCATGTGGCTGGAGGCGCAGAGGTACGGGGAGCTGCCGCCGGCCCTGCGGCTGCGCGGGCTCGACCCCACGGCGACCTACACCTGTGTGGACACCGGGGCTGTCCATCACGGTTCCGTGCTGCTGCATCAGGGGCTGCACACCGGCCTGCGAGGGGACTTGGACGCGAAGGTGCTGAGGCTCCGCCGCGGATGATGCTCATGACATGTCCGTATTGGGGCATTTAGTCGAACATGCCCTACTTATGCGGGAGATGAGGGGCATCTCGTGAGCGGGATCATATCCGTGACGGTGTGTGGTGGCGCGGCGGCCGGGTAATCCGTACACCGCGCGGAAAGCCAAGATCCCTAATCCACGGAGTGTGACCGGAATTCCGCGCCGATTTCCCGGCGCGGATTCCGGCACGCAACCGATGGCTTGTTCTACTCGTCCTCACTCGTTTACGGTCACCGTCAATCCGGACGGACCGCCTAATCCTGCCGCCGACCGGAATTCGTACCCACTCATCGTGTGGCAGGAGCGGGGGAACCAGGTAAGCCGCCGACCGGAGAAATCCGGCCGGCTCGGGGTTAAGTCGCACTTCGTGCGACCGGGCATCTCCAGCCCGAACCCGACAGCTCACCTCGTAGGCGCCGGAGAGGAAATTCTTCATGCCCATATCGGGTAAGCACCGTCGTCCGAAGTCCAGCACCATCGCTCGTGGCGTTGCCGCCGCCGGAGCCGGCGGGGCCGTCATCGCCCTCCCGCTGCTCGGTGCCACCGGTGCCCACGCCGCAGTGCAGGCCGCCCCCGCCGCGCACTCGGCCGCCGCCACGCACGCCGCCCCGGCCGCCCCGGTCGCGAAGAAGCAGGCCGAGACCCGGACGTACTCCGTCGTCGCCGGCGACTACCTGGCGAAGATCGCCGCCGACAACAAGGTCGACGGCGGCTGGGAGAAGCTGTACCAGGACAACCGCGAGGTCATCGGCGGCAACCCGAGCCTGATCCTCCCGGGCATGAAGCTGACCCTCGGCGGCTCCGCCGCGGCCACCGGCGCCACGCAGGCCGCCCCGGCCCCGTCGAAGGCTCCGGTGACCCCCAAGCCCGCCGCCCCTTCGGCCGCCCAGAGCAGCAGCTCCGGCTACGTCGCCCCGGTCCCGGGCAAGCACACCACCAACTACCGTGCCTCCGGCGCCAACTGGTCCAGTGGTAGCCACACCGGCATCGACTTCCCGGTCGCCACCGGCACCAGCGTGAAGGCGATCACCTCCGGCACCGTCGTCACCGCCGGCTGGGGTGGCGCGTACGGCAACGAGGTCGTCGTCAAGCACGCCGACGGCCACTACTCGCAGTACGGCCACCTGTCCGCGCTCTCCGTCTCGGTGGGTAAGACCGTCTCTGCCGGCCAGCAGATCGGCCTCTCCGGTGCCACCGGCAACGTCACCGGCCCGCACCTCCACTTCGAGGTCCGCACCGGCCCCGCGTACGGCTCGGACATCGACCCGGTCGCCTTCCTGGCTTCGCACGGAATCTCCGTCTGATCTGATCCGATCAGGCCTGATCCGAACGGCTTGGTGAAGGGGCGGTGCGCGGCGGCGCACCGCCCCTTCACTTATTCCCTCTTTACCAAAACCTGACCGGGTGGTCTATCTCACCTCCCGTCAACCCCTTATTACGGTCGCGTAGGTCACATTCGGCAGTGCAGGATGTGCCCTTGTGGCAGACGATTCGAGAAAAAATCAACGTGGCGTCAACAACCGACATGGCGCCATCGGGTCGTACGCAGCGATTGGCGACAGCTTCACCGAGGGGGTCGGTGACCCCGGCCCGGACGGAACCTTCGTCGGCTGGGCAGACCGTTTCGCTGTACTCCTCGCGGACCAGCTCCCCGACCTCGATGCAGCGACGAACACCGATGGTTCCGCCGGTTCGGCTCACGGGAATTTCCGGTACGCCAATCTCGCCGTACGCGGACGCCTCCTCGACCAGATAGTCGAGGAGCAGGTGCCGCGCGCCAAGGAGCTCGCCCCCGACCTGGTGAGCTTCTGCGCGGGCGGCAACGACATCATCCGGCCCGGCACCGACCCCGACGACGTGGCCGAGCGCTTCGAGCGCGCGGTCGCCGACCTGACCCGGTCGGTCGGCACCGTCATGGTCACGACCGGCTTCGACACCCGGGGCGTTCCCGTGCTGCGCCACCTGCGCGGCAAGATCGCCACCTACACCGCCCATGTGCGGTCCATCGCCGACCGCTACGACTGCCCGGTCCTCGACCTGTGGTCACTGCGGTCCGTGCAGGACAGGCGCGCCTGGGACGACGACCGGCTCCATCTGTCGCCCGAGGGACACACCCGGGTCGCGCTGCGCGCCGCCCAGGTCCTCGGCCTCGACGTGCCGGCCGACCCCGACCAGGAGTGGCCGCCGCAGGCGCAGCGCGGCACGCTCGAGGTGCGGCGCGACGACATCCACTGGGCGCGCGAATATCTGGTGCCGTGGATCGGGCGGCGGCTGCGCGGCGAGTCCTCCGGTGACCACGTCGAGGCGAAGCGGCCCGACCTGCTGCCGCTGTAATCGGCGCGGTGTCCTCTTCGGCCGGACGGGCTTGTCCGCCGAAGCCCGTCCGGTTCGTTCAGGCCCGTCCGGCGACCGGGAACAACGGCAGCAACGCTTGATCCCGGTGCGCCGGTTCGGGCGCCCGGCCGGCCGGTATGCGTTCCAGTACGCCGCCTGCGAAGACGTCGTACAGCGGCAGCGTCTCCAGATGCACATATCCGATGTGGCAGTCGCACACGGCGAGCGGACAGGCCCGCGGGCCCAACGCCCGCCGGTAGCTGCCGTCGTAGAGATTGCCGAGCTCGGCCGGGACGAAGTGGCAGCGGCGGACCGTCCCGTCCCCGTCCACCGAGATGACCGACTCGCCGGTCCGGCACGGCATTCCGGCCGAGCGATGCGGATCCCGGCTGTACGGGAAGAGGGGGTCGAGGGCCGTCCAGCGGTCCGCCTCCTCGTCCGTGTAGCTCCGCCCCTCGGCCGCGTTGACCCAGAGATAGACCTCGCCGGGCAGGTCGGCACGGAGCCGCCGCGCCTCGTCGAGATGCTCGTCGAGACCGACGACACCGACGCTGTACCGGACACCGAGGCCGGTCAGCTCCCGGCACTTGGCGAGGAAGCGGTCGTACGGCGTCTGTCCCGGGTGGTAGGTGCACCACAGCGCGATCTTGTCGCGGGCGGCCCCACCCGCCTCGGCCAGCCACCGCGTGCGGCCGCTGAGATTGGTCTGGATCGCGACCCGGCCGATGTGCGGCAGCTGCGCGAGTTCGACCAGCGCCCGGCGGTACCAGGAGCGGACCAGCCCCTCGCCCCATGGCGTGAACAGCACCGAGATCCGGTCGCCGGTCGGCGCCGCCACCCACGCGGTGAACCGCTCCAGCGCGGCACGGTCCGTACGCAGCTGCTGCGGACTGTCGCGCCGCTTCGCGAACGGGCAGTACGGGCAGTCGTAGTCGCACGACGCCAGTGGACCGCGGTACAGGATCGTCAGGTCCATGGGTGCGCTCACTTCAGTTCGTACGCGGCCATCGCGGCCCGTACGGCGGGGGAGAACAGCTCGGGACCCAGGGCGTCGGAGTGTGCGAGGCCCTCGGGCGACAGCCGCAGCAGCCCGGCCGCGTCGGCGGCGCCGTCCAGCCAGCCGCGCGCCTCGAACCGGTCCAGCTCGACGCGGAAGTCGTCACCGGGCAAGGTGCCGAACCGCTCGCGGTAGTCGGCCGGTTGCAGCCCCCGGGCCTGGAGCAGCGACTGCAGGAGATGGCGTCTGCGCGCCTCGTCGCCGTCGACGTAGCGGCCCACTTCGGCGCGTGAGAAGTCCTCGGTGGCGGTGTAGCCGTCGATGATCGCCCGCACCTCACGCATCTCCACCGCGTAGTCGAACGAGTAGTGCAGCCGTGTGGTGTACGAACGGGCGCCGCAGCCCAGGCCGATCATGCCGTCCGTCTGGCACGCGTAGTCGGCGGGGCCCTCCTGCGGGGCGTCCGCGCGGCGGAACATCCGCATCGACACCTGCTCGTAGCCGTGGGCGAGAAGATGGTCCCGGCCCGCCCGGTACAGCCGCAGCCGCTGCTCGTCCCACGCCGCGTCCGCCGCGGCCTCGACGTCGGCGCCGAACCGGCCCAGACCGGTCAGCGGGCGCACGTACAGCGGATAGAGATAGAGCTGCTCCGGCTGCCAGCCGAGCGCGGCGTCCAGCGAGGTGCGCCAGCTGTCCTCCGTCTGCCCGTCGATGCCGTAGATCAGGTCGATGTTGAGGACCGGGATGCGCACGTCACGGATCCGGCCGAGGGCGGCTTCCACATCGGCGCGGTGCTGCGGGCGGACCGCCGCGCGGGCTTCCGCGTCGACGAAGCTCTGTACGCCGATGCTGATCCTGGTCGTCCCGCGGTCGGCGAGAACGGCCAGCCGGTCGGCCGTCGCGGTCGACGGCGACGTCTCGACCGACAGCGGTACCGAGCGCAGGTCGGCACCCATCCGCTGCTCCGCGATGTCGCAGAGCCGCTCCAGTTCCGCGGCGGTCAGAAAGGTGGGGGTGCCGCCGCCGAACGCCGCCGCGGCGAACCGTACCGGCGACTCGTCCCCCAGCGCGTCCCGGACGGCGGTGGCCTGTCGCTCCAGCGCGTCGAGGTAGCGGGTCGTCAGTTCATCGGGAGCGCCGATTCTGGTGAAGAGGTTGCAGAAGCCGCAGCGGACCTCGCAGAACGGTATGTGGAGATAGAGCGACAGCGCGTCCTTGCGCTCCGCTGCCCACAATTCGCGCAGTGCGGGCCGCCCGGCGGGGTGTGCGTCGAGCCTTCCGTACGCCGTCTTGTGCGGATAGGCGTAGACATAGCTCTGGTACGGACGGATGGTCGGCTGACTCGTCAGCATGCGGTGGCCCCCGGTTCCAGGAAGAAGTGCGCGTACGGAACGGTCCAGACGGACTCGTGGCCGAGCCGGTGACCGGTGTAGCCGTCGTCCCCGTACGCCGTGCCGTGGTCGGAGCAGACGATGGCGAAGCAACGGCGGCGGCTGCCCGCGACGGTGAAGAGCCGGCCGATGTGCGCGTCGACGTACTCCAGGGCGGCGGCATGCGTGGCGCGGGAGTCACCCGCCTCCGGGGTGGCGCCCGTCCGGTGGAACCAGTTGGGCTGGTGCAGCGCCGACACGTTGACGAAGAGGAACAGCCGCTGTTCGGCCGGAAGCCGGGCCACGACCTGCTCGGCCCGGGCCACCTGGGCCTCGAAGGAAGTGGGCGACGCAACCCCGAACTCCGGTTCCCAGTGGCTCTCCTGGAACATGCCCGGCAGAACCGAACCGAGCGGGCCCTGCCGGTTGAAGAACCCGACGCCACCGATGCACACCGTGCGGTAACCGGCCCCGGCGAGAGCGGACACCAGATCGGGGGTGTCGAAGACAAAGGTGCGGGAGGCCGTGGTCTCACTGCCCGCGAAACGCGCCGCGAACAGCCGCGGATGCGGGCCGGGGGCAGCGGGCGTCGGCAGGAAGCCCGCGAAGATCGCCTGGTGGGAGGCGTACGTGAAGCTGCCGGGAGCATGCCGCTCCTCCCATGCTCCGCCCGGGAGATGACGGGCCAGATGAGGGATGCGGCCGGCGGCGGCGAGCTCCGCCGCCACGTCGTACCGCAGGGTGTCGAGCGTGATCAGCAACAGATCGTGGCTGCCCACGATCTCGCTCATGTCCGGGTTCCGGGCGTCGGTGGGGGAGGCGCCGGTATCAGGCAGTGGTGGTTGCACGGTGGTTCCTTGCTCTGTTCAGTACGGCGGCGACCTGCGCCGCATAGGTGTCCAGACCCTCGGCGCCACTGCCCGGGAGGCCGGTCAGGCGTGGCAGCAGATCGCCGAAGGCGTTGACCTCGCCGACGGCGAACCGACGCCAGCCCGTCGCGGGCAGCAGATCGACGGCCACGCACAGCGTCTCCGGGAAGCAGGCGGCGGCCCGCTCGCACACGGCGAGGACCTCGGCCCAGCTGCCGCCCGCCGCCCGGACGGCCGCGCGGACCTCGTCAAGACTTCCGCGCTCCCCGCCCAGGTGAAGATTGGTCATGGGGGAGCGGCTGGTCCGTACGACGGCATGGGTCGCGCGACCTGCCACCACCACGACCCGCAGATCCGCCGACCGCCCATGCTGCGATGCCTTGGGCAGCCAGCGCTCGATGTGCAGTCCGTCCGGTGCGAGCGTGTCGACGATCGCCGCCACCTCGCGCTCCGTCGTACAGCGGCGTACCCGCAACGAGTTGAAGAGCCGCCCGGCGGCGTCGCGCTCCACCGACGTCGTCGCCCGCACGCGGCCCGGCCCGGCCGTCTCCACGGCGAGCACCCCCGAGGCGGACGAGCCGTGCGCGAGCTTCACGAAGGCCCGCGGCATACCGTGCCCGGCCATCAGCGCACGCACGTCCGCCCAGCCGCGGACCACGGGCGCCCCGGCCCCGGAGGTCGCGGACGCAGGCACGGGAACTGCGGCGCCGTCCAGTACGCCATGGCAGAGCCGCTTGTCGAACAGCACCGCCACATCGCCCGGATCGTCGAGCAACTCGGCACCGGCCTCAGCTGCCGCCCGCGCCACCTCCCGTACGGCCGCGGTGAAGTGGGCATACCAGAGAGCGGTGCCCTCGACCCTCGTCGGATCGTCCACCGCCCGCAGCAGCCGTTCCACCTCGGCATCCTCACCGGGCGAGTCCATCCGTACGGTCTCGCCCGGCCGGAACGCCGCCTCGCCGCGCAGCACCGCCGGCCAGGGCACGACCCGCGCGGCCGGCAGCCCGGCGGCGCGTACCGCGTCCTGGAACAGCGTCACCCGACGGTTCCCGGGAACGCCGACGACGGCAAAGCGTGGCACCGGACCGCCCGGGCTACTCGGAGACGGCGACATAACGCTCGTCGTCCTCATCCGGATCCCAGTACTCCACCTCGTGCGGTTCGCCGTTCACCCGGTCCGGTCCGATCAGACCCCTGAGCCGGTCGACCAACGGGTCGCTGATGTAGTGATGGTGCAGATCCAGCGAGGTCAGATGAGTGAGGGGCTGGCCCGCGAGCAGCGACTCGGCGCCGTTGTCGCTGAGGGTCCCCATCGCGAGGGAGAGCGACTCCAGGTGGGCGACGACCGGGGCCGAGGCCACCGCGGCCGCGATCTCGTCCTGGATCTCGCTGTTCTGCAGACCCAGATGGCGCAGCTTCGGGAACGCGGCACCGGACAGCAGCGGGGCGAGGTCGTCGACCGTCGAGTCGCCGCCGTACTCGGTGACGCCCAGCCAGAGTTCGAGATGCTCCAGCGCGGGCAGCTCCGAAGCACCGATCGCCCGCACGACGCCGGCCGGGAGCCCGCCCGACTCGAACCGAAGCGACCTGAGCGATGTGTGCCGCACCGGCTGCAGGCCGAGGATCTCCGTGCCCTCGATCGGCTCGCCGCATCCGCGTACGGTCAACTCCTCCAGGTGCTCGAACGCCTCGACCACAGGGGTGATGTCGGACATCTGCAGCCACGAGAGCTCGCACTCCTCGCTGACGACATCGGCGAGGAAGAGCGCCCTCAGGGACGGGAAGCGGTCCGCATGAGCACACAGCAGCTCGACGACCGGCGCGAGGGGGGTGTAGTCCTCCTCCCACCAGGGGCCGATCAGCAGGGCCCGCACCGCGGTCGTGTCCACCGTGTCGAGGAAGTGCTCCCACAGTGCGGCAAACGTCAGGTCGTCCTGCCAGGCGCTCTCCAGCCGCCAGGCGACCGCGTCCGCCGCCGGGAGAGGATCAGCGTGCGGCAGGTCGGGGCCGGGCAGCGTGAGGACCGGCAACCCGTGCCAGGACTCGGGGTGTTCGATGTCCGTCATCGCGCATCACTCCGCAACCGTGGTGTAGCGGCCTTCGATCCCGCGGTTGCCCCACGGCACCTCGCGCTCGGAGAGATCGACCTGCACACCGTGCGGTTCCAGCGCCTCCTTGATCCGGCGCTCCATCGGCTCGGTGAGGAAGTGGTGGTGCAGATCGAGCCGTTCGAGATGGGTCAGCGGCTGGCCTTCGAGCAGCGCGGCCGCGCCCTCGTCGCCCAGCGTGCCGTTCGACAGGTCGAGGGTGCGGAGCTGGGCGACGACCGGGGCGCTCGCGACGGCGCCCGCGATCTCGTTCTGCAGCTCGCTGTTGCGCAGGCCGAGGTGGTGAAGCCGGGGGAACCGCGAGCCGGAGAGCAGCGGGGCCAGGTCCGCGACATCCGCGTCGCCGCCGTACTCGGAGACGCCCAGCCAGAGATCGAGCCGCTCCAGCGCCGGCAGCTCGCTGTCCAGAATGCCGCGGATCACGCCGACCGGAAGGCCGCCGGTCTCGATGGTCAGCGAACGCAGCCGATCGTGCTTCAAGGGGGAGAACCTCAGATCGGTGCCGCCGCGCACACCCAGTTCGAGCAGCGCCGGGAACGCGGTCAGCAGCGCGGTGACGTCGCACTGCTCGATCCAGGAGATCTCGTGCTCCTCGCTCGTCATGTCGCCGACGAATATCGCCTCCAGTGACGTCAGCCGGTCGGCCGCGGCGATCACCAGGCCGATCGGGTAGGACGACGTCTCGTCGGTCGCCTCCCCCCACTGTCCGATGATCAGGGCCCGCACACCGCCCGGGTCGACCGCCCCGAGGAACGCCTGGAACGCCTCCTCCCAGGTCATCTCGGACTCGTCGTCGTACGGGTCGACCGAGATACGCCAGGCCGCGGCGTCCGCGGGCTGCGCCGGGGCCTCGCCCGTCGCGTGCTGGAAGTCGACGGCCGGAAGGCCGAGCAACTCGTGCAGGTGATCCACACCGGACATGGCCCTGAACTCCTGAGACTGGGATCGGCTGATGTCCGCAAGGTTTATCAAGCGGCACTGACAATGCGGCGGGCGGGACCGGTCGTGACCGATTGTCAGACCCTCCTCGTAGCGTTTTCTCCATGGCCGGCACAGCGGGTGCCGCCGTGGAGGGGAGACGTCTGTGTACCGGCAGGGCGATGTACTGATCGTGTCGTTGGAGGAGTCGGCGGTGCCCGCGCATCTGGTGGACGCGCCGGGAGAGCCGCGGGACGCCCGAGGGCGACTGGTGCTCGCCCTCGGCGAGGTCACCGGTCATGCGCATGCGGTTCAGGGGCCCGGCCGGCTGATGCGCGAGGCGGGCGCCTTCGGCCCGATGCTGCTCCATCTCCCCGACGGTGGCCGGGTGGTGCACGAGGAGCATGCGGCGATCCCGCTGTCGAAGGGCTGGTACCGCGTGGTGCGCCAGCGGGAGTACGCACCCGGCGCGGTTCGCATCGTCGCGGACTGACCGGCACGCCCGGAGCGCCCGGTGGGCAGCGGACAAGGCGTGCAACAGCAGAGATTCAGGACCGGACAGCGAAACAGGGGACGGGGACAACCGATGCAGTATGTGGACTCATGGCGGGCCGTGGCGGCGGCGACCGGCGCGGCGGACCGGGCCGCGGCCGAGGACGGCGTCCGCCTCGCCTACCGCAGTGCGGGACTTGCGGAGCCGGAGGAATTCGTCTGGGCCGACTCGCCGAAGGCGGCCGTCGAGGCCGTCGAGAAACTCGTCGGCGCGGGACGCTCGGTGCGCGACGAGGTACGGACCCGCCCGTGGGCGGACGAACGGCGCCGGATGTACGACGAGCTGGGCCCGGCCGGCTGGTCCGCCCTCTGGGCGGCCACGGGCGCCCAGCTCTGGGAGACCACGGCGGCGCTCGCCGACCGGATACGGGCGGGTGTCGTCGCGGCCCTCGCCCAGCGGCCCGAGGACGAGTCGGACGTACGGCTGGTGCTGCTCGACGCGGTGCTCGGCCAGCACGACGCCGCGTGGCTCGCCGCATTCGACGGCCGCGGGGACCGGCTCGAGGGCCTGGCGGCGGTGGCCAGGAACGCGGGCTGGTGGTGGCCCTACGAGCGCACGGTGGTGCTCAGCGAACGCCCGGAGGCACTCCACCGCGACGAGGCGGGCCGGCTGGACCGCGGGGACGGCCCGGCCCTCTCGTACCGCGACGGGTTCGCGCTCCACGCCTGGCGCGGCATGCCGGTCCCCGCCGAGTTCCTCGCGGAACTGGCGGCCCTGACCCCCGAGCGGATACGCAACGAGGAGAACGCGGAACTGCGTCGCGTGATGCTGGAGTTCTACGGCTACGACCGCTACCTCGCCGAGTCGGGCGCCGAGCCGGTGCACCGGGACGAGACGGGAACCCTCTGGCGGATCGCGCTTCAGGGCGACGAGGACGTGGTGATGGTCGAGGTGGTCAACTCCACCCCGGAGCCGGACGGGACGCACCGTACGTACTGGCTGCGGGTGCCGCCGACGACCAGGACCGCGAAGGAGGGTGTGGCCTGGACGTTCGGACTCGATGGCGAGACCTACGCCCCACTGCGTCAGACCTGATCGTCGGACAGGACGGGAGGGAGCCGGGAGGAAACGGGGAGTGCGGAGAGGGGAGCCGGCAGGGTCAGGCCGTCAGTGCCTCCTGGTCGATGCCCAGCTCGCGGGCGAGCGCCTCGTCGGTCCACGCCAGCATCGTGGCCCGGGAGAGCGGACCGGCGTACGACGTCATCTGGACGGCCAGACCGTCCAGCAGGGCGGTCAGCCGCCAGGCCACGGACATCGGATCGTCGCAGTGGAACTCCCCTGCGGCGGCCCCTTCTTCGAGGACCTCGGCCAGTTCGGCCTTCCACTGCTGGTCGAGATCGCCGGCCACATTGCGCAGCGCCGGATCGCGCAACGAGACCGCCCAGCCCTCGATCCACAACCGCCACCCCTTGGCCTGCCCGGTCGGCGCGTACCAGCGGACGGCGGCGCGCAGTCTCCGTACCGCACTGGTGCGGCGGCTGAGCAGCTTGCGCAGATGGGCCAGGTCGGCCTCGGCCGCATGCGCGAAGGCAGCCGCGACCAGCTTCTCCTTGGTCGAGAAGTGGTAGAGCACGAGGGCGTTGCTCACCCCGAGGACGGACGCCACATCGGCGATCCGTACCGCGGCGACGCCCCGCACCTCGATCTGCTCGACGGCAGCGCGCAGCAGCTCCTCGCGTCGTTCCGCCACGCCCAACCGCACTCTCGCCACGGCGTCACCCTAACCAATGCACGGGTTCCCGACAGGTCGGGGGCGGGACCGCAAGCGGCCCGCCCCCGACTCGCTTCCAGCTGTCAGGCCCCGGTCAGCACCAGATATCGGCGCAGCCCGAGTTGTACGCGTCGATCAGGGTCTCCGTCAGCGACGCACCGGTCGTGTCCGTGACGGTTGTCCGCAGATCGACCTTGGCGGTGCCCGCGGAAGGCACGGTGACCTTCCACCGGCCGTCTGCCGCGCGCGCCGCCGTGGCCTGCTTCCAGTCGGTGCCGTCCGTCGCGTACCAGACCTTCAACGACCCGATGGGAAGCGCCCGCCGGCTTCCCTGTGCGGTCAGGCCGACCGTGTAGTCGAGCGGCTTGCCCGCGTCCGCCGCGTTCTCGCCGGTCAGCGGCAGCCGGTAGTCGAGGTCCAGCAGCGGGGCCGCGGCAGCGGACTTCTCGTGGCCGGAGCGGAACCGCCACTCGCTGGCCACCTGCGACCCGAGCATCCACGTCACCGGATCCGGCGACGTACGGGTGGCATCGACGGTCAGCCGGTACCAGTTGTCCTTGCGCGGCAGATCGAAGGTGGCGCGGCCCGGTGCGCCGTTGCGGGCCAGTACCCTCCCGCTGTCGTCCGCCAGCACCGTGCTGCCGGTGTCCGCGACCGGCGCCGTCTCGGCGCGATGGCCGGCCGCGTCGGAGAACATCGGGAGCGCCACGTTCAGCTTGTCGCCGTCCCGGGTGATCTGCGCGGGCCCGGCCTGCTTGCCGAGCGCCGGGTTGAAGGGCGCGGACATCCAGTCGTCCCGGTAGTCACCGCCGGCGCGGTACACGGTCGGTGCGCTGACCAGCGTCCCCAACGGGTAGACCCGTTCGGCGACGTCGT
The DNA here is from genome assembly GCF_036108815.1 of Streptomyces sp. NBC_00353. Classification (NCBI taxonomy): domain Bacteria; kingdom Bacillati; phylum Actinomycetota; class Actinomycetes; order Kitasatosporales; family Streptomycetaceae; genus Streptomyces; species Streptomyces sp. NBC_00353. Next base: position 2,224,014 of record NZ_CP107985.1, on the reverse strand, counting down.
ACTGGTAGTGGAAGGTCGCCGTCGTCCACGCCACGTCCGGGGTGTAGTAGAGCGTCTGCTCCGACGGCGGACGGTAGCGGGTGGACTGCTGGAAGAGCGTCAGCCCGTGCCAGGTCGTCCAGGCGTACATGCCCTTGGGGTCGGACGGGTAGCCGTGCGTGCGCTGCACCGTCGTCACCTTGGCCAGTTCCGACCGCCGGTCGAACCAGTCGGCCCCGGCCGGGACCCTGCCGTCGACCGAGTGGTGCAGGAAGTAGGCGTCCGCCGAGCTGTTGACGCCGTCGAGCGTCAGCGTGAGCGGCCCCTCGGCCAGCCGGGCCCGCAGGGCGGGCACACTGGCCGTGTCCAGCCTGAGTACCGGTGTCGGCCTGTAGACCGAGAGCCCGTAGCCCACGTACACGATGGCGGCCGTGCCCGCGTCCGACAGCTTCTGGTAGAGCGCGTTGTTGAACGCGGTCTGGCTGGTGGCCGGTGTCCACAGGACGATCTTGCCCTTGAGGTCCATGGCCGCCGGGTCGGTGTCCGCCCCGGTGCCGATGTCGACGACCTCGCCGGTGGCCGTACCCAGCCAGCTGTAGATGCTGTACTGCGAGAGCAGCAGCTTCAGCGCGTCGGCCGAGGAGCCGGGCTCATGCGCGTCGACCTCCCGCTGCTGCCAGCTCAGCCCGCCGAAGAAGCTGAGCCCGTCCAGCGTCCCACCGGTGGTGGGTACCGCCTCCACCCGGTACTGACCGGCGGAGCTCGGCGCGACCAGACCGGTGTCCCGGGCGCCCGTGCCGGAACCGATGCGTGACACGATCCCGGTCGCCGACTGCAGTGACACCCGCGCCGACCCGTCGTCCACGCCGATCCTGACCGGCTTCGCACCCTCGGTGTCCAGTGTGACGGAGCTGTCCCGGCCGACCGTGACCCGCCGGGCGAAGTGGATCGCCGCGGTCCCGACGACGGTGTTGCCCACCGTGTCGTACTCCCAGGTGTGCCCCAGGATCCGGTAACTGCCGCGCGGCAGCGTCACCGTCCTCGGCTTGGCGCCGTCGAGCCCGATCAGCTGGGACGCGCCGGTCCTTTCGTTCTGCAGGACCGCACCCGTCGAGGTGCGCTCGGCGCCCTCGCGCGGTGCGGGACCGGTCAGGGTGAGGGTGTACGTCTCAGGATCGGCCTCGACCGAGACGGGCACCGTCGCCCGGCCGCCGCCCGGCCAGGTCGCGGTGACCGCCCCGCCGAACGTCGTACCCGCCTCGACCCGCGACGGTTCGAGGGTGACGTCCGTGACCGCGGACGAGCGCGCGGGCACGGTCACGGTCTCCGCGCCCAGCCGGATCGCCCGGCCGGACCCGGACAGCCGCAGCTTCACGGGCTTGTCCGTGGTGTTCGTCCACGTCACCTCATGGCTCTGCGCGGCGGCGGAGGCGTTCGGGTACGTGGTGTGGGCGGCCAGGGTGGCGGGTTCGGCGACCACCTTGGCCGCCAGCGCCGCCGGCACGTCGGTGAGACCGGCGCCCGTGTCGGCGACCGACGCACCCGCCACCGGGGCGGCGCTGCCGATGAGTGCGGACTTCAGCTGCGCCCCCGACCAGTCGGGGTGGCGCTGGGCCAGCAGGGCGGCGGCGCCCGCGACATGGGGGCTCGCCATCGACGTACCGGAGAGTGAGGCGTACTGCTCGGTGACGGCCGCGTCGTCGAGCGTGCCGGCGGCGCGGGCGGCCACGATGGCGCTGCCCGGCGCGGAGATCTCCGGCTTGACCGCGGGCCGGCCCTCGCGCGGTCCACGCGAGGAGAACGCCGACATCTCACCGGACTTGGTGACGGAACCGACCGTCAGGGCGGCATCGGCGGCGCCGGGCCCGCTGATCGTCCGGTCGCCGCTGTTGCCCGCGGCGATCACGAACAGCGTGCCGTGCTCGGCGGAGAGCTTGTCGACCGCGGTGGACAGCGGGTCGGTGCCGTCGGAGGCCAGGTTCGACCCGAGGCTCATATTGACGATCCGGGCGCCCTGGTCGACGGCCCACTGCATGCCCGCGAGGATCCAGGAGTCGTAGCCGTAGCCGTCATTGCCGAGGACCTTGCCCTCGACGAGCTCCGCGCCCGGCGCGACGCCCGCGTAGCGGCCTTCGGACGCCGCTCCGGAACCGGCGATGATCGATGACACATGGGTGCCGTGGCCCTGCAGGTCCTGGACGTCGCCGTCCTCGGTGAAGTTCTGCGAAGCGGTGACGGCGTCCTTCAGATCGGGGTGGTCACGGTCGTAGCCGGTGTCGAGAACCGCGACCTTGGTGCCCTTCCCGGTGATCCCGGCCCGGTGCGCCTTGTCCGCGCCGATCTGCGGTACGGACGTGTCGAGCGTGGCCCGCACCCTGCCGTCCAGCCAGACCTTTCCGATGCCTTCGGTGCGGGCCCGGGAGGCCGTGCCGAGCTGCTTCCACACGGTGCCGGCCGACTTCTTGGGCACGGTCAGGGCCGTGGTCCCGGTGGTCCGGAAGGCCGCGGCGACGCGGGCGCCCTTCGGCGCGTCCGGGCTCCCGGCGGACGGCGTGGCGCCGCCGACCAGGACCCGTAGCGTGTCGGTGCTGCTGTCCGAGTACCCCGAGGCGACCAGCTCGGTCACGTCGAAGAGCCGCTGGTCCACCCGGCCCTGCGAGATCTGCCCGACGGCGTCGATCGGCACCGCGTACTCGTGGCCGTCCGCCCGGAACCGGGTGAAGCCCATGCCCTCGCGGCCGGATCCCGGCACGATCGAGCTGATCTGTACGGCGCTCCCGCTGCCGGAGTACGTCACCACGTCGCCGGTCAGCAGGGTGACGGTGCGGATTCCGCCGCCCGCTCCCGGGGACAGGGCCGGGTCGGCGAACGTGGGTGCCTGGTCGGCGGCGGCAGGGAGCGATCCTCCGGCAAGGGCGGCGGCGAGCGCTGTGGCGCAGGCCGCCGCCCATCTGGTCCGTCTCATTCTCACCTCGTGAACTCGTGTGTTTTCAGGGGGTGGTGAGGTGAGACTGTCAGGAGCATGGCGTAACAGAGGCGGTCGGAGCTGGCGGGAAGCTGCCATGGCAGCTATTCGCCGTACGGCCCCTGAGGAAACGGGAGTCGGGCCCCCACAGAGGTCCAGCGGCTCAGCGGGCCCGGCGGCACGGCAGGCTCACCGGTACCAGCCGAACCGCTCGGCCATCACCGGAAGCCGCTCGGCGACGAGGGCATGGGCCGCCGCCCGGGGTGTGGAGCCGTCGGCCTCGGCACGGGCCAGCATCCGGCCGATCAGCGCCCGCATCGAGCGACGGGTGTGTCCGAACGCCTCCTCGGCATCGGCGCCGATGTCGCCGAACAGCGTCCACCACCACCATGCGTTCGTACCGGAGTTGACGACCACGTCGGGCAGTACGGTGATCCCGCGCTCGGCGAGCAGTGCCTCCGCTTCCGGCAGTACCGGCATGTTTGCCGCCTCGACAATCCAACGGGCGCTGATCCGGGCCTGGTTGGTGGCGTCGACGGCGTACGAGACCGCTGCCGGTACGAGCACCTCCGCCTCCTGTGTCAGCCACGCGTCGGCGGGCAGCTCCTGGTCTCCGTCCCGCAGGGCACCGCGGTCCACCGTTCCGTACGCGTCCCGGGCCGCGAGCAGCGCCTCGACATCGAGGCCCGCCGGGTTGGCGATCGTCCCCTTGATGTCGGCGACGGCGACGACCTTCAGTCCGGCCCGGGCGAGGAACCGCGCCGTCGCCCCGCCCATGGTGCCGAGCCCCTGTACGGAGACCCTGGCCTCCGTGTACGAGACACCCGCCCGGTCCAGCGCGGCGAGCGCCGACTCGGCTACCCCGCAGCCGCCGACCAGCTCGTCGAGCCCGATGCCGTCCACCTCGACGGCGAACGCGTCGGCGAGCCGCTGACGCGCCGCCGTCTCGTCGTCCAGGAGCGGATAGACCGCCTGGATCGAGGAGACGAGCCCCGCCTCGGCCGCCGCCCGGTCGACGATGTCCTGGGTGAGTCCGAGATCCTCACCGGTCGTCCAGACGTTCTCTATATACGGACGCACGGCCTGCAGATAGCGCACGAGCACCCCGTACGCCTCCGGGTCGCGCGGGTCGCAGTCGATGCCGCCCTTGGCGCCACCGAGCGGTATGTAGCGCGCCTGTGTGTCATCGGCATCGAAGTGCAGGGCCTCCTTCATCGTCATGCCCCGGGCAAGCCCCGCCACCTCGTCGAGCGTGCAGCCGGCCCGCATCCGCAGCCCACCACTCGACACGCCGCGCACCAGCCGGTCGACGACCAGATGGCCCTGGCGTCCGGTGACGTGGTCCGTCCAGGTCAGCGAGATCAGCGGGGCGGGCAGAGCGGACGGGGACACCGTCGGCGCCGTCGTCGGTGTCGTCATCGGAGTGTCTCCTCGGTAACAGGGATCGGGGTGGGCCCCGGAGTGGTCCGGGCCAGGGCCCGGGCGAGCGCGTCCGGCTGTTCGGCGTGGCCGCCGCGACCGGCGATTTACTGAATCGCCAGTCAGTATCCGAAGGCGGGAGCACCCCTGTCAATGTGGCCCTTGCTGAATCACTGTTCAGTGGCCGGCGTCCGCCGCGCGCTGCGCGGCGGGCCTCGGCACCTCGCACTGGTCCTTGAAGCCCTGGCTGGTCAGGCCGAGTGCGGAATTGGTGCGGGAGCGCATGTTCTCCACGGCGACCATGGTCGTCAGCTCGACCAGTGCCTTCTCGCCGAGCGCGGTCCTGAGCCGGTCCACCAGTTCGTCCCCGACCTCGGGTGGGGTGAGGCTCATCGCCTCCGCGTACTCCATGACGTCGCGCTCCAGCGGCGTGTACGCCTCGCTCTCCCGCCACACCGGCACATCGCGCAGCTTGCGGGTGTCCATCCCCTGCCGGTGGTTCTCCCAGTACCCGAAGTCCATGCACCAGCTGCAGCCGATGGTCGACGCGGACGTCATCACCGCGAGTGCCTTCAGCTGCGGGTCCAGTGCCTTCCAGCGGCCGACCGCCAGCTCGAAGCGGAGCCCGGCCCACAGCACCTCGGTGTGGTGGGCGGTGGCCCGTACGGGATCGATGACCTTCCCGTACGTACGGTTCGAATACCACGACACGGCGCGGAAGAGGAGGGTGCGGGGCGGGTCGAGCGAGATGCGGGCGGTCATGGCCGGCCTCCTTGTGGGGTGTCCACCGGTGTCGGCGGGCTGCTGTCACGGATGCGACGGGCGACGGCCGCCGGATGTGACATGAGCGAGTGGCCGAATGCGGAATCCTGCGATGGTTACGCACGTTGGATTCGGCATGACGGGAATCGATGCACAGCAGGACGCGCTCCTTCGGCTGGTCGCCGAGGAGAGTGGCGGGGTGCTCGTGACACTGAAGCGGGACGGCCGGCCCCAGCTGTCCAATGTCAATCACTTCTACTATCCCGCGGAGCGCATCATCCGTGTCTCGATCACCGACGACCGGGCGAAGACGCGGAACCTGCGGCGCGATCCGCGGGCGAGCTACCACGTCACCAGCGAGGACCGCTGGGCCTGGACGGTCGCGGACGGCACGGCCGAGCTCTCGCCGGTCGCCGCCGATCCGTCCGACGCGACCGTCGAGGAGCTGATCACGCTCTACCGGGACGTGCAGGGCGAGCACCCCGACTGGGACGATTACCGCAGCGCGATGGTCCGCGACCGGCGGATCGTACTGCGGCTGTATGTCGAACACGTGTACGGGCAGCCGCGTGGCTGAGGCGGCGGGGTCCGGCCGTCATTCCGTTGGCTGCCCCGTACTCGCGCCGTCGTACCCCCTGCTCATAATGAAACGACACCGACTCCCTCAGGAGATGTTGTGACCGGCGCTGACTCCTTGCATCCGCTCCGTACCCGGCTGCGTTCGCTGCGACCCGCCGCATTCGGCGCCGACCCGGGGGGCGCCCGCATGGAGCGCATCCGGAACTCACCCAATTTCGCCGACGGGGTCTTCCAGAACCCGGTGGGGGCGCGGACCAGGCCGTCCGGCTCGACGCTGGAGTTCGCGAAGGTCTACTTCCGCAAGGAGGACCGGGTACGCAGGTCGCCGAACGGCGCGGTGCCCGTCCATGCGACCACCCTCGCCGACCTCGCCCGGCCGCCCGCCTCAGGGCTGCGGCTCACCTGGATGGGCCACTCGAGCGTGCTCGCCGAGATCGACGGCCGCCGGGTGCTCTTCGACCCGGTGTGGGGCGAGCGCTGTTCGCCCTTCGCGTTCGCCGGGCCCAAGCGGCTGCACCCGGTGCCGTTGCCGCTCGCGACGCTCGGCCCGCTCGACGTGGTCGTGATCTCGCACGACCACTACGACCACCTCGACCTGCCGACGATCCGAGCCCTGGCGGGCACGGACACGGTCTTCGCGGTGCCGCTCGGTGTCGGCGCCCACCTGGAGCGCTGGGGCGTGTCCGCCGACCGGGTGCGCGAGCTCGACTGGAACGAGACCACGAACATCGCCGGGATCAGCCTCACCGCGACCCCGGCCCGGCACTTCTGCGGGCGCGGCCTGCGCAACCAGCAGCACACGCTCTGGGCGTCCTGGGTCGTCGCGGGCCCCGAGCACCGGATCTACCACTCCGGGGACACCGGCTACTTCCCCGGTTTCAAGGACATCGGCGCCGAGCACGGCCCGTTCGACGCGACGATGATCCAGATCGGTGCGTATTCGGAGTACTGGCCCGACATCCATATGACACCCGACGAGGGCATCCAGGCGCAGCTCGACCTGCAAGGGGGCAAGCCGCACGGTGTCATGCTGCCGATCCACTGGGGCACCTTCAATCTCGCCGTTCACCCCTGGGCGGAGCCCGGCGAGTGGACCAAGGACGCCGCTGAGGAAGCCGAGCAGCCGGCTGCGTTCCCCCAACCGGGCGAGCCGTTCGAGCCCGCGGGAACGCTTCCCCTCGATCCCTGGTGGCGGGCCGTGGCTGCCCCGATCGCACACCCCTGGCGCCGGAACAAAGCAACGGACGTTGCTCAGGGACAGGACAACCGCGATCTTGATCTTGCGGGTGAGCGGTGACGGGGCAGGGATGAAGGCCTGACCGCATTGACGCAGGACGCCATCCGGCGTCCACGTCGAGACGCGGATCGCCGAGTCGTCACACCGAGGCCCCACTCTTCCGGCCAGGCGGCGGAGTGGGGCCTCCGTGCATCGGACCGTGAGACCGGTCGCACGCAGCGGCGCCGGCGCATGGCGTGCTCGCCCTTGCCGCGCCGACGTTGAGTGTCAAGACCGAACCCCAGCCTGCGCTACCGGACCCGCAGCTGAGTCGCCCCGGGAACCCGCCCCGTCAGCCGCACCATCGTTCTGTGCCTACTCGAACCACAGATCGCCTGAGTCGTGACTAGTAGACGTAGAGGGGATAGACGGGGTACACGGGATAGACAGGGTAGACGGGGTACACGGGATAGGTGGCGGGCCCCCATCCACACTCGTACGGGTGCCAGTCGCACCAGTTGGTGGGTGCGGCCTGTGACGCGGTGGTCTGTGCCGGAACCTGTGGGGCCGCCTGGGCTGTTGGCGCAGCTATGGAGAACGCAAGCGCTGAGGCCAAGGCGGATGCACACACGAACGCTGGGATTCGTCTACGCACAGTTCTGTTCATGATGAACCTCGTCCTGCGGAGACCCCCGAGTTCTGCTGTTCCCCCCGTGTCTCAACGCTCCGCCTCTTGCCGACCCGTGGCAACCCCTCCGCGCCTGTCGGCCGCGGCATGCGCGCTTCGCCTCGCTCCGCGCAGGTCAGATCGGCCTGCCGATACACGTAGACCTCGTCCTCGGTGAGCATCGGCTCACGGTGATCGAAGTGCGGGACCTTCGCGGCGCACCCTCCGTGCTCGTGGACGCATTCGGTTGTCCGTGCGAGAGCTCATACCAGAGCGGGACGGATGGCGGGCAAGTTCTACAACTGCCCGCCACGGATGCTCGATCGACGACTACCGTGTGTGGCCGGTGATCAACGGTGGGCTCATATCTTTCGGGCCTGCCCGACCGATGACCCGAGCCTGACCGACCAACGTAAGGGCCACCACATGAACGCCGATTCCTGGTGCCCCACGTACCGAGGACGCTGATGTCTCAACTTCGCGCACCCGAAGCGCGACCGGAACGCCGAGAAGGCGGACGGCACGGCCGGCCGGGGGCCCGTGCCCACTCGGCCACCGCCAGGCCGCGCGCCGCACAGCTGTCCCCCGATGCCCGCATACGGCCTCAGATCTTCCGCACGGCCGTGCTGCCGGCCATCGCCGTGGCACTGAGCGGCGCCGCGGCAGTCATCATCACCGTCCGCTCCACGAGTGCACCGATGACCACCCAGCTCTGGACCGCGCTGGGCGGATCCGCGGCGCTGGCCGTCGCCGCTGTGGTCGCCGCTTTCCTCGGCGCCAACCGGGTCGCCACCACCGTCCTCGGCCGGTGTCTGGCCCTGCGCCGTGCCAGTGCACAGGGGCAGGCCGAACTGCAGCGGGTGGTGGAGCAGTTGCGCAACGGCGAACCGATGCCCGCGCGGCGGTCCCCGCAGCCCGTCCCACCGGGCAGTGACGCCTTCGACCTGCTCGCGCAGGAAATGGGCCGCTCGCACGAAGGGGCTGTGGCCGCAGTGGTGCAGGCGGCCCGGTTCACCCACGAATCGGGCGAGGAACAGCGGGTGGAGGTCTTCGTCAATCTCGCCCGCCGGCTCCAGTCGCTCGTACACCGTGAGATTCAGCTGCTGGACGAGTTGGAGAACGAGGTCGAGGACCCCGATCTGCTCAAGGGCCTGTTCCACGTCGACCATCTCGCCACCCGCATCCGCCGGCATGCGGAGAACCTCGCCGTCCTCGGCGGCGCCGTCTCCCGGCGGCAGTGGAGCAACCCGGTCACCATGACCGAGGTGCTGCGCTCGGCGATCGCCGAGGTCGAGCACTATCCGCGGGTCAAGCTGGTGCCGCCGATCGACGGCACGCTGCGCGGGCACGCCGTGGCCGATGTGATCCATCTGCTGGCCGAACTCGTTGAGAACGCCACCGTGTTCTCCGCCCCGCACACCCAGGTGCTGTTGCGCGCCCAGCACGTCACCGCCGGGCTCGCCCTGGAGGTCGAGGACCGCGGGCTCGGCATGCCGGGCAACGAACAGAAGCGGATGAACACGCTGCTCGCCGCCCCCGACCGGGTCAACGTCGCCCATCTGCTGCAGGACGGCCGGATCGGACTGTTCGTCGTCGCATCACTGGCCCGCAGACACGGCATCGCGGTCCGGCTGCAGAGCAACATCTACGGCGGCACACAGGCCGTACTGGTGCTGCCGCAGTCCCTGCTCGGGGTCGAAGGGGACGTGCCCACGACGGCCGACGCCGGCCCGGTCCCGCCGCCCGGCCCCGTACACCGGCCACCGGCCCAGGACGACACCGCGCACCAGCGGAACCTGAGCCCCGCCCCGGCCCCGAACCGGCAGCCGCAGGTGCCCAGTCAGCCGCTGCGGCTGCATCAGCCACCGCAGCAGTTGCGAAGGCAGGGCGAAGCCCCACCACTGCCGCTGCGGGCCGAGCGCGTCGACCGGCCCACCCCCGCCGACACCCGGCCCGGCGTCCAGCGCCCGGACGACGCGATGCCGGCGCTCCAGCCCGACCCCGGAGTCGTACGCGGCACCATGGGCCGGCCCCAACTCCCCAGGCGCGCCAACCAGGAACACCTGGTCCCGCAGCTCAGGGAGGCCCCCGCGCCGCGCACCGAGGACGAACAACCCGTCCTGCACGATCCCGGCCTGATGGCGTCCTTCCGCCGGGGCATCGAGCTCGCCGAGGCCCGCAGCGCCTCGGACGACGACACCGCGCAGGCCCCGGACGCCACCCCCGACGGGCCCGCACCGCAGGCCTGGCAACCGCCGGCCCCACTCGAACCGCTGCCGGTCCGCGGACTCACCGCGCCCGCCGAACCGTCGCACCCTGTCCCGGACCCGCTCGAAACGAACACCCTCAAGGAGTAGATGCACCATGGCGACCGATATGCCGTCCGGTCAGGTCTCGGACCTCGACTGGCTGCTGAGCGGGTTGGTACAGCGTGTGCCGTACACGCGCAGCGCGGTCCTGCTCTCCGCCGACGGGCTGGTGAAATCCCTCCACGGCATGGACGCCGACAGCGCCGACCACATGGCGGCGCTGGCCGCCGGCCTGTACTCCCTCGGCCGCAGCGCCGGGGCGCGCTTCGGCGACAACGGAGAGGTCCGTCAGGTGGTGGTGGAGCTCGACTCGACGCTGCTGTTCGTCTCCACCGCCGGTTCCGGCACCTGTCTCGCCGTCCTCGCCGGACGCGAAGCGGATGCCGCCGTGCTCGGATACGAGATGACCATGCTGGTCAAGAGTGTCCGGCCGTATCTGATGACCCCGGCCAGACAAGCGGCCGGGGCACCGAGCGTCACGGGGCTGTGAGGGTGTCGGCCCCGCAGGACGGGCCGTTGCTCGACGATGCGGCCGGCCGGCTCATCCGTCCGTACACCGTGAGCGACGGCCGTACCCGTCCGACGACCGTGCTCGACCTGCTCTCCCTGGTCATGGCCACGGGCAGCGATCCGCAGACTCATCTCGGCCCCGAGCACTCCGTGGCGCTGGGGCTGTGCGGCGGCCCCACCTCGGTGGCCGAGATCGCCGCGCATCTGCGGCTGCCCGCGGTGGTCACCAAGGTGCTCGTCTCCGACCTGGTGGACTGCGGCGCAGTCACCGCGCATCCGCCGGCTTTTCACGACATGCCCACCGACCGATCCCTGCTGGAGGCAGTGCTCGATGGCTTACGACGACAGCTCTGACGGCTTCCGCGGCTCGGCCGGGGGTGACGGCACCGGGGGCACCGAGTACTTCCCCGTCGCACTCAAGGTCCTGGTCGCGGGTGGCTTCGGCGTCGGCAAGACGACGTTCGTGGGCGCGGTCAGCGAGATCGCACCGCTGAGCACGGAAGAGCTGCTGACCCAGGTCAGCGTGGCGACCGACAGCCTCGAGGGGATCGAGTCCAAGACCGCGACCACGGTCGCCATGGACTTCGGCCGCATCACCCTCGACGAGCAGCATGTGCTCTATCTGTTCGGTACCCCGGGCCAGGAGCGCTTCTGGTTCATGTGGGACGAGCTCTCCCAGGGCGCGCTCGGCGCGGTCGTGCTGGCGGACACCCGCAGACTCGAGGAGTGCTTCCCGGCCGTCGACTTCTTCGAACGGCGCGGCATCGGATTCATCGTCGCCGTCAACGAGTTCGACGGCTCCTACCGCTACGGCCCCGAGGAGGTACGTGCCGCGCTCGACCTCGGACCCGACGTGCCCGTCGTCCTCTGCGACGCCCGGATCGCCAGCTCGGGCACCGGAGCGCTGGTCACGCTGGTGCAGCACCTGATCAACGCCACCTCGGCACCGGCCCCGCTCTCCGGCTTCGGAGCCCATCCGTGAGCCGGCAGGCGACCGGGCGGCCGCTGCTGACCCCCGTCGACCACGGCTACTGCCCGCACGTCGTCGCACGTCGCAAGGCGCTGGTCCTGGAGGACGTCTGCGACCACCCGAGATTCGCCGACAACCCGGTCGTCGACGAGACAGGCATCCGCTCCTGTCTGGGGGCGCCGCTCATCGACCGTACGGGCGTCGCACCGGGCGCCGTCTGCGCCGTCGACACCGTGCCCCGCCCCTTGGAGAGGGCCGGCCTCGACACGATCAAGTCCCTGGCGCAGGAACTCATCGGGCACATCGACCGACGGGAGGACAACCAGGGCATCGAGCCCTGACCGCCCCGCCGCCGGCGCTCACACCTCGACCGTGGTGCCGTCCAGGAAGGTCAGCACCACCGACTCCGCACCCGCCCGCACCACCACCGACGTGCGCAACGCCTGCGGATGCACGGTGTCGCGGGACAGCGCGATCAGCGAGACATGGACGCTCCGCCCGCCCGGACGGCGATCGGCACGCAGATACGGGATCGCGGAGTGCGGCCCGTAAGCGTTGGACTGCACGTCCCGCGCGACACCGGACCCGTACGTGGTCTCCGGGCCGTCCGCGGCCCTCTCGGCCTGCGCGGTCCGCACGGCCTCCGAGCAGTCCTCGCCCGCCGCGCCGCCCTCGGTTTCCGAGTCCTCCTCGGTGTCCCAGCCGTACAGTGCGACAACGGCACTGGTCAGACCGTCGGCCGTGCGCGCCATCGCCCAGCCGGGGCCCGACGAGCCGCGCGGCCGTTCCTCGTGCGCCACGGCATGACCGCCCTCCCGCACGATCGCACCCTCCGGCGCCTCGACCCGGTGCACCCGGATCTCCCACGGGCCGTGCAGCACACTCGTCGTCTCGATCCGGTACGTACGCTCGTCACCGGGCAGCTCGGCCGCGTACCAGGACGAGGCGATCCGGTCCTCGCAGCGCAACGGATGGATCCTGCGCCGTCGTGACGGGGTGCCGTCCGGTGCGAGCAGCGCCAGATGGCCGTCGACGGAACGCGCCACGGCGTGCGGAGCGGACTCGGGGGCCGTCGCCGTCGAGTAGCAGAGCCTCGCGTAGTGCGGATCCTCCTCGCCCGCCTGCGGTGCGTCGTCGGTCGCGGCCGGCGGGTTGTGGTCGCTGCCGTGGTTGATCAGCCGGACGATGCCGTCGTGCCGGGTGCCGTGCAGCAGCCACCCCGGTGCCGGCAGCGCGGTGTACTGGTCGGACTCCTCGATGGGGAGCGGGAGTTCGCGCTCCGTCCACACCGGGTGGTCCGCCGGGAGCAGCAGCCCGAGGAAGCCCTTGCTCGCCCAGTACGGGGACGCGGGACCGGAGTACGGCTGGGTGCTGGGCAGGAACGTGTCGTACCAGCCGAGGGTCAGGAGCCCCCGCTCGTCAGGGACGCCGCGCTCCACGAAGTGCCGCAGGGTGCCCGAGGCGAGCCGGCGCGTCAGCCCCGGCGCGAGCGGCGTGCAGTCGGCCAGCGCCCCCATCCAGACCGGTGCGAGTGCCGCGAACCGGTAGGTCAGCGAACGCCCCTGGTGCACCGGCGCACCGTCGGAGCCGAAGAACTGCGGGTAGTCCTCGAGGAACCGGGAAAGCCGCTGCCGGTAGACCTCGGTCCTGCCCCCGTCGTCGTCCGGGCCCACCATGCGCGACCAGAGCAGCGGATACAGATGCATCGCCCAGCCGATGTAGTAGTCGAAGTTCCGGCCGTCCCCGTCGGTGTACCAGCCGTCCCCGACGTACCAGTCCTCGATCCTGTCCAGGTTGCTCTCGATGTCGGAGCGGTTGTACGGGGCGCCCACCGAGGCGAGGAACTGCTCGGACACCACCTGGAAGAGCCGCCAGTTGTTGTCCCAGGTGCGGCCGCCGACAAATCCGGAGAGCCAGTCGACAACCCGCTCCTGGACGCGCGTGTCCAGCTTGTCCCAGATCCAGGGGCGGGTCTCGTGCAGCCCCACGGCGATCGAGGCCGCTTCGACCATCTGCTGCGAGCAGTCGGTGAGTTCGGGCCAGGCCTCGGCCGACCCCGGGTCGGTGCCGGTTGTCAGACCCTGCGTGTAGCGCTCGATCAGCTTCGGATCGACGTTCCCCTGCGCTCCGGCGATGCGGAAGGCCGCCATCAGGAAGGAGCGTGCGTACCCCTCGAGTCCGTCCGAGACCACCCCCGACCAACTGGCCCGACCGGGGAGCCGGTACTGGGCGAAGCCCGGGGTCGCGTACGGGACGATCGCATCGAGCACGCGGTCGGCCGTGACTTCCCAGTGCGCGCGCGTCCAGCCGGTCCGCGAGGACAGCAGCCGGTCGGTCGGGGGAAGGTGCAGGAAGGGCGCGGTCATGCGGGTGGTGCTCCTCAGTCCGTCAGGGGCGACGGGTCTACGGGCGGTATGGGCAGGTCGAGCGTGGCGAGGGCGGCGACCTTGCCGTCCGCGCCGATCGGGTACGCCCACATGTCGACGTAGAAGCCGGTGAGATCGTAACCAGTGAGCTCAAGGAGGAACGGGGGACCGGCGGCCGGTGCTGACGGACCGGCCGCCGGTGGCCGGTCAGGAGAGCACGGCGGTGTGCGTGTGGCCGCGTGATCCGCCGACCGCGACCGTGAGCACGGGGCGCGGGCCCGGTGCGAGGGACACGGTGTCGTCCGCGGTGACCACCCGGCTGACACGGAAGGGAAGTTCGACAGTGAGCGAGGTCAGGGTGCGGCTCGGGTCGGCGACGGCGACGGCGAGCTCCTGGCCCCGGCGCTGGACCAGGACCGAGGCCGGACCGGATGCGGTGATCCCGGCGGCGGTGCCCGCGCCCCAGAAGTTCACTGCCGTCAGCCCCTGCCTGCGGGCCTCCACGGCCTGTGCGGTGGCGTCGTTGGCGACGATCCGGACCGGTCGCGAGTGCGACCAGACCGCGGTCGCGGCCGCGGAGGCGCCGGGCAGCAGCACATAGGAGTAGCCGGCACCGGCGGGGGAGACACCGTGGTCGACCCAGAGCGTGAGATAGCGGCGGGTGACCGGATCTGTGTCGCCGCCGGTGTCCGCCCCGGTGTTGATCGCCCGCCAGCTCCCGGTCCGCTCCTCGCGCAGCGCGTGCAGAGCAGTGGGGTCGGGGAAGACGTAGCCGCCGACGCCGTCGACATGGGCCCACCGGGCGTGGCCGAACTCCTCCGTCCAGCCCTGCTCAGCGGGCTGCCGGACGCCGTCGACCAGCAGCCGCTGTGTGCCGTCCGGGCCGAGGTTGCGGTTCTCGACGATCGTCTCGACCGTGCGGCCGTCGCTCGACGAGATGCCCGCGCCCAGCGCGATCACCGCGTTGTCCAGCAGGAACCACGACTTCTTGGTCCGCAGGGTGGTGCCTGCGGGGCCGATCAGCTCCATTGCGGCAGCACCGTACCGATCGTGGAGCACCGCTCCGCCCGCGACAGTGTTCGCCGGCCGGTAGGTGGAGGTGCCGGCGGCGGTGCCGAGATCGGTTCGCTCCCGGGTGTCGACCGTGGTGCCGGGCAGCCGGTACGGGTCGACGGTCGGCCAGAAGCCGTCGTTGAACTGCCCGAGGTCGTCGCCGTCGTACAGATACGTCATGCCGTCGCCGGTGTACCAGCCATGCAGATTCTCGCCGTTGCCCGCCTCGTACGCCGAGATGCGCTTCGAGGAGAGCGACAGCGCGCAGGCCCATCGCGCCTGGCGGTGCACCACCCGGTCCATGTCTGCGAAGACGAAGTGGCCGGTGGTGCGCGGTCCGGGGTGAATGTTCCGGTCGTTCAGCACAGCCTTGGCGAGGGCGAGCTGGGGGAGCGTGGCGAGCGCCGCGAACGGGGTGGTGCGGTTGCGGGTCAGCCAGCCCTTGACCAGCTCACGCCAGCGGTCGGCGTACGTGGCGGGTGCGCCGGTCGCCAGGAGCAGGATCGCGGCGACGGCCGCCGCACCGTCCCGGTGGTCACCGGCGCGCTCCCGGGAGATCGCCCGGCCGCGCACCGAGTCCATCATCAGCCCGTCGAAGACCACCGGCGCGAAGGACCGCTCGACGGCCTCGTACATCACGGAGACGCTCGGGTCGGCGACCGCCCACTCGGAGTCCGCGAGCAGGGACAGCAGATAGGCGGCGCCGCCGAGGAGCACCGCGCCGTACGTACCCGTGTAAGCGACCACATCGTGCTGGACGAACGACCCGTCCTCGTAGAAGCCGTCACCCGAACTCGTGTACTGGAACAGGCTGTTGCGTCCCGAGTCGCGTACGTCGGAGAGGGCGTCGCGGGCCGATGCCAGCTTGGCCGCGTCCTGTCCCAGCAGCCCGCGCAGCGCGACGATGACGGCCTTGTCCGTGCGGTTGGCCCCCGTCTCGGCGAACGTGGGGGAGTTGGTGCGACGGTCCGCGTCCGGGCAGAAGCGGTCGACGACCGCCAGATAGGCCGCGAGGTCGGCGGCCGGAAGACGATCGCGCAGCAGGACGGCGCAGTCCATCAGCGCACGGGGGGCGCCGATCTCCCAGAACCACCAGTTGCCCGTCTCGCGCTTGGCCGGGTTGTACGCGGTGTCGTGGGCGAAGCGCAGCGCGGCGACGAGGGCGTCCGCCACCTCCGCGCTGCCGGCGAGTGAGGTACCGGGGGTGGCCCAGGCGGTGGCGAGCGTACGCAGCCGGGTGTAGCTCTGGCCGAAGTTGCCCGGGTCGGTGACGGGGGAGAGGTCCGGCCAGAGGGCGGTCCGCCCCGCACTGCGGTCCAGGGTGTCCCAGAGCCCCTTCGCCGTGGCGTTCAGGGCCGCTGCCGCGGCGGCGAAATCGGCGTCCGAAGGGTCGAACGCACCGCCGGTCAGGAGGGTTTCGGCGCGTTTCAGAAGCGCGTCGAAACCGACGGTGGCGACCGCCTCGGAGGCTTCGCCGGCTGCGTCGCCGGACTGCGCGTGCGCGGCACCGGCCGATGTGGCGAGTGTCGTGGCGGATACGGCCGCGGTGGCGCCTGTCGCGGCGAGAAGGGTTCGTCTGCTGAGATTCATGGTGACTCCTTGCGCCTGCGGTCAGTCGGTCAGCGTGCTCGGGTCGACGGGCGGCTTCGGCAGATGGAGTGCCGCCAGTTCCGCCTTGCCCGTGGCATCGATCGGGAACGCCCAGGTGTTCACGTAGAAGTCCGTGAGGTCGTACCCGGCGACGCGGCTGGAGTAGGTGGCGAGTGCCCGGTAGCGCTTGTCGGTCTCCGTGTAGTCCGACTGCGGGTTCTCCTCGCGCACGAGCTTGTGCAGGCGCGGCCAGAAGTCGTCGCCGAAGGCGAGTTCCAGCTGACGCAGGCTTCTCGTAGGCGCCGAAGGACTTCTCGTACGTGAGCCCGGCCGTGCCGAACTTGCGCTGCGCGGACTGGAAGTAGGTGAGCCCGGTCGTCGCGTCGACCGTGAGCAGGTTGGACGGCTGCCGCAGGGTGCGCTGCGCGGCCAGCGAATAGATGTTGACCGTGACCTCGGTCAGACCGCCCGGCTTGTACGCCATCTGCTGATGGAGGTGGCCGAGTTCGTGGTACAGCCCCCAGCCGCGGGTCCGTAGTCCTTCCACCGTGGTGGCCCGGTCGAGGTAGGCGCGGGGGAAGCCGTTGTAGCCGTGTGTGGCGTAGGCGCCGACGCCGGTCGGTACCTTGCTGACCTCGGTGAAGTGGTACGGCCCCGCCTTGCGCCGGTGCACCGGCTTCGAACCGTCGAGGCCGCTGATCCGGGCGTGCGAGTCGATGATCGTCTCGACCAGTCCGAGCAGCGCGGAATGGTCCTCGCCGCGGTACAGGAGCGCGCCGTCGCGGGTGAGCGTCATGATCGTGTGCGGGGCGTGCAGTTCGACGTACGGCGAGGTGGTCAGCGTGTCGAGTTGGTGCTGGTAGTCGGCCTCGGAGGTACAGCCCAGCGTGAAGACCGGCATCGGGACGGCACCGGACCGGAAGACCACGCCGGCCCGCTCGCCGCTCCCCGTCAGGGTCAGATAGACCGGGCCGCCGTGCGGGTCGGTCACGGTGTTCGCGCCCGCGGTCAGCGGGTAGCTGCGGGGCTCGGTGACCTCGCCGTAGTAGTCCCAGGCGCCGATCCAGAGGGTGGGCAGCAGGTCGTCGTCGGGCTGGACGGTGAACGAGAGCGCGGTGCCGGCCGGGACGTACAGGCCGGTGGGCTGGAACTCGGAGCCGCGCAGGGCCTGTCCGAGCCGCAGCCGCTCCGCCTCGGCGGCGGGCCGGGCGGTCACGGTCACCTTCACGGGGCGGGCGGATCCGGCGGCGCTCTGCGTCGCGGCCCGGGCGGAGTGTGCCGTGGCGCCGAGTGCGACAGCCGCTCCGGCACCGGCGGCCGCGGCGAGAACCGACCGGCGGCCGACGGGGGAGGAGCTCGGCGCCGAGCTCGGACCGGAGGAACTGACGGCGGTGAAACGGGACTTACGCATGCGGAACTCTCCCTGCAGAAACAAATGAGGGGCGGAAGCGTGCGGGAACGGGTGAAGCTCGCCGTCAGCATGTAAGCGGTTGCTATGCAGCCGCAAGAGGGGTGGGGAAGTTACTGCTCTTTACTATGGCCAACTGCGGGCAGTGACGCAGTAACCGGTCACATCCGGGCGGTCCGTCCGGCTCGCGGCGCGACAGAATCGCGTACCACGATGTGCGTGCCGAGCCGCAGCGCGCCCGCGGTCGGCTCGCGCCAGTCGTCCTCGTCCCCGCCGCCGACGGCCAGCCGCACGGCCTGCCGTCCCATCTCCTCCAGCGGCACATGGACGGTGGTCAGCCGCGGGCGCAGCTCCTGGGCGACCGGGATGTCGTCGTACCCCACCAGGGAGATGTCCTCGGGAACCCGCACCCCGGCCTCCTCCAGCGCCTGGGCCGCACCTGCCGCCACGATGTCGTTGGCAGCGAAGACCGCGGTGAACTCCAGGCCGTCCTGCAGCAGTTCGGCCATCCGCCGGTAGCCGAAGTTCCGGCTGAAGGTACCGGTCTGAGTGAGTTCCGGGTCCGGTGTCACCCCGCGCAGCTCCAGGGCCCGCCGGTGTCCGGCCAGCCGGTCGCGGGTGGTGGAGAGCTTGGGCGGCCCGCCCAGATAGAGGATCCGCTCGTGCCCCTGCATCAGCAGATGGTCGGTGATGGCGAAGGCGCCGCCCTCGTTGTCGTACTCGACCGCGGCCGTCGGTGCCTGCTCGCCCAGCGGCGGCCTGCCGCACAGCACGAGCTTCGATCCGCCGGCGTCCAGCTCGCGGGCGCGGCGGGCCAGCTCCGAGGTGTAGCCGCGGTCGGCGACGCTGCCACCGACCACGATCACCGCATCCGCCCGGCGCTCGTGCATCAGCTCGACGAAGGCGAGCTCGCGCTGGGGGTCTCCCTGGGCGCAGCAGACCAGACAGAGCCGCCCGCCGAGTGCGGCCTCCCGCTCCACGCCCCGGGCGATGTACGCGTAGAACGGGTCGATGAGCTCGTTGACGATGATGCCGACGGTGCGGCCGGAGACCCCGGCGAGGGCGCGGGCATGCGCGTTCACGACGTACCCGAGGTCGCGCATGGCGGCTTCGACGCGCGCCCGGGTGGCTTCCGCGACCGGGTAGTTGCGGTTCATGACACGCGAGACCGTCGCCGTCGAGACGCCCGCCTGCCGGGCCACATCGGTGACGGTGGCTCTGCGCTGCCCGTCCGCGGCCGTGCTCTGCCGGCGCATCCGGCTCACCCCCTGGGGACTGTTGTGTGACGTCGAGCCTAGAGCCTGCGAACGGGTGGGGTTCAAGCAATCCTCCCCAGGTCGGCCCGGTGGACCGGGTGGGCGAGAGGGGCGCCCTGCGCGTACCGCACCAGCTCGTCGACGGCGAGTGCCCCGAGCCGCCCCACCTCGTTGCCCTGGGCGCCCGCCAGATGCGGCGTGAGAAAGACGTTCGGCAGCTCCCAGAGGGGGTGCCCGTCCGGCAGCGGCTCGGGCGACGTCACGTCGAGGACCGCGTCCAGCCGCCCGCTGACCAGGTGCTCGGTCAGCGCCTCGGTGTCCACGAGGGGGCCGCGCGCGGTGTTGACGAGCAGGGTGCCGGGTCGCATCAGGCCGATCCTGCGTGCGTCGATCAGCCCGCGGGTCTCGGGTGTGTCCGGTGCGTGCACGGTGACGACGTCGCTGGTCGCCACGAGGGTGTCCAGATCGGTCGGGGTGACCCCGAGCCGTGCCGCTTCGCCGGCGTCGACGTACGGGTCGTGGAGCAGCACGTCGGCGTCGAGGATCCGGAGGAGTTCGATGACCCGGCGGCCGATCCGGGAGGCGCCGACGACGCCGATGGTCAGTCCGTGCGTGCCGAGCCAGTGCTGGCGGTCGAGATCGGCGCCGGTGCGGTGGGTCCGCCGGGTACGGAACAGCCCGGCCAGCGGAAACACCCGCTTCGCGCCCATGATGATCGCGGCCAGGGTGTACTCCGCCACCGGTACGGCGTTGGCCGCCGCCGCGGAGGAGACGACGATCCCGCGGTCGAACGCGTTGGGCGACAGAAACGTTTTCACCGTGCCGGCCGCATGGATCACGGCGCGCAGCCCGGGGGCCCGGTCCAGCAGGGCCGCGTCGACCGGTGGGCAGCCCCAGCCGGTGAGCAGGACCTCGGCCGAGGCGAGCGCCTCGGCGGCCTCCGGCGAGGCGAACTCGCTGATCGCGGCCGGGGTGAGGAGGTCGGCGGACTCCTCCAGCCGGGCCCGTACGGCCGGCGGGAAGACGTCGTCGACCAGTCCGGGGCTCATGACCAGGACCGTGCGCGGCCGCCTCGGGGGCGTCTCCGCAGTGCCGGAACCGGAATGAGCCGGTGCCTCTTCGGTGGTTCGCACCCTGCCTCCGGACAGTAAGCGTGTTCTGTGGAATGACCGGCACGCTAAGGAGCCCGATGCCCGATCGTCAAGCATGACGCCTGATCAACTGCCTTTTTCGTCAGCTATTTTGCCGATTCATCCTTGTGGATTTGATCGGAGGAGGTTCCGCGTAACTCAGCTGTTTCTTCAGATCCCTTGACGCTTGGGTTAACCGCTTACTAACTTGCCGCCGCAGAAGCTCACCACGCGCCACCCGGCCGAACAGGACGCACCATGGCTGAAACAGCACCCCCGCTGCCCCGGGAGAAGCGGTCGAGACGACACCGGAAGACCGAAGCGTCTTCGCCGTCCCCGACCCCGGCCGTTCTCGTGCAGAACAGGCTGACCCTCCGGCAGCGGATCAAGCGGGACCGGGTGATGCTGCTGCTGACCCTGCCGGGCCTGCTGTACTTCATCGTCTTCCACTACGTACCGCTGCTCGGCTATGTCGTGGCGTTCCAGGACTACCAGCCGTACCTCGGCTACATGCACAGCGTCTGGGTGGGGTTCGCCAACTTCACCACGGCCTTCGGTGAGCCCGCCTTCTGGTCCGCGACCTTCAACACCCTGGAGATCGCCCTCATCCAGCTGGTGTTCTTCTTCCCCGTGCCGGTCGCCCTGGCCCTGCTGCTCAACAGCATCGCCAGCGACCGGATCCGGCGCTTCGTGCAGAGCGTCGTCTATCTGCCGCACTTCATCGGCTGGGTCATCATCGTCTCGATCTTCCAGCAGATCCTGGGCGGCGCCGGACTGCTGCCCGACGTCCTCGGCGGAATGGGACTGCCGCGCTACGACATGATGAGCGACCCCGACGCCTTCCCCTGGCTGCTGACCCTCCAAGTGGCCTGGAAGGACGCCGGCTGGGGAACGATCATCATCCTGGCGGCGCTGCTCGGCATCGACAAGGGCCAGTACGAGGCCGCCGCGATCGATGGCGCAGGACCCCGACGCCGCCTCTGGCACGTCACCCTGCCCGGCATCGCACCGGTCCTGATCCTGCTGCTGATCCTCAACCTCGGGCAGATCCTCTCCGTCGGCTTCGAGCAGATCCTGCTCCAGCGCGACGCGGTCGGCCCGGACGCCGGTGAGGTCCTCGACACCTACGTCTACTACCACGGCATCAAGGACAACGACTGGGGCGTCGCCGCCGCCGTCGGACTTGTCAAGGCGGTCATCGGCACCGCACTCGTCCTGGGCGCGAACAAGTTCGCCCACCGCCTCGGCCACGAAGGGGTGTACCGCGGTGCTGACCGTTGAGAAGCCGCTCGCCGCATCCGTACCCACGGCGCCGGCGAAGAAGACCCCCCGTAACGACAAGCAGTCCGACGGCCGGCCGCCGTGGATGGAGAAGCCGACCCGCATCGGCCAGGCCGCCAAGGCCCTCGCTGTCGTCGTCGTGGTCGCCGCCGTCGCCTATCCACTGCTCGGCGTCATCGGCACCAGCTTCGCCTCGCAGACCGACATCATCCGCAGCTCCGGGCTGGTCCTGTGGCCCGACCACCCCACCGTCGACGCCTACCGCACCATCTTCACCGGCGGAGTCGTCACCCGGGCGCTCGTCGTCAGTCTCGGCATCACGGTGTTCGGCACGCTCGCCAGCCTGCTCGTCACCGTGGGCATGGCGTACGGTCTCTCCCGCCGAGATGTCACAGGATCCCGCTTCATCCTGATGACCGCCCTGTTCACCATGCTGTTCAACGCAGGCATCATCCCCAACTTCCTTCTGGTCAAGGGTCTCGGCCTGTACGACACCTACGCGGCGCTCGTCATGCCCACCCTGGTCAGCGCCTTCAACCTGGTCGTCCTGCGGTCGTTCTTCATGAACCTGCCCGAGGAGCTGTACGACGCGGCCAAGGTCGACGGGGCCGGCGACTTCCGCATCCTCGTACGGATCGTCCTGCCGCTCTCCAAAGCCGTCCTCGCCGTCATCAGTCTCTTCTACGCGGTGACGTACTGGAACGCCTTCTTCAACTCGCTGCTGTACCTCAACGACTCCGACAAGTGGCCGCTGCCCATGGTGCTGCGCACCTATGTCCTCCAGGGCCAGAGCCTGAACGCCGCATCGGCCGGTGAGGTGCTCGCCCCGCAGCAGGCCGTACAGATGGCTGTCCTGGTGATCGCCGTCGTACCGATCCTCTGCGTCTACCCCTTCCTCCAGCGCTACTTCACCAAGGGCGTGCTCACCGGCGCCATCAAGGGCTGACCGCCACCCCGCCACCCCCCGGTCCTC
Organism: Streptomyces sp. NBC_00353; assembly: GCF_036108815.1. Classification (NCBI taxonomy): domain Bacteria; kingdom Bacillati; phylum Actinomycetota; class Actinomycetes; order Kitasatosporales; family Streptomycetaceae; genus Streptomyces; species Streptomyces sp. NBC_00353. The sequence continues at coordinate 2,201,581 of NZ_CP107985.1, read as the reverse complement.
CGTCCCTCTCTCGCAAGGAGATTCCAGGTGTCGAGCTCCACCCCCATCAACCGCAGATCCCTGTTCCGCATGGGTGCGGGCATCGGTCTCGGTCTGGCCGCCGCCCCGCTGCTCGCCGCCTGTGGCGACGGCGGCACGACTGCCAAGGCGGAGGCCAAGAGCGCCTCACTGCTGCCGAACACCGCAGTGCGCAACATCGGCCTCGAGCCCGACCTCCAGGGCACTGCCGCCGGAGTCCCGCAGGGCTTCTTCAGCTACCCGGCCAAGCCGCTGCGCGCCACCAAGGGCACTCCGCTGGGGGGCGCGAAGCCGATCAGCGCGACGATGGAGACGTTCTCCCCGCCGCCGCCCGCGCGCGGCAAGAACGCCGCCTGGCAGCAGATCGAGAAGCTCCTCGGCGGCCAGGTGGACATCACCGCCGTTCCGGCCGACGACTACGGCACCAAGTTCTCCACCATGGTCGCCAGCGACAGCCTGCCTGATCTCTTCATGTACCCGGAGTCCGGCGGTGTCGACAACAAGGCGGCCTTCCTCCAGGCCAAGTGCGCCGACCTGACACCGTTCCTCGCCGGGGACAAGATCAAGGACTACCCGAACCTGGCCGCGATCCCGAAGGGCGCCTGGCAGGCCGCCGTCTTCGGCGGGAAGCTGTACGGTCTGCCGATCGCCCGCACAGGCACCGGCGGCGCGGGCTTCTACCGCCACGACCTGTTCGAGGAGGTCGGTGTCAGCAGCCTCGACCAGATCACCGACCTCGACAGGTTCGTCGAGCTCTGCAAGGAGCTGACCCGCCCCAAGAAGGACCAGTACGCGATCATCACAGGCCTCACCAATGTCCTCGCGATGTCGGCGGGCGCCCCGTCCTACTGGCGGCTGGACGCCACGACCGGCAAGTTCACCTCCGATCTGGAGACACCGGAGTTCCGCAAGGCCGTGGAGACCGCCCGCGAGCTGTACAAGGCGGGCTGTTTCTACCCCGGCACCCTCCAGATGTCCGGGGCGCAGAAGGCCCAGTACACGGACATGTTCAAGAACGGCAAGGGCGCGTACGTCTACGACGGAATGCCGAGCTACCTCGCCCCCGGCGTCGGCTATGTCGCCGCCATGAAGGCGATCGACAAGAAGTACGACCCGCGCCCGTTCGTCCCGGTCGGCAAGGACGCCATCGCCTGGATGGACAACATCGCTCTGCAGAACACACACATCAAGAAGGCCTCGGCCGACCGCGTCAAGCAGATCCTCGCACTCGCCGACTTCGCCGCCTCGCCGTTCGGCAGCGAGGAGTACACGCTGATCAACTACGGCGTCGAGGGAACCGACTTCACCCGCGACGACAAGGGCAACCCGGCCCTCACCAAGCAGGGCACCCAGGACGTCACCGTGCCGTGGAAGTTCATGGCGTCCGCCGTCCCCGCGATCTTCAGCGCCGACTCCGAGCAGGGCGTACGCCATGTCCATGACGCGTTCACCAAGATGATCCCGATGATGGAGCCGGACCCGACCCTTCAGTACTCCTCGCCCACCTGGGACTCCAAGGGGTCCGGCAGCCTCTACACGCTGAAGCAGGACGGACTGAAGGACATCATCGCCGGCCGCAAGCCCCTGTCCGCCTACGACCAACTGGTCAAGGACTACCTGGCCAAGGGCGGCGAGCAGGCCCGTGGCGAATTCGAAGAGGCCGTCCAGAAGGGCAAGAAGTGATGACCGCTTCCACCAGCAGACGATCCGTACTCCGGCTCGGCGGCGCAGCCGTAGCGGCAGCCGTCGCCGTACCCGTCCTGGGCTCGCCGGCCAGCGCCCGCGGCCACGGCTTCGACCCGACCCCCGGTTCCGACGGCGTCGGCGACCCGCTCTTCCCGACCCTCGGCAACGGCGGCTACCAGGTCGTCCACTACGACCTGACCTTCGACTTCACCCCGGTGACCTACGACTTCACCGCCACCGTGAAGATCCACGCGAAGGCGACCCAGGATCTGTCCGCCTTCAACCTGGACACCGACGGCCACACCATCGACTCGGTCAGCGTCGGGGGCCGCACCGCCGACTGGGCGCTGTCGGCCGGCCGGAGCGGCCAGGAACTCACCGTCACCCCCGCCCGGCCGCTGCACGACGGACAGGCGTTCACCGTCGAGATCCGCTACCACGGCAACGGCAAGGCGCCCCGACTCGGCCTCACCGGCTGGAAGTTCGGCACCGACGGCGGCTTCGCCTCGGCCGCCCAGTCCTCCCGCGCCGACACCTTCCTGCCCTGCAACGACACCCCGTCCGACAAGGCAACCTGGACCTTCCACATCAGCGCGCCGCAGGGTTACGTCGCCACCGCCAACGGCGAACTGCTCGACAGGACGCTGCGCGCCGACGGCTCCACCGTCTGGCACTTCGCCCTGCGCGAGCGGATGGCGACGGAGCTCATCGGCATCGCCGTGGTCAAGGGCACCTATCTGTACGGCACCAGCCACCGCGGACTGCCGCTGCGGCACATCGTCCCGCAGGGCCAGGAGGACAAGTACGGCCCGATCGTCGCCCGTACCGCCGACCATCTGGCCTGGCTGGAGGCGAAGTTCGGCCGCTACCCGTTCTCCGTGTACGGCCTCCACATCTACGACGGTTACACCGACGCCCTGGAGAACCAGACCCTGTCCCTCTTCTCCACCAACTGGTTCAAGCTCAACGCCAACGGCCGGCCGGGCTACGAGACCACCATGGTCCACGAGCTCACCCACCAGTGGTTCGGTGACTCCGTCACCCCCGACAACTGGCAGCAGGCCTGGCTCAACGAGGGCCCCGCCGTGTACTACGCCGGGCTGTACGGCGAGGAGCGCGGCTGGTCGGTCCTCGAGGACAAGATGAAGGCCACGTACGAGAAGCTCGACGCGGTCCGCGCGGCCGACGGCCCGCCCGGACTGCCCAAGGCGCTCGGCGGCACCAACATCTACGACGGCGGCGCGCTCGTCCTGTACGCCCTCAGCCTTCAGATCGGTCAGCGGAAGTTCGACAGGGTCATGCGGGAGTGGGTGAAGCGCTTCAAGGACTCCACGTACACCAGCGAGCAGTTCATCGCCCACACCGTCGACGTCACCGGCGACCCGTCCCTCGACCCGTTCCTGCGCGACTGGCTCTTCGGAGCGATGAACCCGCCCATGCCGGGCCACCCCGACTGGAAGGCCGCCGCATGAACCATCGGATGAACGTCATACGGAGAACCGCCGCCGCCGTCACCGCCGCGGCCCTGACCGCCCTCGTCGCAGCCCCGGCCGCCCAGGCCGCACCCGGCGCCCGAACCCTGTACGCAGCCCCCGACGGCCACGGCACCACCTGCACGGTCGCGCGCCCGTGTTCGCCGGAAGGCGCCCGCGACCAGGCCCGCACCGAGACCGGCCGTGACATCCGCGTCCTCCTCAAGGGTGGTACGTACCACCTGGACGCACCCCTGCGGCTCGGCGCCGAAGATTCCGGGACGGACGGACACACCGTCACCTGGACCGCTGCTCCCGGCGTCCGGCCCGTCCTCTCCGGCGGCCGGGACATCACCGGCTGGACACAGAACGCCGACTCCACCTGGACCGCCGACGTCCCCGTCGGAGTCACCCCGCGTCAGCTCTTCATCGACGGAAAGCGCGCCGTCCGCGCCCGTGGCGAGGCGTGCGCGGCGAGCGTCTGCGACGCCACCAAGACCGCCATGACCGGGGCGAAAGCCACCGGCATCGCCGACTGGCAGCGTCCCACCGACGCCGAAGCCGTCATCCGGGTCCGCTGGCGCAACTACCACTGCCGGATCGCCGGCGTCAGCGGCGACCTGCTCACCTTCGACCGGCCCTGCTGGACCAACTCCGCGAGCGGCACCAACCGCACCGGGCCCGCCTGGGACACCACGACGGTCGACTCCACCCGCTACAGCGGCGTCGCCTTCTTCGAGAACGCCCCCGAACTGCTCGACCGGCCGGGCGAGTTCGTCTGGAACTCCGGGACCCGAACCGTCACCTACCTGCCGCGCAAGGGCGAGGACATGAACCGCGCGCAGGCCCTCACTCCGCACACCGAACAGCTGCTCGTCCTCGACGGCGCCCACGACGTCACTGTCAAGGGGATCGGCTTCGCGTATGCGGCGTACCGCCGGCCCGACACCGACGAGGGCTATGCGGGCATGCAGGCCGGTCTCACCCTGACCGGAGCCACCGGGCCCGTGGACCATGCGGGCCGCTTCTACACCAAGCCGTCCGCCGCGGTCACCGTCCGCGGCGGACAGCACATCTCCATCGAGAACGCTCGGTTCAGCCACCTCGGCGGAGCGGGCGCGATACTCGAGGCGGGCACCAAGGACAGTTCTCTGACCCGCTCCACATTCACCGACCTCTCCTCGGGCGCGGTCTACGTGGGCGACACCGAGCCGAAGCCCGACGCTTCACTCGCGGGGGAGCGGAACACGATCGCGTACAACACGATCACCCGCTCCGGTGTCGAGTACACCGACTCGGTGGGTATCTGGGCCGGATACGAGGCCGAGCTGACCGTCGACCACAACAGCATCGACCACCTCCCGTACTCCGGGATCTCGGTCGGCTGGGGCTGGAACCAGCCCGAGGCGCAGCAGTCCGTGCTGCGCGACAACAAGGTGACCGACAACCGGATCACGAACGTCATGGAGGTCGCGCAGCAGCAGCACGACGGCGGCGCGATCTACACCCAGGGCGCCCAGCCCGGCACCGTTCTGTCCGGCAACTACATCAACCGCTCCGCCTTCGGCAACACCGAGCGCGACGGCAACGGCATCTACCTCGACGAGCAGTCCTCGCACATCACCGTCGAGAACAACGTGATCACCCGCATCGGCTACAAGTGGGTCTCCAACTGGGCGGACTACGGCATCCGGAACACCGCCCGCGCCAACTGGACCGACACCGCCGCGCCGGCTCTCGCCGGAACGGGATCCGTCATGACGGACAACCGCACGGGCCTGGACCGGCTGCCGGCCGAAGCACTCGCCGTCGCCGCACGGGCCGGCGCCCACGGCGGCCCGGTGGAGCAGTTGCGTACCGACCTCGCCCGCACCGGCACCGCCACCCAGTCCTCCACCGAGGGCACGGCGGGTGCCGGGCTCGCCCTCGACGCCGACACCAACACGGACACCCGCACGCTGTCCGAGGCGGGCGCCTGGTGGCAGGTCGACCTGGGCGCGACGAAGCACATCCGTCAGATCGAGATCTGGAACAACTCGTCGACGACGACCGCCGACTTCGACGTCATCACGGACGACGGCACGGTCCACGTGAGCGGCAAGGCACTGCGCCCGACGGTCCTCGACCTGGACAGCCGGACCCGCACGGTGAAGATCGCGGTGTCGGGAACGGGGCGGGTGGCCCTGTCCCAGGTCCTGATCCACCCGTAGGTCCACGTCCTGAGCGTTCATGGTGGACGGCTGCGTCCTCGATCGCCGGCACGATCAAGGCCGGCGATTGAGGACAAAGCAGGCCCCGGACGCCCCCGGTCACCGCACTCCGCCCCCGGGCACCCCCGTACTGCCCCGCAGCACCACTTCCCCCTCCACCCGCACCACCCGCGCCCTCCGTACCGCCCCCGTCTCCCGGAGCGCAAGTGCTATCACGCGCTCGCCCATCGATGTCAGCGGCAGCGCCACCGTGGTGAGCGGCGGCGACAGCTCCCGCACCAGCGGAATGTCGTCGAACCCGGCCAGCGACACATCCTCCGGCACCCGCAACCCCGCCTCCCGCAGCGCCGCCAAAGCACCGACCGCCATCACATCGGTCACCGCGAACACGCACGTCGGCCGTGCCCGGAAGGGCGCCCGCCCCGCATCGAGCAGCAGCCGCCGGGCCGCCTCGTACCCGCCGTCGCGGGTGAACGCCCCCTCCACCACCTGCCCGAGCCCGATGCCCGCCTCGGCGAGCCCTGCCCGGAACCCTGCCAGCCGGTCCGAGACCGTGGTCAACGCGGCCGGCCCGGTGAGCACCGCGAACGTCCGATGCCCCAGGTCGACCAGCGCCCTGGCGAGCGCCGCGGCCCCCGCCCGGTTCTCCGGCTGCACGGTGTCCACCCGCAGGCTGCGGTGCCGGCTGATGACCGCCACCCGGCCGCCGACCCGGACGTACGGCTCCAGTTCGGCGTCCATCGCACGCTCCCAGGCGCGGTCCTGGAAGCCCGAGCCGATCAGCAGGATCGCCCGGGCGTGTTGGGCCCGCAGCATGGAGACGTAGCTGACCTCCCGGGCCGGTTCGCGGAACGTCGAGGCCAGCATCACGAGCAGCCCCCGTTCCGCCGCGGCCCGCATCACCCCGCTGGAGATCGCGGCGAAGTACGGGTCACTGACGTCATGACAGATCAGGCCCACCGTACGGTTGTTGGCCGCGCCGGCCAGTGCCTGCGCGTGGGCGTTCGGGATGTAGCCGAGCCGGTCGGCCGCCGCGTGCACCCGCTCCCGCAGGTCGTCACGGACCCTTGCCGTGCCGTTCAGCGCCCGCGAGGCGGTGGCCGGTGAGACCCCGGCCTCCCGGGCGACGGCGTCGAGCGTCACATGGGTCGCGGTCCCGATGCTGCGCCCCGGCCCCGAAGGGTCTGGCGTCGCCCGTGTCACCGGTTGATTCAACTCGACTCCTAGGGGCGCGGTGGCGGCAGGGTCCCGAAACTTCGGGACGACCTCTTGACCATGCGTGCAGGCAGTCATTAGCGTGGCGGCACCTTACCAGAAAGCGCTTTCTGAAAGCGCCTTCTCCGTCATCGCGAAATCGCACAGCTCTCCACAACTGCCGCCGAACCTCAGGGAGTTCAAGTGAGCCAGAGCGTGTTGGCCAAAAGTCCCGCCGAAGTGGCGGGAGTTGCCCGGCGGTCCGGGCCGTCGGCAGCTGAGCGGTTCGCGCGGGCGGCCGAGCAGAGCTGGCGTCCGGTCGCCCTGCTGCTGGCCTGCTTCGTCGCCTGGTGGGTGATCTCGGCAGCCGAGCTGGTGGAGCCGTATCTCGTACCGTCACCGGGGGCGACGCTCGATGTCCTCACGGGCAAGGCGAGTTATCTCTGGCAGCACAGCTGGGTGACCACGTACGAGACGCTGCTCGGCTTCGTGATCGCGGTGGCCGTCGGCGTGCTGGCGGCCGTGATCATGGTGTACTCGTCGACCGTCGAGCGCACGCTCTACCCGATTCTGCTGTTCGCCCAGGTCGTACCGAAGATCGCCATCGCGCCACTGTTCGTGGTCTGGCTCGGCTTCGGTATCGCACCGAAGATCCTCATCGCCGTCCTGATCGCCTTCTTCCCCGTGGTGATCTCCATGGTCACCGGCCTCAAGGCGGTCGACCCGGAGATGCTGCAGCTGTCGGCGACGATGGGGGCCAAGCCCTGGCAGACCTTCCTCAAGATCCGCTTCCCGGCCTCCCTCCCTCATCTCTTCTCCGGCCTCAAGGTCGCGGTCACCCTGGCCGTGACGGGTGCGGTCGTCGGCGAGTTCGTCGGTGCCAACGAGGGGCTGGGCTATGTGATCCTCCAGGCCAACGGCAACCTCGACACCCCGATGCTCTTCGCCGGGCTGCTCGTGATGTCCCTGATCGGTGTCGTCCTCTTCGTCGCCGTCGAGATCGCCGAGAAGCTCCTGCTCCCGTGGCACGCCAGCCGCCGGGACGCACCTGCCACCACCTCGTACTGAACGCCACCCACTGACTGCTGTCACGGACCCCGTCGCGAGAAGGGCCAGCCCATGCACCCGCGCAGACTCCTGATCGGTGTCGTACCTCTTGTTCTGCTGGCCACGGCCTGCGGCGGGAACGACGCGTCGACCACCACCGGTGAATCGGGGAAGAAGCTGGACAAGGTCACGCTGACGCTCAACTGGTATCCGTACGGCGAACACGCGCCGTTCTACTACGGCAAGCAGCAGAAGATCTTCGAGAAGCACGGCATCGATCTGACGATTCAGGCGGGCCAGGGCTCGCAGAAGACGGTGCAGGCGACCGCCGCGGGGCAGACCGACTTCGGCTGGGCCGACACCCCGGCGCTGCTGGCCGCGGTCGACCAAGGGGTACGGGTCAAGAGCCTCGGCGTTTTCCTTCAGACCACTCCCGCATCCGTGCAGTCCTTCGACGCCAAGGGCATCGGGTCACCCGCCGATCTCAAGGGGAAGACGATCGCCGGGACGGCCGGGGACGCGCTCTCCAAGACGTTCCCGATCTTCCTCAAGAAGAACAACATCGACGAGTCGGACGTGAAGGTCCAGAACACCGACCCGGCGGGCAAGATCGCCGCGGTGATCTCGGGGAAGACCGACGGACTGCTCGGATACGCCAGTGACCAGGGCCCGACCATGCAGGACAAGGCCAAGAAGCCCGTCTCCTACCTCCGCTTCTCCGAGAACGGGCTGAACTTCTACTCCAACGGCCTGCTCGCCGGGCAGAAGCTTCTCGCCTCGAAGCCCGAGCTCGCGGGGCGCATGGCGCAGGCGGTCAGCGAGGCGTGGGCCGCCGCGGAGAAGGCGCCCGGTCCCGCGGTTGCGGCGATGGACGGAGCGTCGGAGCAGCTGCCGCCGAAGAACGTGCTGGCGGAGCAGTTCAAGACGACGCTCACGCTGCTGCACACCTCGTCGACCGAGGGCAAGGCACCCGGGGTCAACAACGAGGCGGACTGGCAGCAGACCATCGATGTCTTCGCCGAAGCCGGCATGGTCGCCGAGCCGAAGGCCGTCGGGGAGTACTGGGACGCGAAGACAGCGCTGAAGGGATGACGATGCCCAAGCAGGAGGCGAAGCCCCTGGAGCGGGACCCGCTGTCCGCGGGCGACCGCGGCGCCGTCACTCCGGCCGTCGGGGTGTCGGACGTCTCGGTGCGGTTCCGCGGCAGGAACCGCGACGTCACCGCCCTGCGTGACGTCTCGCTCGATGTGGCGCCGGGCGAGTTCGTGGCCCTGGTCGGTCCGTCCGGATGCGGCAAGTCGACCCTGCTCAAGCTGGTCGCGGGACTGCTGAAGCCGTCCACGGGCGAGGTCCGGCTCGGTGGTGAACAGGTCACGGGCCCACGGCACGACATCGGTTACGTCTTCCAGCGCGCCGCTCTCCTCGAGTGGCGTTCCGCGCGCCGCAACATCCTGCTCCAGGCGGAGATCCGGAAGATGCCCGCGGCCCGGGCGCGCGAACGGGTCGACGCACTGATCCGGATGACCGGGCTGGACGGCTTCGAGGACGCGTATCCACACGAGTTGTCCGGTGGCATGCAGCAACGGGTGGCGCTGTGCCGGGCCTTGCTGCACGAACCGCCGGTCCTGCTGATGGACGAGCCGTTCGGCGCGCTCGACGCCCTCACCCGCGAGCAGATGAACATGGAGCTCAACCGCATCTGGCGGGAGACCGGCACCACCGTGCTGCTGGTCACCCACTCGATATCGGAGGCGGTCTATCTGGCCGACCGGGTGGTGGTGATGAGCCCACGGCCGGGCACCATCACCGAGATCATCGAGGTGGGACTGGACGCGGAACGGGAGTACGGCGAGACGCTCGGCCGCCCGGAGTTCCGGGACGCGGCCGCCCACATCCGCGATCTGCTCGGGGCGGCGTCCGCGCACGACTGACGAGGCAAGGGGCCGGGGCGCATCGCCCCGGCCTTCGTGCGTGGGTGCCCCGGCCCGCGTGCACAGCCGCCGACGCCCCGGTCTGCGCGCGGATGTGCCGACGCCCGGGTCTGCGTGCGCCGACGCCTGCGAACCGGCCCTTGTACGAAGCCGCCTGCGCCCCGGCCCTCGCGCGCAGGCCGCTGTCCCCGTTCCCACGGACCCGGACCTCACGCCAGTGCGAACGCGTTCGCCAGCATCTCGGTCTGCGCGGCCAGCAGCGTGTCGCCGCCGTGTCCCATACCCGCGAACTGGCCGGCCGCCTCGAGCCCGACCGATCCGTGCAGTTGCGCCCAGGCGAGCACGGCGCCGGCCAGAGCCAGCCCCGACATCCCGGTGTCGCCGGCGGCGGCCGGCACATACTCGGCCACCCATCCGGCCACGGCCACGGCCGCGTCCGACCCGGCCCACGCCGTCATCTGGTCCACCACGCCGACCACTTCGGCCTCCGGCGACCCGCCCGCGAAGACCGGCAGGAACGGCCCGAGCACGGCCCGGGCCCGGTCCAGGGTGTCGGCCGGTGCGACATAGCCCGGCACCGGGGCGCCCTGGATCAACAGGTAGCGATGCGGCTCGGCGACGGCCCAGGCCCGGTAGGCCTCCGCGAGTGAGTGCAGGTGTGCGCGCGGGCCTTGTGAGGCGGCCGTGGAACGGGCGGCCGCTTCGGCCATGGCCGCCGCCGCTTCGTCGTACGCGTCCCTGATCAGCGCGTTCAGCAGATCGTCGCGGCTGGCGAAGTAGCGGTAGAGCGCCGGGCCGGAGAGCCCCATGTCCTTGGCGATACGGGTCAGCGCGAGCGCCGCGACACCCCCCTCGGCGAGTTTCCGGAGGGCGGCTTCCTTGATCTCCGACCCGGCCACGGTCGACGCAACCCTCGCCTGGTACGAGCAGCTGCTTGCCGCCCACTGAGCACCGCAGCGGCCCCGGAGACCCGAGCAACGCTCTCCGGGGCCGTGCCGCACGCCGGACCGTTCAGTACCGCAGCCGCGACAGATACGTATAGCTGGCGAGTGCCGACGCGAACGGATCAGCCGGCGAGTCGTGCTCCACCAGCCACTGCTTCACCCCGCCCTGTCGCGCAGTGTCGAACATCGTGGGGAAGTCCAGCACCCCCGACCCGACATCGGCGAAGTCCCCGTCCGGAGCCATGTCCTTCACATGCAGCGCCGGGAAGCGCCGGGGATGGCGTACGAACAGCTCGCCGGGCGCCGAGGCGCCCCCGTTGGCCGCCCAGTACAGATCCAGCTCGAAGCCGACGAGTTCCGGATCGGTCTCGGCGAGCAGGATGTCGTACAGGCTGACACCGTCCACCACCTGATGGTCCGTGCCGTGATTGTGGTACAGCAGCTTCAGCCCGGATTCGCGGGCCGCCAGCCCCGCCTTGTTGAACTCCCGTGCCGCCTCCCGGTATCCGGCCGGACTGTGCAGCGACCCCGGCAGACTCGGCACGACGATCCACTTGCCGCCCAGCGTGTGGATGTCCTCCAGCGCCTGCGGCAGCCCGGCTCCCCGCACGATGTCGTACCCGACATGTTCGAGGACCGCCTTGAGCCGTGTCTCGTCGAGCATCCGCCGGATGTCGGCGGCGCTGTTGCCGTGCCGGCCGCTCACCCCGACCGTGGCGTACCCGATCTCCGCGAGCCGTTCCAGCGTGCCCCGGAAGTCCGTCGCGAGCGTCGTGCGCATCGTGTACAGGTGCATGCCGATCCCGGACGGCGGTATGCGGCGGCAGCGGTCGGACCCTGCGGCGGACGCCGGGGCCGTACCGAGACCGGCGGCCGCGGCGGCACCCAGAGCCGTACCGAGAAACGCACGTCGTGTGCTGTTCATATATGTCTCCTCTCAGTCGACGCGCGCTCAGCTCACGTCGATGCGGACGGAACCGGTGCTCGTGTCGCCCTTGTCGTCGGTGACGGTCAGATGTGCGGTGTACGCACCCTTGCGGTCGTAGGTGTGTGTCGCGGTCGCGCCTTCCGCGCCCGTGGGTTTGACGTTGTCGCCGAAGTCCCAGTGGTACGAGGTGATGGTGCGACCGGCGACCGGCTCGACCACACCGCTCAGCGCGACGGCGAGCGGCGACGTGCCTGTGGCCGGGGCCGCTTTCACCTTGACCTTCGTACCGGGCTTCTTCTCGACGCCGGGCCCGTTGAAGTGCAGCCAGTCCACCGCGAACAGATCTGCTTTGTCGCTCGACCAATCCGGATTGCTGAACACCGCGTACAGCTTCACACTGCTTCCCGGGTTCTCCAGGGCCGTCGTCGGCGAGACGACCTTGCCCCAGTCACCGGTGTTCGGAACGGTCACCTTGCCGAGCAGGGGACCCGTCGGGGACCCGGACCGGAACTCCACGGTGCCACCGATCCCGCCGGAGGCCGCGCCGACCGTCACCGAGTCGATGTTCTTCAGATGCACCGGATCGAAGCTGATCCAGTCGGCGTCCTCGATCTCGGTCAGCCGCTTACCGCCGGAGGCGTCGGCCCTGCTCGCGACCACCACACCGTCGTGCGCGCCGCCGGTCGCCGTGAAGTGCTCCGCCTCACGGAACGTGGTGCGCAGCGTCAGCGAGGTCGAGCCGGTGAGCGCGGGTGCGCCGGGGGCACCCTTGTCCTCGTACTGGGCGGTGATCCCGTAGTACAGGTTCTGTCCCGGGCCGTGGCTGTCCCCGGCGTCCGTGACGATCTCGCCCGTGCAGCCGGTGTAGTTGTCGAGCGGATGCAGATGGGTGTCGTGGCCGAGCTGCGACTGTACGACCACCCGGGAGCAGTCGATCGGCTGCCCGTTCCGCCCGTCCTCCTTGTCCTTCACCTTGACCGTGAACGCAATGGTGTCGCCGAAGCTGAACATCCCCCCGTTCGGCGGCTGTTTGATCGTCACCTCGGGCCTGGTGTTGCCGACGGTGATGTCCTGCACGGCCTGCGCGGTCAGACCACCGGGCCCGGTGACGGTCAGGCGTGCCGTGATGAGCCCCTTGGTGCGGTACGTGTACGAGGGGTTCGGCTCCGTCGAGTCGGTGGTGCCGTTGCCGTCGAAGTCCCAGGCATAGGTGACCGGTTGACCCTCCGGCAGGCCGGATCCCGCGCTGGAGAACGCGACGGTGAGCGGTGCCGGACCGCTGTCCCGGCTCGCGGTGATCTTCGCGTTGGGCAGCCGTCCGTCACCGACGTAGTCGATCCGGTAGATGCCCGCCCCTTCGTTGCTGCCGCCGCGTCCGGTGCCGCTGCCGAGGCCGAAGTCGATGACGTACAGCGCTCCGTCGGGGCCGAAGTCGGCATCGAACGGCTGGTTCCATTTCATGTCCGCGAAGACGCCGTTGATCGACTGGAGATCACCGGCCTTGACCGGAGCGAACCGCGGATCGGTGAACGTCTGGTCCTTCTGCTGGAACGAGAACGTCTTGAACCACTGGCGGGTCAGCTCGTAGGTGAGCCACTTCCCCTCGAAGTACTCGGGGAACTTGGTGCGGTACGTGTTGTCGGGGTCGTAGTCGTAGACCGGACCGCTCATCGGGCCACCACCGCCGGTGCCGAGCTCCGGGAATTCGGCGGACGCGGAGTAGGCGTACCAGACCGTGGCCGGCTGGGCAGGCGGCAGCTCCCGCAGCCCGGTGTTGTTCGGCGAATCGTTGACGAGCGCCGCACAGTCGAACTTCGGGCCCGACTTCTTCGCCGCGAAGTCGTAGTCGTTGAAAGGGGTGTTGTTGCCGATGCAGTACGGCCAGCCGAAGTTCCCCGCCTTGGTGATACGGGTGTACTCGACCGTGCCCTCGGGCCCGCGGTCGGCGACCGCGGCCTTGGCGTCCGGGCCGTAGTCGGCGACCATCAGCGCGCCGCTCAGCGGATCCGTGGTGATCCGGAACGGGTTGCGCATCCCCATCGCGTAGATCTCCGGACGCGTCTTCTCCTTACCGGGCGAGAAGAGATTGCCCTCCGGGACGGTGTACGTGCCGTCGTCCTTCGGCGTGATGCGCAGGATCTTGCCGCGCAGATCGTTCGTGTTGCCCGCCGTGCCCTGGGCGTCCCAGGCGCGCCGGCCCTCGCTCTCGTCGATCGGGTTGAAGCCGTCCGAGGCGAACGGGTCGGTGTTGTCGCCCGTCGCCGCGTACAGATTGCCGTCCTTGTCGAAGGCGAGCGAACCTGCCATGTGGGAGTTGGCCCGGCCCTCGCCCCGCCAGGTCGGAATGGTCAGCAGTCGCTTCTCCGACGCCGGGTCGACCGTGTTGCCGGTCACGGTGAAGCGGGACAGGTTGAGCCGCTTCTCCGTCTTGTCGGAGTGCAGGAGATAGAGCCAGTTGTTCGTGGCGAAGCCGGGATCGAGCGCGAGGCCGAGCAGCCCGTCGGACTGGCTGGTCATCTCCGGTGTGTACGCGAAGTCCAGTGCCGTCGTGACCTTCATGGTCTGCTGGTCGATGACCTTCAGCTTCCCGGTGCGCTGGGCGAAGAACACCCGGCGGTCGGGGGCGACGGCCAGCTCGAACGGGTCGGCGAGATCGCTGGTGGCCAGGGCGGTGCGCTGGAACGAACCGGTACGGGTCGCCGTGCAGTCACCCGACTTGGCACCCGCGGCCCATTCGATGCCGCCCAGCAGATGCTTGACGAAGCCCTGCTCCTGGAAGGCCGACGCCGCATGCCCGCCCGCGGTGAACCAGGAGCGTCCGCCGTCGTAGTTCTGGCACCAGGACCACGGATGGTCCACGCCCTCGTCCAGACCGGTGATGCCGTCGCGCACCTTGATCTGCGCGAGCGTGTGCACCTTGGAGGTCGGGTTGGTGCGCCAGTTGTACCACTCCTCCGTGCGCTCCCAGAGGTCCGGAAGGCCCTTGGTGGACGGGTGCGCATGGTCGAGGACCTTGATCCGGCCGGTCTGCACGGCGGGATGCTGGTCGAAGATCGCGCCGACCAGTCCCTCGTACCAGTCCCAGTCGCGTTCGCTGGCGGACGCGGCATGCAGCCCTACCCAGCCGCCGCCCCCGCGTATGAACTTCTGCAGGGCGGCCCGCTCGTCGGCACTCAGCAAGTCACCTGTCTCCGGGGTGGAGTTGGTGTTGTTGAAGACGATGGCCTGGAAGCGGGCGAGATCGGTGTCGTTGAAGACCGCCGAATCGTCGGTGGCCTCCACGTCGAAGCCGTTCTCCGCGCCGAGCTTCTTGATCGCGTCGACCCCTGCGGGGATCGAGTCGTGCCTGAAGTTGGTGACCTCGGAATAGACCAGGACCCGGAAGGGGGCCGCGTGGGCGCGGGGTGGCGAGGCCACCAGCAGGCCGAGGACCAGGGCCAGGAGTGCGGTGAGAGCGAGGAGAGGCGACGGTAATCCTCGCGAGGGGTGCCTGCTCGGCAGGTGTTGTCTGCTCAGCGGATCTCTGAGGGGCGGGTGGTGACTCATGGGCGCTCCCTGTGCGGTAGATGCCGACTGCGGGATGTAGAAAGCGCTTTCTGGAGTACGCCGTTCAGAGTAGGTTCACGTCATCCGCGGGGTCAATGGGTCGGAAGGGCTCTCTGTGACTTCGCTGTGACGGGGAGTGCGGGCTGGTGCGGGCGGGCCGGACCCCGTCGCCAGGCCTCTCAGCGGCTGACGGGTCGACCGGCCACCTGGGGCCGGCCTCATCCCGTTGCAGGAGGCGCACTGTGTCCCCCACGCGGTTTCAGCTGTTCAGGAAGCCGCCGATCCGCTCCCGTAGCCCGCGCGGATCCAGGCCGTGCGCGGCGATTTGCTCGTCCATCTGCCCGTAGCGGCGCAGTTCGGCCCTGCCCACCCCGAGCCCCAGTACCCGGTGCGGCACATCGGCGAGTGCGTCGTTGACCACGCCCGTCGAGGTGCCCGACAGGTACGGCTCCACGATCACCGCGTCCGCCGTCTCCCTCGCCCCGACCGCCCGCCGCAGCCCCGCCGCGTCGAACGGGCGCACCGTCGTCGCGTACAGCACCGTGACATCCAGGCCGTCCGTCGCTGCGAGCACATTGTCGAGCATGGGCCCGACGGCGATCACCACGCCTTGGCTCCCCTCCCGCACCGGAGTCGATCCGGACCCGGCGCCGACCGGCCGGGCCCGCTCGTTCTGCTGGAGCGAGAGCCGCAGATAGACCCGGCCCTCCCCGGCGGCGGCCTCGCGCAGCAGGGTCTCGGCCTCGTCGGGGTGGCCCGGGACCTGCACGGTCCAGCCGTCGAGGGTGTCCATCAGGGCGACATCGCCCGGTGCCATATGGGTGATGCCCGCGGCCGGCCAGTCGTACGAACCTCCGGCGCTGACCAGTACCCCGGACACGCCCTGATGCCCGAAGTCGAGCTTCACCTGCTCGAACGGCCGCTCCACCAGGAAGGGGGCGAACGTGTGGATGATCGGCCGCATCCCGGTCAGCGCCAGTCCGGCCCCGGCGCCGATCAGCAGCTGCTCCCGGATGCCGACATTGATCACCCGGTCCGGATGGGTGCGCTCGGCCCGGTCGAAGCCGTCGCGGCTGATCTCGGCCAGCACGACGGCGAGCCTGGGGTCGTCGTCCAGGAGGTGGGACGCGGTGGTGATGAAGCGTTCACGCATGGTGTCCATGAGAGGTGGTACTCCTCGTTCCGGTGAGCGGATGTGCTGGTGTGCCGTGGTGCGGTCTTCAGCTCTTGGGGGCGACGCGGGCGATCACTGCGAGGGGTCGGCCGGGGTGCGCTGCGGTGAACGCCGCGTACAGCGCCTCGTGATCGCGCCCGTCCACGGTCAGGGCCCACCAGCCGGCCGCCTCGAACCTGGACGCGATGCCGCCGGGCCGGCCATGGGTCGCGGAGGCGTTGTCGATCACCAGGGTGTGCAGCTGGTCGAGGCCGGCCGGACCGGCGTAGGCGATCGCCTCGTGATTACTGCCCTCGTCCAGCTCGGCGTCCCCGATCAGGACCCAGACCCGGGGACCGGTGAGCCCCTGCGCCCGCAGGCCGAGCACGCTGCCGACGGCCAGCGGCAGCCCGTGTCCCAGTGATCCGCTGCCGATCTCGGCGCCCGGGACGAGCAATCGGTCCGGGTGGTGTCCCAGCGGCGAGTCGTACCCGCCGAAACCGGGCAGCAGATCCTCGTCGAAGAAGCCGTGCGCGACGAGGACGGCGTAGTACGCCATCGGCCCGTGCCCCTTCGAGAGCAGGAACCTGTCGCGCTCAGGATCGTCCACCGTGGCCGGTGTGACGCGCAGCACGCGGTGGTACAGCACCCAGAGTGCGTCGAGGGTCGAGGTGGCCGCGGGCCCGTGTTTCTCGTCGCCCGTCATCAGGCTCATCAGGCGGTTCAGGTCGCGGTACGGGAGCGCCGGTGCGGCGGTCTTGATCGTCATGCGTCCCAGCGTTCAACCTCAAGTTTGGTCGAGGTCAAGTACCGAAAGGCGTTCGTGAGCACCGGCCCAAGTGCGGTATTGTTCTCATGCGCGTTCGGCCAGGAGAAAAGCCCAGGTCAGGCGCGCATCGGGACGTGGCGCAGCTTGGTAGCGCACTTGACTGGGGGTCAAGGGGTCGCAGGTTCAAATCCTGTCGTCCCGACAGTTCGAACGTATCGAACGTCGCAGGTGAAGGGCCGTTTTCATAACGGCCCTTTTTCTGTTCCCGGGCTCGCTCCCAGGGAGCGCACTCGCTCCAAGTTCCCTTAACGTATTGCTCCCACTCGGACCGCTGTCCACGTATTCGACTTCTTGCCCGCGCGTTCACATTCGTATCCGTTTTGTGACCGCTGGCTCCCGTCGTTCGGGGGGCTTATGGGTATGGGCTTGCGCTCTTCGTGCAGGTCACGCTCGCTCCTCGTGGGAGCGGGGCTGGGAGCGGCGTCCCCATAACCGGGGCCGACGGTATGGGGCCATGCGAAATCTTGGGCCCATGTCCGATTTCAAGGACCGGTCAGCAGTATGAGCGGGCCGGTGTTGGTCAGGTCCAGTGCCCGTTCCAGGCCGGGGAAGAACGTCCTGCTGACCCTGGGGAGAGCTTGTCCCAGTGGCCGCGGTCGGGAACACGGACGACCTCGGTCTCGGCGACGCCCGGTAGGCGGTGGTGATGCCCATGGCGAACCCGGCGCTCAGTCGGGCGTAGGTGTGACCGCAGCGCAGATGCGCCAGAACCAGCAGCGCTTGCCGTCCGGCGGACAGCCGACGCCCAGCGCGTGCCCTGTTCCCGGCGAACGTGCGGCGAGCTCACAGGCGAGGTAGCGCAGAGCCGAGGTGGACGATCGACGCCGGCTGGGCAGACAGGCACGCGGAAGCTCCTGGTGGACAGGCGATCTTGGTCGTGACCTCGTCTATCAGGAGCATCTTCACGTCCGGACGCCACTCGCCCCAACTATCCGCCATACCAGCCAGGTTGGAGCTCGCTGGCACTGTTCGGACCCAGAACGCCTATTCCTGGACCTGCCTCGGATCGATCGGAATCTCTCGTGCCGTATTCTCGGCGCGCTTCTCGGCGCTCAACTGCCGCGGCACGGTCCCGCAGCAGCGGTCGTACTGGTTCTGCCAGTCCGCCATGAACGTGTCGTAGCTGGACCGGCCGATCAGCTTCAGGTTCGACTCGTCGTTGTGCCAGACGCCGTTGCTCGTCCAGTTCGAGGACCCGACGAACACGATCCTGGAGTCGGACGCACCCGCGTAACTGCCGCTGACCATCATGTACTTGTCGTGCGTGTAGTGCAGAGCGTTGCCGTTCGCGTCGGTGCCGTGGGTGGTGTCGTGCACGTCGATATTCGGCCGGTTCTTCAGGTAGCTCTGCACGCTGTCATCTACCTGGCCGGCGGTGATGAGAATGTGGATCTTGACGCCGGTTCGTGCCAGACTCACCAGCTTCTTCGGCAGCTCCAGATAGTTCCGGTCGCCCGGCTGCCCGTGAGAGGTCCACTGGAACATGGCGATGTTGATCGTGGCCGGCGCCTTGATGTTGCTCAGGAAGTCGACCCAGGTGTCGCTTCTGTTGCGCGCCTTGGGCCACTGGTAGGAGGGCGGGGACAGTTTCCTGGCGGCCGTGGCGCTGGTGGAGTTGTAGTAGTCGGGTGCCAGCGGGCCCGGGCCGTAGATCGCCCCCCTGGCCATGGCGGTGAAGTAGCGGACGTAGGAGTTGTACAGGTCGACGTTGCCCTTGACGGTGGCGCTGCTGTTCCACGCGGTGCTGGCCTGGGCGGAGGTGGGGTTGGCGCTGCTGACGGTCACGGTCCTGTTCGCATCGAGCCCGCCGCTGAGCATGTAGTACTTCGCGTGGAGGGCGGAGCCGCCGTAGTGGGACAGGCAGCCGCCCGGGCACAGCGCGGCGAAGCTGGAGGCTCGCGGGTCGTTACCCAACTCGGTGACCATCGACTGCCAGATCGAATTGTCGCTGTGAGCGTCCATCAGCGCCTTTACGATGACGCCGCGCTGGTGCGCGGCGATAAGGGCGTTGGCGAAGTCCGGGCCCGGCTGTGCGATGCTGATCGAGTACATGGCGACGCGGATGGTCTGCCCGCAGCTGGCGCTGTTGATCGATTCGATGATCGGGCCCATGATCTTCATCTGGGCGGCGGGGTCCTCCGGGTCGTTGAAGCGCGGGCCCGGGCTGGAGGTGAACGTCCGAGACTCGCAACTGAGCGGGGGCTTGGCCTTCTTGACCGCGGCGTGCGCCGTTGTCAGCGACAGTACGGTGAAGACCAGCGCGGTGATCAACGTGAACGTTCGCTTCATGGGCGGCCTTTCGCTGGACTGTTGATGATGAAGAGTCGGGTTGCCGCCAGAGGCCGGCAGGAGCGATGCCGTCGTCAGCGGAAGCTACTACTGTTCCAACGATTGTCCCTCCTCGTCGGTGAGGGTCTGGACGTCCATCCCTGATCTTCGCAGGGAATCCCGGCCTTCAGGCCGGGCGGGAATGCGATCCTTGGCCCGGAGGCGCGGAGCGCCCTGCGTTGTCAGTGGCGCCAGCTATGTTGACCGTACTGACCGCAAAGGGGGGTGGGCCGGGTGATTCGTGCGTACAAGTTTCTGATGCGGCCCACCGCCCGGCAGTCGGTCGCGCTCGGTGAGATGCTGCGCGATCATTGCTCCCTGTACAACGGGGCGTTAGAGGAACGGCGCGATGCCTACCGTCATCCCTCGAAGACGAGCATCAGGTACGGGCAGCAGTCCGCCCAGCTCAAGGACATCCGGGCGTTCGATCCGGAGCGTCAGGGGCGTTGGTCGTTCTCCTCGCAGCAGGCCACGCTGCGCCGTCTGGACAAGGCCTTCGTCGCGTTCTTCCGCCGGGTCACAGTCGGCCAGACTCCGGGGTATCCGCGTTTTCGTGGGGTGAGCTGGTTCGACACGGTGGAGTTCCCGAAGGAGGGCGACGGGGTCCGGTGGGACTCCACCCCGCACGACCGGGTGACCCGCGTCCGCTTCCAGGGCATCGGGCATGTCAAGGTCAACCAGCACCGGCCCGTGGCCGGCAAGGTCAAGACCGTCTCGGTCAAGCGTGAGGGCCGCAAGTGGTTCGTCGTGCTGACTGCCGAACAGGACCAGCCCGAACGGCTCCCGGCAACGGGCAGCATGGTCGGCATCGACCTGGGCATCGCGAACTTCCTCGCCGACTCGGGCGGCGGGTTCGTGCCCAACCCGAGGCACGCTCGCAAGGCCGCTGTGAAGCTTCAGGCCGCGCAGCAGGCCCTGTCCCGGTTCCCGCGGCGCAAGGTGAAGAACCGCACGGCCAACCATCAGCGTGCGGTGGAGAAGGTCGCGTCCCTGCACGGCAAGGTGCGGCGCCAGCGGTTCGACCACGCGCACAAGACCGCCCTCCACCTGGTCCGTGAGCACGACTTCATCGCGCACGAAGACCTTAAGATCCGCAACATGAGCAAGGCGCCCGCACCGAGACCGGACCCCGAGGTCCCCGGCAGTTTCCTGCCCAACGGGGCCGCCGCCAAGGCCGGGCTCAACCGTTCCATTGCAGATGCTGGTTGGGGGGTGTTCCTCGCGATCCTGAATGCCAAGGCTGAGAGTGCCGGGCGGGAAGTGATGGCCGTGGACCCCCGCAACACCTCCCGGCGGTGTCCCGCATGCGGGCACACCGCGAAGGAGAACCGGCCCACACAGGCGAAGTTCCACTGCACCGCGTGCGGCCACACCGCGCACGCCGACACGGTGGGCGCCCTGAACGTTCTACGGGCCGGGCTGGTCCGTCGCAACGCCGACACGGCTTAGTGAGAAGCCCCGGCGTTCACGCCGGGGAGGAGTCACGAACAGCTGATCGACCATCACGTTCGTCGCCCACATCAGGGCGCCGGCGGCGAGCTGTGCGTCCTCCTGTGCGGTGCCCTCGTAGTCGCCGAAACTCTCCTCGTCCTCTTCGGTGACCACACCGAACATGCCCGGCGCGAAGGCCTTGAGACCGGCGGCAAGGGACAGCATCTGGCGGCGGATCTTCGCGGCATCCGCCGCCGGCTCCGCCTCGCTCGGCGCGGACGGGTGGGGAGTCCGGGCCAGGTAGGCGCGTCGCGCGGAGGGATCAGCGGGCGGGGTGTCCGCGCCTGTGGCGGCGTCCAGGCTTTCCTGGGTGAGATCCGGGTGGAGCGGCACCTCGCACCTCCCGACAATCCACTCGGAAGCGATTCCGTACGTTCCAGGATCTCTTCAACGAGGGCACGGATTGCCTCCTCGGCGGTCTCCAGGGTCGGGGCGTGCGCGAAGACCTTCAACAGCGCGCCACCGGGACGGACGGCGACGATGGTGTCGATGACCTCCACCTCCATCCCGTCCTCGGACTCGACCCCCTCAACGAGTCGAAACCTTGCTCCAGCAGCGCGACGGCCCCGACCCGCTGCAACTCGTCCATCTCCGGGGTGCCACCGGCGGTCTGGGCATCCACCGTCACGACATACATCACCTCGCCAGCTTTGCAGGACAAAGCCTGCCGAGGGGGCGATTGTCCGGAACAACTGCCCTGTGGTGCCGCCCGTGGGGCGGGGGCAGGGCAGTTTCCGCCGGGTCCCGCTGAACGTGATGCCGTGATGCCTCAGGAGGTCATCATGTCGCGCACCAGCGGCGCCACCTGGGTGCCGAAGAGCTCGATGGTGGTCATCAGTTCCTTGTGCGGCAGACCGTTCATCCCGTACTTCAGGTCGAAACGGCTCGCGCCCAGTGTCCGGAGCGTGGTGGCGATCTTCCGTGCCACGGTTTCGGGCGACCCGACGTACAAGGCTCCATCGGGGCCGACGTCGTGCCTGAAGTGCTCGAACGTCGGCGCGCGGAAACCGCGTTGGCGTGCCACCATCCGCATCGTGTTCTCGTAGTACGGCCAGAACTCATCCACCGCCTGCTCGTCCGTCGCAGCCACGTGGCCGGGAGAGTGGACACCGACGGGCCGGGCCGGCTGACCGAGCTTGTCGAGGGCCTCACGGAAGAGATCGGCGAACGGAGCGAACCGGGCCGTCGGGCCACCGATGATCGCGAGCATCAGCGAGAAGCCGTGCCGAGCCGTGCGGACCACCGACTCGGGGCTGCCGCCGACACCGAGCCAGGTCGGGATCGCGCCCGACTCGCTGTGCGGAAAGACGGACAGGCCGTCCAGGCTCGGCCGGGTGGTACCGGACCAGGAGACCGGCTTCTCTTTCAGAAGCTCGGCGAACAGGCTGACCTTCTCCTCGAAAAGACGGTCGTAATCGCTGAGTTCGTAGCCGAAGAGCGGGAAGGATTCGGTGCTCGATCCGCGGCCGAGAATCACCTCTGCACGGCCGTTGGAAACCGCGTCCAGCGTGGCGTATCGCTGGTAGACGCGGACGGGGTCGTCGGAGCTGATGACGGTGACGCCCGATCCGAGGCGGATGCGCGAGGTGCGTGAGGCGATCGCGGCGAGGACCACGTCGGCCGCCGAGAGCGGCATCCAGTCGGTGTGATGCTCCCCGATGGCGAAGTGGTCGAGGCCGACCTGGTCGGCCAGTACTCCCTCCTCCACCAGGTTCCGGATCGTCTCGGCATGCGTGAGCGGCCGACCTTGGGCGTCGTTGGTCACGTCGCCGAAGGTGTCCAATCCAAGGGTGATCGGATGCCCGTCCCCATGGGGCGCGGAACGGTTGGTCATGACAGGCTCCTTCTCCGGTGTGCTGCTCGGTCTGCGCCGTCGGTCGTTCCCGTCCTCGGACGACCGACAAGGGCGGGCCTCCGCACCCGTCAGGCACAGGTACTCGCCGCGCGGGTGCCGCCGAGGATGATGCCGATCCTGACCGGTTGACCCTTCGCCTACCCGAACGCGACAAGTTTACTTGTCTCGTCAATCATATGCTTGCGAGGTCAAGTAGAAATACCGCGTCCTTGAGCTGTCAAGAAATTGGAGGGGGATGCCGCTCGCCGACAGGACGCGAGTGCAGGCACCGCCGGGAACGCGCGGGCCCGCCGGGCGGTACTGGGTCCGTCGGCTCGCGTCGTGCTGTTTCGATCAAGGGGAGGGCTCGTGAAAGCCGAAGCTTGCGGAACGGGTCCTGTCCGGCCGGGGCCACGCGTACCGGTGCGCCGCAGGGCGGCCTGGGCGTGCGGGGGAGCGGCGTGGACGGTGCCGGACGCTGCGGGTGGACGGGGGAGTGTCCGGATCTTGATCCGGAGGGAGGGGCTGGGCCCTTCCCTCCGGCATGGCGGGTGGCATTTCCCACCCGTGGTTCTACGGCTGAGCCTCTGCCGGCGGCGGCGCGAGCAGCGTCCCGAAGGCCGTGTCGAAGAAGTCGTCGAAGTCGTCGCGCGACCGGCTGGAGCGCGCGGCGATGAGCGTGCCCTCCCATGCGTTGAGGAGGAACCGCGCCGTCTTCTCCGTGTCGAGGTCCGCTCGCACCGCGCCGGCCTGCTGTGCCTCGACGAGCACGCCGGAGATCATCGAGGCCCACTGGCCGAGCGACTCGCGGACACCGGCACGGATCGTCTCGCTGTGGTCGGCGACCTCGGTCCCGAAGTTCCCGATCAGGCAGCCCCGGGCGAATCCCGCGTCCACGGTCTCGTCGCGCAGGAACTCGAAGTGCTTGCGCAGACGCACCAGCGGTGCGATGCCGGACGCTGCCAGGTCCTCCAGCCGCCGGCTCGCGCCGTAGCGGTTCAGGGCGACGACGGCCAGTGACTCCTTGCTCTCGAAGTGGTTGTAGAACGACCCCTTGGGGGTGCCGGCGGCATCGGTGATGTCCTTGACGCCGGCGGCGTTGTACCCCTTCGAGTGGAACTGCGCGACCGCCGCGTCGACGATCTCTTCACGCATGCTTCGTCGGGCCATGATCCCACCTCCGCATCGCAATATGGTCGGTCGCCTCGGCATAGTCAAACGGCGCCTGGCGGGCGGCTCATGGGCACCCCCGGGCCGTACTCAGGCGGTCATGTCCAGTACGACCCGGAAGCGGGCCCGGCCGGACATCATCCGCTCGTACGCCTCGGGCGCCTGCGCCAGCGGCAACGTCTCCACCATCGGACGGATGCCGAAGCGGCTGCTGAAGTCGAGGTTGTCCTCGTTCTCCATGGAGGAGCCGGTGAGGCTCCCGCTGATGGTGCGCGTGCCCAGGACGAGATCCGGTGTGGAGATCGAGACGGGGTCCGGGGCGATGCCGACCACCACCATGTGCCCGCGCGGAGCCAGGCCCGGGATCAGCGGCGTCATCGAGCCGCCGCTTGCCGCGGTGGCGATGATGGCGTCGGCCCCGCCCAGCTTCTGGAGCGCGGCACCGGGGTCCTCCGCCGAGCTGTCGATGTAGTGGCTCGCGCCCAGCTCGACAGCGAGCTGCTCCTTCTCCTGACCCCGGGCGATGGCCGCGACGCGGTAGCCGAGCCGGGTGGCGTACTGGAGTCCGAGATGCCCGAGGCCTCCGATGCCCTGGATCGCGACGAGGGCGCCGGGGCGGGCGTCGAGCTGGCGCAGGGCGCTGAAGGTGGTCAGGCCGGCGCAGAGCAGCGGGGCGGCATCGACGGGGGACATGCCGTCCGGCACCCGGACCAGGCCGCTGCTGCGGGCGATGAGCACCTCCGCGTATCCGCCGTCCGTGGTCGTCCCGGTCTGGGGCTGGTTCGTGCAATTGACGAAGTCTCCGCGGCGGCAGGGCGTGCACTCGCCGCAGTGGCCGTTGAGGAAGCCGACGCCCACCCGGTCCCCGATGTGCCAGGTGTGCACACCCTCGCCGACGGCGTCGATGACACCGACGACCTCGTGGCCGGGAACGATCGGCTGCGCCGGATCGGCCCGCAGGCCCTCCACGGCAAGCACGTCGGAGTGGCAGACCCCGCAGCTCTCCACCCGCAGCCTCACGTGCCCGGCGGGCGGCGTGGGGACCTCTCGGGTGACCAGCTCGAAGTTCCGCGCCCCTGTGACTTCGATTGCGCGATAGGTGGACATGGTTCTCCTTGGCTGATGGCGGGTGCGGGCGGCTGGGCGCCGGTACCGCGGCAGTGGCGGCGCAAGCGGCGGCACGCCTTGCCCGCGGTGCTTCGGAGCGGTGCACGTGCCCGCTCCGGAATTTCAATATGGTCGGTCGTCTTAAATGTGTCAAGCGCCGCTGGGGCGGGGCCCGAGCTGCCGTCTTGCGGGCCCCGGTGTCCGGAGTCCACGGGTCCCGACGTGACGTGCGCCCTCACGGCAAGGCAATTCGTCACCTGTTTGACGGGTGACGGATTGCCATGGCAAGGTCATCACCATCCAGACGGGTGACGCTCCTGGGTGGTCCACCTGGGGCGAGCGAGAAAGGCATCAGCATGGCTGAGACGAACTACACGGCCGTTGTCACCGCGACCGGCGAGGGCCGCAACGGCGGCCGCGCCCAGTCCACCGACGGTCTGCTCGACCTCACCCTTGCCATCCCGCAGGAGATGGGCGGCGCCGGCGGAGCCACCAATCCTGAGCAGCTTCTCGCCGCGGGGTGGGCGTCCTGCTTCCTGGGTGCGGTCAAGATCACTGCTGCGAAGAGAAAGGTTTCTCTGAAGGACCTGGCCGTCGTCGCCGAGGTCACCCTGCACCACAAGCACGAGACGGGCGACTACAGCCTCAGCGCCGTTCTTCACCTGGAGCTCAGCGGGGTGGACCAGAAGACCGCGGAGGAACTCGGCGCGGGCGCCCACGAGATCTGCCCGTACTCCAAGGCGCTCGACATCCCGGTCGCCATCGAGGCCACCGTCGCCTGAGGCCGCAGCCGCCTCAGCCTTCCGGGCCGTCGAGGGCGCGGTCCTCCGCGCCCTCGACGTGCGCCGCGGCGAAGGCCGTGACGCCCTACGCACTCGCGTGACGTGCTCCAGCGCTCGATTTCCGACCGGGGGCACTGGCGCGGCGGACCTCGATGCCGGTGGCACCGTCACCGCGACCCTGGACGGGAAGACCAGCCCCCGGACTGTCTCCGGCCTGCCCAATGTCTACCGGGTGGTGAGTGGTGGTCCGCTCGACCGGGCGTCCTGCCCCTGACACTCGCCCCAGGGCTCAGTGCCTGCTCATTCATGAGCGACGGGCCACCGCTGAATTTATACTCCCGGTATAGGGAGCCGTTCTGTGAAGAACACCAGCGCAGTCGGAGAACACCGCCGCAGAGGCGGGTCCACGCGGATCCGGGGCACTGATGTGGCGGCGACCCTGTACCGCGCGCTCCGCGAGACCGTGCACCGGCTGGATGCCGTGGCGGCAGTGGTCTACCTCTTGGACGAAGACCACACCCGACTCCGGGCCGCGATGATCGGCGGCAGCCCGCCTTCCTCTTTCACACTCCCCGGGCGGATGGAGCTGGACGCGCCCTACGCCTCCGCACGTGCCCTGGCCTCAGGACGGCTGACCGTCCTGACCGATCCCGACCCGGCCGCGGCGGACCAGCAGCCGGTGCCGCCCTATCCGTACATCGCCATTTCGGCTCCTGTCATCGCCGCGAACCACCGCTTCGGCGCCATCACCGTCCTTCGGCTGGAGACCCAGGGCGGCTGCGAGGCAGCGGACTGCACAGGATTGACGGAGATCGGTGACGAGTTGGCGGTGGCCCTGACGGAACTGGCGGAGAGCGGCGTCGCGATCACACCAGGTCACATGCCGGTACTCGTGCCGGCATTCGGTGCGGATCCAGCCCTCTGCACGCCGGGCTGGGGGGTGCCCGGCGTTCCTGGCTCCGCGGGCACGAGCCTCCTGTACCCGCAGAAGCGTCTTGCCGACATGCTGAACCAGGCCACGACCATGGACCACATCGTCGGGGCAGCCCGGTACTGCGTCATGTCCCCCTTTCGCGCCCAGGGCCTGGTCCTGGCCTCGGTCGACGAGGGCCGCCTGTGGGTTCTCGGGCACAGCGGGGACTCCTCCGGCATGGTCCGGAACCTCCATGGCGCCAGGCTGGACGCCCGGACGCCGGCGGCGGAGGCGGTCCGGGGGCGTCCGCTGTTCTTCTCCGGCGGCCGGCTGTCGGCTACCGACTCCGACTGCCCCGAGGACGAGCCGGAAGCCGAGGCGTACCTCCCTCTCGTCGGAAGCAGGCACGTCATCGATCTTCCTCTCATCGAGAGCAAGAATGTCGTCGGCGTCTGCTGCCTGTCGTTCGACGCGCCCCGCGGCTTCCCGCCCGAGGAGAGGGCCATCCTGAGCATGATGGCAGGAGCCCTGGGCGCGGCGGTGGAGCGCGTCCAACTCGGCATGGAGCAGCGCGCGGTTGCCGAATGCCTCCAACGGTGGCTCCTCCCGGCCACGCTCTCCGAGCTGCCCCGACTGACCACCACAGCGCGCTATCGGCCTGCCACGGTCACTTCCCAGGTGGGCGGTGACTGGTACGACGTGATCAAACTGCCGGGTGAGAGAGTCGTGCTGGTCGTCGGTGACGTGGAAGGCCACGCCATGGCGAGCGCCGCCGTCATGGGCCAGGCGCGTAGTGCGGTGGTGGCCTACGCAACCGAGGGCCACCGCCCCGCCGCGGTGATCGACCGGACCGGCAGGCTGCTCGCCGAACTGGGTACGGAACTGCTCGTGACGTGCTGCGTCGTCGCCCTGGACACGGCAGACGGCATGGCCGAGGTGGCCTTGGCCGGTCATCCCCAGCCGCTGGTGCAACGGCCCGACGGGAGCATCGGCCCTCTGGAAGCACCTGCCAACGTGCCTCTGGGCGTCGCGACGATGGACGGCTACCGCGGGCGTGAGCACGTTCTTGACCCCGGGTCCGTCCTGATGCTGTATTCGAATGGCCTGGTCGACTGCGCCGCGACCGGCCCGGGGGCCACTCTGGAAACGCTGCTCGGCTCCGGCAGCAGCGAGGCCGGGTCCGATCTCGAGCAGTTGGCCGACCGCCTGATCGCCGAGGCGGCGGGCCCCCATCAGCGCCGCGATGACGCGGTGCTGCTCCTCGCCCGCTATGAAGGAGCCGGTGTCGAGGGTGTGACGCGGACGGGGAGTCTGCACATCCAGCGTCGCGACCTGCACGGGGTCAAGGCGGCCCGCAGTTTCGTGGAGCAGAGGTTGCGGTCCTGGGGGCTGGCGGAAATGTCGGACGACCTCGAGCTCATGGTCTCCGAGATCGTGACCAACGCGATCATCCACGCGGGCAGCGACGTCGATGTGCGGCTGCGGGCGTACACGGATCGCGTGCGGCTGGAGGTGCGGGACTCCGACAGCAACCCGCCCGTACCTTCGCCCCTGTCGCTCTCCGAGGAGGGAAACGCAGAGGCCGAGCACGGCCGTGGTCTCCTTATCGTGGAGGCCCTGGCCGGGCTGTGGAACAGCTCCCCGAACGGCCGTGGCAAGACCGTCTCTCTGGACGTGCCGATCCCGGACGCCTGAGCCATGGTGTGCCGGCCTGTGCCGCTTCGGGGTGCCTGGATCTCGTCGAGGCCGACGCCGTGAGCGGCCGGCGGCTTGCGGGCGAAGGTTCTGGGGGCCTTCTTCGGATCCTTCGAGGCGCCGAAGGTCTCCGGCGACGCGGGCCGCCGCCGAACAGTACGTCAGCGGAACAGCGAGATCGCGGCTGTCGTGAGGGGACCGGACCGGCGTTGCTGCCCGTGGAACGCGAGGACCGGAGCGGGCGTCAGAAGCCGTCGACGTCGACGACAGACGCGACGGTGACATCGAGGAGTGCAGGTGGGCAGTCCGACGCCCTGAAGGCCTGCGATACCGTAGTCAGGCCCTGGGGTGAGGAGGGGGTGCAGGCGTCCGATGTCGCCGGCCTCCTGCAGGACCACGCACAGCGGAGCCGCTGAGCAGTCCCCTCCCTCGGCAGCGCGCAGGCGAGTCGGGCGTTTTCGACGTCGGGACGGTCGTGGACGGGTTCGTCCGACAAGGCCCGGCTGACGTCCCGCCACACCACTTTCCGTTCCGGTCAGGCGGCGCCCGTGCCCCTGCTACTGCATCTGGAGTTCCGTCATGACCCACCGCACCGGCCTCATCCTCGACTTCGGCGGCGTTCTGACTACGCCTCTCCTGCCCGCCGTGCTCGCCTTCGAGCAGCGCGAGGGTCTGGCTGAAGGCGCCTGCGTCGCCGCGCTGTACCTCGAT
Organism: Streptomyces sp. NBC_00353; assembly: GCF_036108815.1. Taxonomy (NCBI): domain Bacteria; kingdom Bacillati; phylum Actinomycetota; class Actinomycetes; order Kitasatosporales; family Streptomycetaceae; genus Streptomyces; species Streptomyces sp. NBC_00353. Next base: position 2,172,592 of record NZ_CP107985.1, on the reverse strand, counting down.
GAGGACGCAGTCCGGCGCACCCACGACCTCGAACGCGGAGCGGTCACTCAGGCGGAGTGGAACATCGCGGCAGCGAGGAAGCTCGGTGTGGCCGCCGACAATCTCATGGGCCGTATCTTCGCGGATCTGCGTCCGGAGACCACCATGATCAAGGCTGCGGCCGCCGCCCGGCGGGCCGGGGTGGCGGTGGGGATCCTGTCCAACTCCGTCGGTCTCGACCCGTGGAATCTGTACGACGGGTACGACTTGGACCAGCTGTACGACGCCGTGGTGATCTCCGAGCAACACGGGATGCGCAAGCCCGAGCCGGCCGTCTTCCAGCTCATGCTGGAGATGCTCGGCAAGCCCGCCGAGGACTGTGTCTTCGTGGACGATACCGAGCAGTACCTCGCGCCGGCAGCGGAGTTGGGGCTGGCGGGCGTCCACGCCAAGGACCCGAAAGAGACGATCGCGCAGCTGGAGGCCCTGCTCGGAGTTTCGTTGGTCTGAGGGCCCCGATGTCCTGCGCCGGCGTCGCCCGGAGCGTGCCGGACGTCGTGCACGGTGTGCCGGTCAGAGCTCGGACGCCAGCCCCTGCAGGATCTGCCCGGCGGGTTCGGCTGCGGCATGCCGGTATCCGGTGCCGGCCCACAGATTGATCCGTTCGGGATCGTCCGCGGCGGCGGCAGCTCTGCGCATCGGGCTGGTCAGGTGGTGCAGTGCGGGATAGCCGGCGGGGGCGAGGTCGGTGTAGCGGTCGGTGAAGTCGTTGCGCAGTGCCCGTGCGGGACGCCCCGTGAACGCCCGGGTCACCACGGTCCGGCGCCGTGCCGGGTCGGCGAGCGCAGCCCTGTGGGGTCGTGAGGTGCCGGCCTCGTCGGCACGCAGCAGGACGCTGCCGACCATGACAGCTGTGGCTCCGGCACGCAGTGCCCCGGCCACGTCCGCCGGGGTCGCCACTCCGCCTGCGGCGACGAGCGGCAGGGACACCGCCTGGCGCACCTCGCCCAGGAGGTCGGTCAGGGGGACGGCCGCCGGAATGTGCTGCGGGGTGAGCGTGCCGGAGTGTCCTCCTGCTGCCGAGGCCTGCACGGCCAGCAGGTCCACGCCGGCCTCCGCGGCCAGGCGGGCCTCCGCAGCCGAGGTGACCGTCTGGACGACCAGGGTCCCCGCGGCGCGCAGCGCGGCGATCACCGCTGCCTCCGGGATGCCGAAGGTGAAGCTGACGACCGGTACCGGGTCGGTCAGTAGCAGGTGGACCTTGTCCTGCCAGTTGTCGTCGTCCTCGACGATTTCGGCTGTATGGACGTCGACGCCGTAGGCCCGGGCCTCGGGTGCGACAGCGCGGGCGTAGCGCCGGAAGGCTTCCGGCTCAACCGGAACGGGGTTGGGCGCGAAGAGATTGACCCCGAAGCCCACGCCGTCGGAGCGGACCTTGGCGATCTGCCCGGCCAGGGCGTCGGCGGTTCGGTAGCCGCCCGCAAGAAACCCGAGGCTGTTCGCCCGGGCCGCCGCGGTGACCAGCGCGGGCGTGGTGGGGCCGCCGGCCATCGGTGCGGCGAGAATCGGGGTGCTCACTCCGAGAGCGGCCAGTGGCGAGATCATGATGCGTGTGTTCCTCCTGCGAGGCGGTGACGCCCGCTTTGTCGGGTCTCCCGCGAACCGCGCTCCGGTCGGCACGCGGGACGGTCGCCGACCTGTCGTGCGAGGTGGTGCGTGTCGCCCGGCCCGGGCAGCATTCCGCCACCGGACCCAAGGCTTCTCCGGAACCGCCCTGCCCCACCGGCCACGACGAGCTGCAGCTCGAGGTCTGCAGCTGCGGTGTCAGGCGTTGGCCGGCGCCTGCGCCGTGCGGGCGCCCAGCAGTGCCACGCAGTTCGTCCAGAGGGCGCTGAGCTGGGAAGTGTTGTTGTAGAGCTTGGCGAACAAGACCTGGCCCTCGAGTTGCGCGACCACGGACCGGGCAGCTTCACGCGTGTCGGTGACGGTGACCTCGCCACGCCCCAGGGCCTCGGTGATGACCGAGTCGACCATCTCGACCTGGGCCTCGAAGATCGCCTGTAGGTGCTCGCGGACAGCTTCGGTCTGGTTGCTCATCTCCAGGGTGAGATTCCCGAACATGCAGCCCGAAACGGTCCCGCAGCTCTGCTGGCCGGCCCGCTGGTCGGCTTCTGTCTCCTCGAACAGCTGCCGCAGCCGCTGCAGTGGCGGCGCCTCGCTCTTCAGGATGCGGGTCCAGTCGCGCTGCTGTTCGGCCCACTGCTCGTTGATCACGGCGAGCGCGAGAGCCTCCTTGGACTCGAAGAAGTAGTAGAAGCTGCCCTTGGGCACTCCGGCTGTCTTGCAGATCTCGGCCACACCCAGAGCCGAGTAGCCGCGCAGCTCGATGAGCGTGTGCGCGGCGCTGAGGATCTTCTCTTTGGCATCACTGGTCCGTCCCATGTCGCCAGTATATGACCGCTCGACTATAGTCTAATAGACCGGTCGACTATTGACCCGAAATCGGTGGTGTCCTTGATTGCCGGCGGACTGCAGGGCTGTGGAGAAGCGGCAGTACGTCACCGTGCAGGTGCCCGGCCGGCATCCGGGGCGGTCCCAGGGCGCAACTGGTTCGCATCACCGGTCCTGTCGCGGGCGACGGTCGGTCCGGCAGTGCGTCTGATGGTGCTCGCCTCGGCGGGCACCGGGTGCCGGGGAAATCCGGCACCGCCCCGTTCCGTGCGTCCCGGCGCACCCAAGTCCCATCAGTATTGAGAGAGGTAAGACCATGCAGGAGTTCTTGGTCGGGCTCACCACCACCGTTCCCGAGGGCACCGATCCGGCCGAGGTCGACCGCCGCCGCGCGGCCGAAGCCGTCCGGGCCGGCGAGCTGGCCGCCGCAGGCCATCTGGTCAGGCTGTGGCGCCCGGTGGGTGAACTGCGCAGCGTCGGTCTGTGGCGAGCCGCCGACGAGGCCGAGCTGTACGAGGGGGTGCTCGGCACGCTGCCCCTGTGGCCATGGATGGCGGCGGTGGTCACCGCTGTCCAGTCACACCCCAACGACCCGGGCGGGATCGCCCGCGCCGTCTGACCGCACATCTCTACCTGTGCTCGGCTCCCCACCGCCCAGGCATGGTCGAGGCGGGGAGTCGAGTTCCGTCCGTCGGCACTTTGACAATTCTCGACCAGCCGTCCAGTCTGATAGGTGACCGGTCGGCTATCTCATACTCTCCGTGACCAGGCCGGTCCGCACCGCGGCAGGGGCAGCCGTGCCACGCCCTGCCGCCTTCCGGCACCCGCATCGGTGCCATCCGACCGCTCAACCTTCCCCGGCCCGTCCTGCGGGCTCCCTGACTGCGCTTGGATTCCCTCGTGAACGACCCCCGCACCCACACGCCGGTCGACTTCTGGTTCGACCCCGTGTGCCCGTGGACCTGGCTGACCTCCCGCTGGATGCTGGAGGTCGAAAAAGTCCGGCCCGTCACCACCACCTGGCATGTGATGAGCCTGGCCGTCCTCAATGAAGGCCGCCTCGACGAACTGCCCGAACGCATCCGTGTCCTGATGGGGCAGGCGTGGGCACCGGTTCGTGTCCTGACCGCAGCCTCGCAGGCCCACGGCCCCGACGTGCTGGAGCCTCTGTACACCGCGCTCGGCACCCGATTTCACCTGCAGCAACAGCCCAGGACCCGCCCGACCATCGAAGCCGCCCTGCGCGATGTCGGACTCCCCGTGGGCCTGGCCGATACCGGCGACACAGAGGCCTACGACGAGGCGCTGCGGGCCTCGCACCAGAAGGGCATCGCTCTGGTCGGTGAGGATGTCGGCAGTCCCGTCATCGCAGTACCGGCCTCGGCCACCGATGCCGGCCAAGTGGCGTTCTTCGGCCCGGTCGTCACACCCGCCCCCAAGGGCGAAGAGGCCGGACGGCTGTGGGACGGCACCCTGATCGTCGCCTCCATACCGGGCTTCTACGAGATGAAGCGCAGCCGCACCGTCGGTCCTGTCTTCGACTGACCCGGTTCGCTCACCGCTGGGCCGGCTCGGCACCGGGAGCACTGCTCCCGGTGCCGAGCCGGCCCAGCGATCGTTGTGACCCTGCTGACCTGACTCCCGCGACCTGGGCGATCTCCTCACGGCGGAGCCCCGGCACCCGACAGGTGCGCAGGAGCTCCCCGAATGCGGTTCCCCGGGCGCCGGATCCGGGCACATGGGCGACCGAGGCCGGGCCGCGGAGGACGGGTACTGCCCGATTCAGGGTGCGGCAGGGCCCCTCTGCCGGGGGAGCTTCCCCGGCAGAGGGGCCCTGCCGTGAAGGAAACAGAGAAGCGCTGCAGCGGCCGGGTGTCAGTGCCGAGCTGTCGACCGGTTCTGCCATGCCTGT